>JAZLKZ010000038.1:0-3008 GCA_045597845.1 Bacteroidales bacterium | reverse complement strand
GAGAAACCGAACTGTTTTTTGATGGCTTCGCGTATTTCTACATCTTCAATGGACTTGAATACCTTTAACATTCTGCGGTGCTCGGTATTGTAGATGTCTTCGAGGATACGTTTTTCGTATTTTTGGAGCAACTCTTCCAGTTTTGCGCGGTCGGTGACTGCAAAATCAAAAATCACCTGGGGCTCTGCATATTGATCGGTGTGGAAATAGACTTTGTTGGGATTTTCCGGGTTGATGTCGCATATAATGACGTTGCGATGCACTTGAAACATTTCTGTGTTGCGGAACGACGAAACGGGTATGTTTACCAAGTCGAAAATGGGTTCCATTTGAGGCATCCCATCTTGTGGACGTTGAAAGAGCGAATCGATAAGTTCCTTGGTATCACCGCTATAGGTTCCCTTGTCTGCTACAAGTAGCAACTCCAATGTTTTTCCTGAGGAACCTTTTTTCGTGGAGGTGGTTGTTTGCGGACCACATGCTGCAAGCATAAGCAGACATGTAAAAACAACAAGTATTCGTTTCATAATATGCATTCTTTCTCAAATTGCAAAGATACAAATTTTTAGTGAATAGTAGAGGGTAAGTAACGATTAAAAAATAAAGTGAGACAAATGTTGATTTATAAAGGACTTTCCTTAACGAAAACGTTCATTTCAACAGTGCCTTTAGCTGTTCTTCCAGTTCCGCCTCAATCGCCTCGCCGTAGCCAATCTGCACTGCGGCAATCTTGCCATTGCGGTCAACCAGGTAGATGGTTGGAAAGGCCTCTATGCGGTAGGTTGAATTTATCTGATTCTTGTCGAAAAGAACTGTGTAGCTGATGCCGCGTTTGGCCAGGAAGTCGGCCATTTTGTCCTTCACAGGGTCGTCGAAGGGGTCGATGCCCACAACTACGAGACCTTGGTCGCCGTATTGCTCGTGCAGACGCTGCAAGAAGGGCATGGCGGCACAGCAGGGAGCGCAGCTCTTGTAGAAGAAGTCTATCAGCACCACCTTGCCTTTGAGGTCGGACAGACTCACTGTGCTGCCATCTAACGAGGGTAGATTCCACTTAGGAGCTCGCCTGCCTATGGGCAACGTCTTGGGCTCTTGATACGACTCATTTTTTGCCTCTTTCAACTTATATTTGCTAGGTATCGAACTTAGGGTCAGCTGCTGCGGGTCGTACTCGGGCGTGAAAGAGAGGAGCTTCGTGCGACGGAATTGCGTCATTGTGTCTAGTCCTTCCACAATGTCAAGATAATCGACATACTCCAAGGGCATATAGTCCTGTTTGTCAATACACATAGTCACTTCGAAACGGGTCAACGTATTGTTAAAACCAAGATCTTTGGATTCGGTTGTGCGGTAGGTCACTTGGTAGCAGGGTCTATCGCCGAGCAGGGTGTCGTGCATAACAAAGGTGTAGTTGCTGTCCATCAACCATTCTGCAACATTGACATAGGGGTAGCTGGGTTCGGTCAGCGGTTCGTAGAAATTGTAGTTGTGGCGAATGGCAATGATGTCGTCTGCCCAACGGTCGCATGGTTGCACGCTGGCCACTTTTTCGTCGCTGAAATAAGTGACAAACTCCTGACCTGTATATAGTCTATAAGACGTGATTTCGACCCCTTTTTCATTATACATCAAGGAGAAAACCTTGCCGAATATGGTGTCTTCGGGCATCTTTCGGAAGTCGCAGACATAGGTGGTTGAAATAGTGTCCAGACAGGACATCGGTTTCCAGAGGTATTCCATCTCGTAATGCCCGCCCTGCACTGCCTGGCAGGTTTCTGCGCAGTGGAGCAGCACGTCCAGCATCTCGGTGGTGACGCCTTGGGCTTTGACTTTGGATTTTGTGGTGTCCTGGGCTGCCAACGGGTTTAGGCTGAACAGGCACAGCACGGCTGCTAACATCAGTTTCGATATGTTCATAGTTTTAGGTGTTGGTTTGTTATTGTTCATTCCCAATCTTTTTCGTGATTGTTTACAAGACAATAACGAAAAATCAGCATATTTATTTCATTGCCAATGAATTGTTTTTAAAAAGTCATCTATAGTCAAAACTTATCGTTATGGTATTTCCAAAAATCCTGAATGGCGGAGGCGATGGGAATTGAAGGCATAAGTAGTTCGGATTGGGCTTTTTGTGCGGAATAGTACTCGCACACAAGTAGTTGGTTTACGTTGCGAGTGGAGAGCTGCGTCTTGATGCCTAATGCGCGCAAGAGGTCGCCAAGTTTGCCGGCAAAGCGAACCAACCAGCTGGGTAGGGTAAGGCATTTCTGTCGGAAGCCCATGGTCTGCGCCTGTAGTTCGTAGAAGGCTTTCAGTGTCATATTCTCGCCCGTGAGTAGATAACGTTGTCCATTGATTCCATGATAGATAGCATTGCAAATGGCGGTGGCGGCATCTGCAACGTGGATGAAACTCTTCCCCCCTTTGGGCACTGTCATCAAGGGTTTGCGATAGCCTGTTATGAGGAGTTTTCCCGAGCTCGGCTTGATGTCGTAGCCACCCACCATGAATCCGGGATTGACCACGATGAAATGGTTGTCGGGATTTGCAGTTGCCGCTTGGAGTATTTTCTGTTCGCCTTCCTGCTTGCTGAGAGCGTAGAAGGACTGGCAGAAAGGCGGTTGCATGGGATCGGACTCGTCAGCCTTTTTTTCTGGAGTGCCATAGCCTATGGTGTTGGCGGTGCTTACATGTACGAGGGTGCGGATGTTGAGGTCATGCGAGAGTTGCAGCAACAAGTCGCAAAGGTGGCTGTTGACGGGCAGGTAGTCTTCATAATGCAGCAAAGCCATGTCGGTGGTGCCGGCGCAGTTGACGATGGAGTCGCATCCTGCGGCGGCTTTTGCCAAAGTGTGGTAGTCGAGCAGTGAGCCGATAAGAGTTTCGTAGGAATGCGAATTCTCTAAATGAATAGCGTTGCTGTGCCGAACAAGCACAACAACGCTATGATTGAGTTCTAAAAGTTGTTTGAGGACGTTGTGACCCAAGAGTCCCGAGGCGCCTAAAAG
>JAZLKZ010000037.1:0-10638 GCA_045597845.1 Bacteroidales bacterium | reverse complement strand
ATTACTGTTCGGTGTAGGTGCGTTCTTGATTTTTTCTTTTGAAGACGCTTGGAGTTGGGACGGATTCGTGAACAACGTCAAGGAGTCTTGGTATCTGCTTTTTCTTTGGCTGTGGGGTGGAGCGTGTCTTGCATATTGGTTTTTATGCAAGAAACTTGATCATGAGGCAACAACCAAACAACAGTCAAATGGAGAAGCTGAAAATCCAAATGCAAAAGAATTGAAACCATAGCAATGCTTACACCGTTGTGGCGGATTTCAATCCGCCACAATCTTTTTTCGTGTATTTTCACAATAACGATTCTGGGGCTTATTGTGATAGTAAAGTAGTTCGGCGTGGGCAAGGCGGTGGTCTTTCTGCAAGTGATGTTATTTCCATTATAGGCATTGTCATAACAATAATCTCCTTAGTGAAATAATTAGCTAATGCGTAACTGTCAGGATTTTTAAAAATGAAAAAACTACGATTATTACGTTTTTTGATGTTTGTCGCATTGGTTGGTATGACCAGCTGCAATTCTGCGATAAAAAACATTTTGTCATCTGTTTATTGGGAAAAGAATGTCCGACAACCGATGAACGAGGCGGAAATTCTGTCGATGGACATCACGCATATCAATGATGATACGATTGAATTCCATTACAATATTACCATCGACAATGGTACATTTCTGTACATGGACAGAGAAGAGGGTCGCTACTATAAATTCACTACCGACTCCGTCTATTTTGTAAACGACGAAGACGGGGAACTGATGCAAGGCGCCGAAGGAGAAAGGTTCTATGATTGTTTCTATTCCCAAAAAATAGAGCAGAGTTTGGAATTTTTGGAATTCCTGACAGATGCACATGTTAAATACGCTTTCAACTCAATGAGGGACAGTGTCATCGATGGCGCTAAATTCAAGATTCTTTCTCGCTTCTGCGAGAATGGATTCGTGTATAATGAAAAAACTGGCGAATATGACATTCCCGAAAACTATAACATTGACTATTTTTACAACGAAGACTCGAAATGTCTGGAGAAAATCGAGGCCATTCCCACGGAAGAAAGCGTCATGTCTTGGAATATAACGATATTGCTCAACATCACTTATCCCGCTGAAACGAAGTGGACTGACGCTATCTTTGACTTCTCGAATCCGAAATACAAATTGTACTCGCGCCACAACGACAGATTCATCCCATACAGTTGGTCGTTCAGCAGTGAGGACATACCTCAAACGTTAGATAGTGTGCTATACTATCCGATGGTTTCGATGTCGGGCGACACGACCTGCATTGCGCAACAGCAAGGATGGCTGTTGATTGATTTTTGGCGATTTGGGTGTAGGGGTTGTTACGAAGGAATGGCAAAGCTTAAAAAGGAACAGGATTCTTTGGGTTACAGAATTCTCAACGAGCAAGGAATCAAAATTCTCATGATCAATGCCATCAGCGACAATATGCATCGTTTGGATTCCATGGCTTGCAGATACGATTTGAAGGACTGTATCTATAGCGCAAAAGGAATGGGTGAACTGATTGATATTCATGTGATGCCACAATACTATCTTGTTTCTCCTCAAAAGCAGATTGTCGCTGCCACGAACAACTTGGGAGACTATTCTGATTTGATACAACGAAAAAAGTCATACCATGCCGCCAAACAATAAGGGAAAAACAGCAATGAGAATGCTTTGGGAGTTCTATTGGTGTTGGTGCTTCGTCAACTTTTCCTTTTTCCTGAAATACAGCCACAACGCAAACCATCCAATGGTGGCGCCTATGATGTTGGCGATGAGGTCGTTGATGTCGAAACCGCGGTAGGGGAGGAGGTATTGCACGAATTCGGTTACGATGCCGGTGAGGATTGCCAGCAGCAATACAGGTTTCATGTTGCGATGCAGCCAGTCTTGCCAGAAAAAGGCGCAGAAAAGGTAGATAGACGCATGGTAGAGGTGGTCGATGCGGATGCCGAAGATGAAGTTGTCCATCGGAATCCCCAGTCCGTTGAGGGGTGCCCACATCAGGATGGCGAGCAAGATGAAATGGAGTGGCGACTCCCAACGCCGAGCCTTGGTGTTGAAACATTTGCGCGCCAGGTTGTGGATGCGTTTCCGACATAAGGCATAGCACGAAAGCCATCTCCAGCCAATGCTTTCGCACGACTGTACCTTGCCGTTGGGGCGGCGTATCTCTTTGAGTATGCCTACAATGGCGTCGCGTGTCGCTACTTCTTTGCTTACGCAGTTGTCGCCTTGCATGGTGTAGCGGTCTCCCTCAATCTTGATGATGCGATGGAGCAGATAGGTGGGGTGGGGTGCGTCGATGTGGAACAACACGATGTCGCCTTTTTGCAAAATGTGGTCTCCGATGGGTGCCAACGTTACTTTGTCTTTGCCGTTGCGCAACAGCGGTTGCATACTGATTCCACGCAAAAGAATGGTGACGATCTCTCCCCGTTGGAGCCGTTCGGTCACCTCTTCAAAGACTATGGAGTTGGGCAACGTGATCATGACTGGTGAAAAATGGTTTCACAGCTGAGTTTGGCGGCATCGGCGTCGGGCAGACAGGCAAGGTGGAACACGGGAACGGTTTTGAGGACGGTGGAAATCATCTCTACAATCCTGTCCGTGAAAAAAATGTCGTGCGAAAGTCCTGGAGGACAGGAGGGCTGCAATGCTCCAAAGGCTTCCAACACCGATAAACGTCTGATTTTGTTGTAGGGCGCTTGCGAGAGCCTTACAATGCCGGCAATAGGCAGTTTCACGTTGTGGTAGCAGTGTGTCTTGCCGCTCCAAGGAGAACCGTAAACCATTGCCGTTCCGCTTTCGATGGCAAGGAATGGACTGTCGTCGTTAAGCAGATGTGAGTTTTCTATGTTGTTCAGCCACAGCTTGGTGTGTGTGCTTTTGCCAGTGCCGGACTCTCCCAGAAACAACACGGCCTTCCCTTTGTAGGCGATTGTCGAGGAGTGGATCGACATGGCTTGAAACGGTGCCAACAACAGGCCTACGGCTGTCCACAAGGCAAAGCGGATGCAGTCGGAGATTTCCTGAGTGTTTGTTTGGCGTAAGGCGTCGCTGAGATAAAGTTGCACCATTGTGGTTCCTTCGGCATGGGAAAAGGTTAGATGGCGTTGTTCCTGATTGGCTGAAACCATCGAGAAACGATAGTCGTTGCCATCCTTGCCTAATTGGCAAAGGTATTTCCCTTCCCCAAAAACTACAGAGTAGAATGGCATGAAATCGACGGGAATGACTTCCTCCGAAAATTTGAGCTGAAGGTCGCAAGGGGTGGGATCGATGGCGAAAACATCGAATCCTGGAATATTTTCAATTATTTCCAACTCTTTGCCTCCCGAAATGGCGATGGGATGCCCCGCTATTGAATAGCATTGCGTATTGAGCATTGAGAACGAGGTTAAGGTTTTACAATTACACAATTCTATCTCATCATTGGGGGTCGTAGATGATGCCGTTTTGGCGCAATGTCTCAATCCATTTCTTGGCATCTTCCAAAGCGGTGGCTTCTTCAACTTCGTAGTTCTCAAGCAAAATGGCAACGGCGTCAAGAAGTTCAAAATCTTTGTCTTTTAGTTGTTCCCAAAGCATGAGTGATGTGGCGTTGAGAGAAATTACTTTGGTCATCTCGCCGGCATTTTTGCCTTGCAAAAGAATGATGTGTTCTCCTGCCACATTACGGACTTTGAATTTAGGATTTATCTTCATGTTGCAAAAATACGATTTTTTTTTCATAATTGACTAACTTTTTGTATCTTTGCAAGCTAATTATATAGTATAACGTAAAATATAAAATTATGTCAGATACGTTAGTTATTACCCCGACTTTCAACGAAAAAGAAAACATCGAGGCTATCATCCGCAAGGTATTTTCTTTGGACAAAGAGTTTGATATGCTGATAGTTGAGGATAATTCCCCTGATGGTACCGCCGATATCGTAAAACGCTTGATGCAGGAGTTCCCCACACGCCTTTTCATCAAAGAACGTAAGGGGAAATTAGGTCTCGGAACCGCTTATTTGGATGGTTTTCGTTGGGGATTGGAACATGGCTATGACTACATGATTGAGATGGACGCCGATTTTTCTCACAATCCCGACGACCTTCCCCGCATGTATGAGGCTTGCGCTACTGGCAAAGGTGACGTTATTGTAGGCTCGCGCTATGTGGATGGCAAAATCAGTGTGGTCAATTGGCCTATGGGACGTTTGATGATGTCGTATTTCGCCTCCGTGTATGTCCGCACCGTTACCCGAATGAAGGTAATGGATGCCACTGCAGGTTTTGTGTGCTACAGCCGTAAGGTATTGGAAAAAATGAAGTTCGACAAAGTGAAGTTCGTAGGGTATGCTTTCCAGATTGAGATGAAATACACCGCCACTCGTTTGGGATTCAAGATTTATGAAGTACCTATCATCTTCACCGACCGCGTGTTGGGAACATCCAAGATGAGCATGAAAATCTTCAAAGAGGCTTTCTTCGGCGTCTTCAACTTGAGATTTAGAAACTGGAAGAACTATTGAATTGAGAATTGACAATTAGGGATAAAGATCTTGGCGCTGCCTGGCAATTTGGTCCCATTTGTATTGAAAAATATGGCAAAAAGATTATTTGTTATTGCTGCTGCCGTGCTGCTGGTTTCGGTGGTTTCGGCACAGAAAACTTTGGAATCCACGCAGCTGATGACGCGGAGCCTCTATCCAACCGCTGCAATGGGTGATTTGCAATTTGTAGGGAAAAGCAATAAGGTGGCTTTCGTCAAGGATTCTGCCTTGTATATGGGCAACGCCAACAGCGCCAAGCCTGTATTGAAACTGTCCGAATTGAACCGTATGCTGTCCGCCTCCAATGGTTTGCAATTGCGTCGTTTTCCCGAGATGAAAGTGTTGAGCGAGAACGAAGTTGCTTTTGGTTTGAGCGGCAAGACCTATTGCTATAATATTGCCAAGAAGACCTTGGTGGCGAAGTCGGATGAGTATGCCATGGATGACAATGCCGTGGATGTTTCCCCCAACCCCGACAACTACGCCTTCACCGATGGTAGCGCTTTGATAATCCGTTATGGCATCAAGAAAGCACGCCTTGACGAGGGCAATCCCGACATTGTTTTTGGTCAGTCGGTACATCGCAACGAGTTCGGCATCAGCAAGGGTACCTTCTGGTCTCCCAAAGGCAACAAGCTGGCGTTTTATCGAATGGACCAGACCATGGTAACCGACTACCCGATGGTGAATACCAAGAGCCGCATCGCCTCTCCCGCTCCTTTCAAATACCCGATGGCAGGCATGAAGAGCCACGAGGTGACGGTGGGCATCTATAGTGGTGACCAGCAAAATATCGTCTATCTGCAAACTCGCAACGACACCTCTGTCGCCGAGCGCGAAATGTACCTCACCAACCTCACTTGGAGCCCGGACGAGCAGTATCTTTACATCGCCAAAATCAATCGCGAACAGAACCACATGTGGCTGGAACGCTACGATGTGACTACTGGGAAGCTTGACAATGTTTTGTTTGAAGAAACAAATCCCCGTTATGTCGAGCCTACCGAAGGACTCTATTTTCTTCCCAACGACCCCACGCAGTTCCTCTGGTTCAGCATGCGCGATGGTTACAAGCATCTCTATCAGTATCGCACCGATGGTACTTTGGTACGTCAGTTGACTAAGGGCGAATATGAGGTGGAAGGCGTTATCGGCTTCGATGCCAAGGGCGCCAACCTCTTTGTATATGCCAATAAGGACAACCTCGCAGGACGTTCCGCCTATCGCATCAACATGAAAAGTGGCGAGATGGAACGCATCACCCCCGCCGAAGGCACTCATGAAGTGGAGGTAAGCAACGATGGTACGCAACTGATCGACAAGTATTCCTCTGTGAATGTTCCTGCTCGTGCCGCTTTGTACAATATGAAAGGCAAAGAGCTTTATCGTTTCTACGATGCTCCCAATCCCTTGGCGGACTATGCCATGCCGGGCATCAAACTGGGTACCATCAAGGCTGCTGACGGCAAGACCGACCTTTACTATCGTTTGATTACTCCTCCCGATATGGATTCCAACAAGCAGTATCCTACTTTGGTTTATGTCTATGGTGGCCCTCATTCACAATTGGTTACAGATGATTGGTTGGGCGGTGGCAATCTCTATTTCACTTTCTTGGCGCAACATGGTTATGTGGTGTTTACACTTGACAACCGTGGAACGGACAACCGTGGTTTCGAGTTTGAGAGTTGCACCCACCGTCAGTTGGGTACCATTGAGTTGGCGGACCAGATGGAAGGTGTAAAGTTCTTGCAGTCATTGCCTTATGTTGATCAAGAGCGTATGGGTGTAGAGGGCTGGAGCTTTGGCGGCTTTATGACTATCACCATGAAACTGGCTCATCCCGAAATCTTCAAGGTGGGTTGTGCTGGTGGTCCTGTCATCGACTGGAAATGGTACGAGGTGATGTATGGCGAACGCTATATGGACACTCCGCAGGAGAATCCCGACGGCTACGAAAACGCTTCGTTGCTCAACAAGGCAAAGAATTTGCAAGGTCGTTTGTTGGTCATCCATGGCGCCGAAGACAACACTGTTGTTTGGCAGCATTCCATCGAGTTCATCGAGCGTTGCATCAACAACAACCTTCAGGTGGATTACTTCATCTATCCTCATCACGAGCACAATGTGCGTGGCCGCGAACGCGTCCACCTCTATCAGAAGATGTTCGACTACTACGAGACGCATCTGAAATAATTGAGAATTGATAATTGACAATTGAAATTTTTCCCCTATGTTTACCGGAATTATTGAAACGACCGCAAGGGTCGTAGCTATAGAAAAAGAAAACAGCAACTATCATTTCACGCTTGAGGTTCCCTTTGGCGACGAACTATCCATAGACCAGAGCATGGCGCACGATGGATGCTGTCTTACCGTGGTCAAGGTCGATAAGGCCAAGCGCCAGTATGTGGTAACCGCCATGGACGAGACCATGCTCAAGACCAATCTGGGTACTTGGCAGGTGGGTACGGAAGTCAATGTGGAACGTTCGATGCGTATGGACGGCCGCTTCGACGGTCATATCGTGCAAGGCCATGTTGACCAAACCGCCCGTTGCACCAAAGTGGTTGACGACAACGGTAGTTGGCGTTTCTATTTTGAATACGATTACAGTATCGAGAAGAAGAACATCACCGTTCCCAAGGGCAGCATCTCCATCAATGGCGTGAGCCTTACGGTGGTGGATTCCGAACCCGGCATGTTCTCTGTGGCAATCATTCCTTATACCTATAAGGTTACCAATTTCCACAATTTCCAGCCTGGTACTGTTGTGAACATCGAATTTGACGTCTTTGGAAAATATGTCCAAAGATTGCTGGAGGAATACATGAAGGTTAAATAACAGGAGTGAAAACGGGTATCTGCCGTAGAATTTTAATACATTTCAATATATGACAAACAAGATTAAAAACCTGATGTCTAGCACAAAAGAAGGCTATCAGTGGAATTATTGTTCTGTTGGAGGCGTTATGCGCGTCAACATTGCCACGGGTGAGGACATCCGTCACCTTGGAGAACTCGACCAGAAATTGTGGACGGTTTTGAGTTGTCCCACCAAAGGATTGGAATTTTGCGAGAAGACTTTGCAGTTGATAGATGCTGACAAGGATGGCAAAATCCGTGTACAGGAAATCGTTGCAGCCGCTAATTGGTTGTGTGACGTATTGGCTGACCCCGAATTGTTGATTCATGGCGGTGACGGTCTCAAGTTCACTGACTTCGGCGAGACCGAGAACGGCAAGCGTTTACGCAATATCGCCGAGCAGATTGTAGAATCGTTGGGCCATGACAAAGATGACATCTCTATTGCCGACACCAGCGACAGTCTGGCTATCTTCTTGAAGACCCGTTTCAATGGCGACGGCATCATCACGTTGGCTTCCACTGAAGACGAGGCCTTGAAGGATGTCATTGCCAAGGCTATGGAGAAGATTGGCAACAAGGACGACCGCTCTGGCGAAAAGGGTATCGACCAGGAAATCTTGGAAAACTTCTATAGGGCTTGCGCCGACTATGCCGCTTGGTGCCATTCCGCCAACGACGAGAATCTGCCTTACGGTGCCGATACCGAGGCTGCTCTTGAGGCTTGCAATGCCATCAAGGAAAAGGTTGCCGACTTCTTTATGCGTTGCAAGTTGATTGCTTTCGACGAAGATACCGCCGCCGCTCTTGATGTGCAGGTCGCCAAGGTGGAAGCTATCAGCGGTGAGGTGCTCTCCGCCGACAATGCCGACATTGCCAGCTATCCTTTGGCACGCCCCAACAAGGAGTGTCTGTTGTCTATCAACGGTCAGATAAATCCTTCGTGGGCTGCGGCTTTCAATACGCTGAAAACTGCGTTGCTCGACAAGGAATTTGCCGGTCGCGACTCTTTCTCCGAGTCTGAATGGAACACCATTCTCGCCAAATTTGACGCCTACACCGCTTGGAAGGATGCCAAGGCTGGCGCCGAGGTGGAAGAATACGGCATCGAGGCTATTGATAAGATTCTGGCAGAAAATCGTCAGGCTGACTTGCAAGCACTTATCGAACAAGATAAGGCCACGGCTGATGATATCGCTGGCATCGATGAGGTTGATAAACTGCTTTTCCTCAAACGTGATTTCTACCAACTGCTGCGCAACTATGTGTCTTTTACCGATTTCTACAGCCGCTGCGAGGGTAGCGAAGCCATTTTCCAATGTGGTACCCTTTACATCGACCAGCGTAGCCTCGACCTTTGTATCCGTGTAGAGGATATGGTCAAGCAGGCCGAATCGGCTGGCTTGAGCGGCATGTATCTTATCTATTGCCAATGCACCAACAAGGTGAAGAACCAGACCATGAACATCGTGGCGGTACTCACCGATGGCGACGTGGACAGTATGCGCGTGGGCAAGAACGCTATCTTCTACGACCGTACGGGTCAGGATTGGGATGCCGTGGTTACCAAGATTGTCGATAACCCCATCAGTATCCGTCAAGCATTCTTCAGCCCTTATCGCAAACTTGCCAACTTTATCACCGACAAGGTGAATAAGAGTGCCGCCGAGAAAGAGGCGAAGTCGATGCAGAACCTCACCGCAAAGACCGACGGAGCCATGGCCTCCGCCGGCAATGTGAACGCCGACGGAACGGCTCCGAAGCCCGCAGGTTCCACGGCTTTCGATATCGCCAAGTTCGCCGGTATCTTTGCAGCCATTGGCATGGGATTAGGTATGATTGGCGCCGCAGTGATGAAGATTATTGATCCTTGGTACAATGTGCTTATCCTGTTGGGTGTATTGGTTATCTGCACCTCGGGCCCTTCTGTCTTCATCGCTTGGACTAAATTGCGCAAGCGTAATCTCGGTCCCATCCTCAACGCCAATGGTTGGGCAATCAACAGCAAGGTTATCGTCAATATCATTTTCGGACAGACGCTTACCAATCTCGCCAAGTATCCCAAGATGGATCTCAAGGATTCTGAAGATCCATTCGTTTACAAGACTCCTTGGTGGAAGAAGGCGTTGCGCTGGTTTATTGCCATCGCTGTTGTCGTTGGAGCTGTTTTTGCCATTATGGTGGCTATGCATCTCGGACCCTATGCCAAGTACTATAAACTCGAGGTGGTTTCCGACCAGCCTCAGGTTGAAAATCAGAATCTACTCATTTCTGGTGGCGGCGTAGATCTCAAGGATATGAAGTCGTACAAGGTCATGGCTAAGACTAATGTGGTAATCGAAAAGGATACCTTTGAGTTCATCGGCTGGAGCGACCTTACTAACAAGTCGGCTGACGGATCTAAAGATTCCCTGTCTTACGAACGTTCAATCCAACTCTTGCAGGATAGCACTATCACTGCCCGCTTCAAGATCCATAAGTTTGTTGACCCTAACCCGCCAGCAGCAGAGGAAGTGGCTGAATAACTCGACAAAAACCATCAACGCTAAACAATAATACTTAAATCCAAAAAAATGTACAGAACTCACACTTGTGGAGAACTGAATATCGCTCATGTCGGCAAAGAGGTTACCCTTTGTGGATGGTTGCTGCGCAGCCGCGACTTGGGAGGTATGACTTTTATCGATTTGCGTGACCGCTACGGCATCACGCAGCTGGCCTTCAATATGGAGACCAACGCTGAACTGTGCGAGAAGGCTCGTCGTCTGGGTCGTGAATTTGTCATCCAGGCAAAGGGCGTCGTTATCGAGCGCAGCAGCAAGAACAACAAAATCTCTACCGGCGAGATCGAAATCGAGGTCAAGGAACTCAACATCCTCAACGAGGCAAAGACTCCTCCTTTCACCATCGAAGATAATAGCGATGGTGGCGACGACCTCCGCATGAAATACCGCTATCTCGACATCCGCCGCAATCCCGTTCGCCGCAACCTCGAACTGCGTCACCGCATGGCAATGTTGGTCCGCAACTATCTGAGCAATCTCGATTTCCTCGAAATAGAGACTCCTATGCTCATCAAATCTACTCCCGAAGGCGCGCGCGACTTCGTGGTGCCCTCACGAATGAATCAGGGTGAGTTCTACGCTTTGCCGCAAAGTCCTCAGCAGTACAAGCAGCTGCTGATGGTGGCGGGTATGGATCGCTATTTCCAGATTGTGCGCTGC
>JAZLKZ010000036.1:0-5636 GCA_045597845.1 Bacteroidales bacterium | reverse complement strand
TTCTTTCTTCCGAATCAAATAAACCTTGGTTGCCAAGCTTTCTGTATGCCCTTTTGTACGTGTCCATTTTCTCTTTAAATTTGTGGCAAATATACAAATATTTATCTGATTATCAATGAGTTTTTTTTAGAATTGCCCTTTTCTTTAATGATGGAAAACTATACCTTTCCGTTACTAACAATAATGATAGTATTGAATGTTATTGTTCTTGGGACACACTATATAATATGTATGTGACTCCAAAAATGCTTTCCGGTTGGATTCAATCAAAAAAGAAAATCCGTTACGGATACATTGAAACCAATTGCTATGTGCCAAAGAATCATAATTATTGGCCGTGTTTATGGACAACGGGTAGATACCAAACAAGTAATTATGATGATTATGATGAGGTTGATGTATTTGAAAGGACACATAACGATGGTACTAATTATCCAAATAAAATCAGGCAAAACTGTTATAATGGAATAGGGTGCGAATACACAGTTTCATCACAAGCAACACAGATTTTGACTCTTCAAGATTCAATTACAGGTCAACCATACGTATTTGGTGCCGAAATATTACCAGAAGAGGTTGTGTTTTACATCAATGGAGAAGTGACAAGCCGTCTTATGTTTACCGATAATCATAGTATTGTTGATGCTTCAAATAACTATACTTGTACGGATATTGAAGAAATGATTGCAATGTATTTGGTGCTTAGCCTAACATGTGACGGAAACCAAGATACAATACCCTTGCCACAAGAACCGGCTTGGTTTGATTATGTCAGATGCTATAAATTAGAACGAGGAAGTGTTAACACTTTCCATCCTTTAGTATATTCCATCTCTAATGAATCTACAAAGGTATATCCCCATGTCATTTTAGGTGGCATAGGATTCACAGCCCTTGTAAGTTACCCGTCAGCTGTTTGGGCAGAACAAGACATCGTATTAGATAAAGGTTTCCAATTGTCGGCCAACACACCTGCCTTATCGTCGCACCGAAACGCGTTGCCATTAGATAAAGGTTTCCAATTGTCGGCCAACACACCTTTTTCTGCACGTGTCATTTCTGTACCTTCACCAGAAACATCAGAGCTATATAAACAAAACTGCAATTAACATACAAAATCATATAGCCATGAAAAAACTATTCATCTTAAGTTTGATCATCCTAGGTTCAGCCCTCTCAGCCTCATCGCAGGGCAACTATGTTTACCAACCCGATTCGGCCACAATCTATTTCGACACCATTACCAATCCGCAATGGTATTATGGTGGCGTTTGGAACTTCAAATGTTCATACGATACCGACGGACTACTGAAACACCTATTGGTTGATGTTGTCCACGGAGAGGAATGCCTCACACGTGACTACAAATATGAGTATGATGACAACCACAACATTGTTACTAGCCATTATGTAGGCTACGATTGTCAATCGTCTGGAATACAGTATAAGACGGAGAACGTGTTCCAACAGAACCTGATCAGGTCGCAAACGAAATATGTCTTCAGCCTACACAAGCGATGGTCGTTTGCCGATAGCACGACATACCAGTATGATGAGAGTAACAGGCTGGCGCTTACAGAATACTACAACGCCAGTCGTGTTCATACAAAGACTGTGCAATATGATTATGACGACCATGAAAGAATAGTAACCACCATCCAACTTAAAGACGACGGCGTTTGGGAACCCGTGAAACGGGTAACGCAAATCTACTCTGATTCTGACGATGTGCTGTCTTCACTGACAGAGAGTTTCCATGACGGCTATTTTGTAAACAGCGACAAGGTCACCTATTCTTATGACGGACAAAACCATTGTACAAGCGTGCTTACACAAAAATGGGAAAACGAGACCTGGGAAAACGTGAAGTGCGTGGAAAACAGCTATGATGAGCAAGGATGTCTGATTGTAGCGAAGTTGATGAAATGGCAAGAAGGTGCCTTTGTCGATGCCAATCGTGCCGTCTATGAGCTTAACGAGGTGGGCTATCCTGCCGTGGTCAGTTTCGAGAAGTGGAACGGTGACGAGTGGGTGGAAGGAACATGGGTTTCAGATTTTTCAGTATACTCTGAAGGTTATCTCAACAGGCAGAACAAAGAACTGTGCAACAGAGATGTCATACGTATAGAGATTCACTATGCCAACACACCCATGCCTGATTATGATGTAGACGAATACTCAATAGAACAGGGTTTCTGTACCGTTTACCCCAACCCCACCAACGGCATGGTTACCATCACTGGCCTCAATCTCCGCCAAGCCGAAGTCGTCAACACACTCGGGCAGCGCGTTGCAATAGTACATGGCGAAGGCAATCAACTATCCGTCAACATCAGCAACCTACCAGCAGGCATCTACTTCGTCAACATCACTGACGAGGAAGGGCGGAAGTGCGTGAGAAAGGTGGTTAAGGAATAGTGTTATTGTCATTGTTAAAAGCGGCGGTGGCAAGTGTTCTTACGCCTCTTTCGCAATCCGATTCATTTCCTTCAAGATATGCTTTAGATTCTCTGGCTTGGTCAAATTGAGCCAATCGCAGAAGGTGATGCCCATGTATTTGGCGGTCTTTTTCCAAACGCCCTTGTGGTCTTTCTTCAGCGAGAAGATGTAGGAGTTGCTGGTGCCAAGCAGCACCTCCTTCAAGGCGCAGACCTTATATACGATCTCGTTGAAGAGGCTCTCGCTCGTCACCCCGGTCTTGCACTCGATGACAAACAGCTTGTTGGCCTTGATGAAACACACATCCAACTCGTTGTTGTGCTTGATGACGCCATTGGAGATGTGCACGCCCATGGCGATGTCATCGGGCTTGAGCACCTCCTTGATGAGCGCATACACATATTCCTCAAACCATCCTCCTGTGAGGTATTCCATCTCGTAGCTTTGGAGCGAGTCGCTTTGTTCAGGCTTGAAACCGATGTAATTCAAGAACTTGCTGAGGGCAGGAATGGCAGTCATATTGTCCTTGGTGGGCTTTTCTGCTTCAGCGATGCGAAGGTAATTCCAATTGCGGTACCTCTCGCGTAAGGCAGTCATCACCTCATAGTCACCACGCCCCAACAAGCTCTGCGAAAACATGGTGAACAGATGCTGCGAGAATGACGTTTCCTTCACCTGTTTGCGTGGCTCATCAACATCGCTCTGCAGCCCGTATAGCCCGAAATACTCCTTCAAAGTCATCCTGTGCTTGATGGGGAAGACCTCATCGTCGTCGTCGTAGATGCTGTGGTCGAAGATGGTCTTCACGATCTGGTTTTCACGCGTCTGAGTATAGAAAAACAGGGTGTTGAACTCCTCAAACACATGCTGCACCGAGAGGGTCATGTAACGGTTGCCTCCCGCCAGATTCAGGTAATACTGGGTCTCGCGATCCAACTCGTTTTTGATGGTACGGCAGATGTGCTCATAGAGGAAATTCTCTTGAAAACGCTTTACGATGATGCGCTGCACATGGTTTTCGTCCACCTCCAGCTGTTGGGTGAGGAGTTGGATGCAGTCGGCTTCCTCTTCGGGAGAGATGAACAGCAATCCGTCGCCTTCTTCATAGAATTCCTTGGTGAAAAGGTAAGCCGGCAACGGGTTGCTCTTGTCGATGATATTGACGATGGTTTTTGACATAGCCTAATTATTCAACAACGATTTTATGTGTTATTCCGTTTAAAATGATGAGATACAAACCACGTGGTAGTTCAATCGTTTCCTTGCCATCAATTTGCTTGGTGAAGACGACTTGACCAAGTGTGTTTGTGATGGTCATTTTTCCCCGACCTTCCACCATGAAACGGCCTTGAGCGGGATTGGGCGAAACTTCAAACAGGGCAGTATTCAACTCCTCGACGGCGTCATAGCCAACGAAAGGAATAAAAGTTACCAAACCCAGGTTTGGGTTGTCGTTTTGATGGAAGATATGGTCTTCAACCTCTTGTTCGCTTGTGGTGCCCCAATCGTTGCCTACGGCCATGATGTCGCAGGTGGAGTTGTCATAAAGGTCATACACCATGCCGCTGTTGCCATTGTTATGGATTTCGTTATGTCCCCAGTCATTTTCGGTGCCCAAGTCGATGTCGAAAGCATTGATGGCAGTGATGCCCCACAAGTTGCCAGTGATGACATTGTTACGGATGACGGCCTTGTTGTTTTCGTCTATGCCATAGATGCTGATGCCGCTGCCACCATTCATGGGGTTGGTTTCGAGGTTGTTGTCGATGAATTGGTTGCCGATGATGACGGAACTCAAATTATAGCCTTGCTGGTTGTAGCCGTAGCGGTTATTTTTGACGACGTTGTCTTTCAGCAGGATTTTGGTGTCGCCCGTGTTCATCAAATCTGCAATGGTAATGCCGCCCGACATGTCGTGTCCGCCACCCTCAATGGTGCAATTCACGATACGGATGGTATCGTTTGCGCCAGGTCCGAGATTGATTTGGGGTTGGTTGGCGTTGGAAGTCACATTGTTAGTGAACTGGCAGTTCAGGATTTGCGGAGAGGCTTGCCCATTGGCGGGAGAACCGATGGCCGCGCCTTCGTTGGAATAAAACTCACAATTGGTAAAAACTGGGTCGCAGTTCATGCAATTGACGGCACTCGACTGCTGTTGGGAATAAAAATAGTGGAATCGGCAAGTATCAAAAGTCACATCGCTGTTGATGATTTGGATGCCATTCATTTCACCAAACCAGCAGTAACTGAGAAAGCTGGGGTCAGAGGCATCCTCAAAGCGGAGGTGGCCGCTTCCCATTCCTATTGGCAAATAATGTTCCTCATCTTGTCCCATGGCTTCCATCGAGCCTTTGATGGTAATGGTGTAGTCGTTGGCAAACGTGATATAAATCAGTCCGTCGTTTCGGTTGATGTAAAGTTTGTCGTTGGCCGAGATGGTGATGTCGCCCGAAATGAAGTAATAAAAGATTTGAGGGTCAAAACTCACGCATCCACTAATTTCCACGAGGTCATCCAAAGTATAAGTCGTGCCGTTGCCTGGGCTTGTCCATTGGGCGTTCAGCATCGGAATGAATCCGAGTAACAAGGCTAAAATCAAGGTTGCTTTTTTCATTTTTGGGAATTTTTCAAACTAACGGCAAAAATACGCTTTTCATCAATACAACAAGCCAAAAAGCCACAAAGGGATCTTGTTTCCGTGGCCAATTTCCGTATTGTCGGTTACAACAAAGCTGTCTTGGATATCCTTGATTTGAGAGAAACCTTTTCCTTTTCCGCCCACTTCGAAGAGCCATTTGCCATCTACGACCAAATCGCCTTTGTTAGGCATATAAAGTTTATGATTGACACCAACTTGCGAGGCAAGATAGGTTTCGCGCATGGTTCCCGAATCGACTTGAGGGGTCAGGCAATACATCAGGTTGGTATTGTAGAAAAGTATCTTTTCTGGCTTTGTCAACATGTTCATCCCACTTTCAGTGGAATAAAGTCGTCTTACCAAAGCTGCCTTATCCATCAGGTCAAGGAGTTTCAGTACATTGTTACGCGATGACTGTAATGTCGTGCAAAGTGCTGAAATATTTAAGGGGACTTCTATTTTTAGCATTTTTGCGCCATTCCTCTGAACTTCGTGAAGTCCGTTAGCCAAAATTCAAAGTGAACAACGCGGCAAATATATGAATTTTCTTCTATTTTCT
>JAZLKZ010000035.1:0-3693 GCA_045597845.1 Bacteroidales bacterium | reverse complement strand
CGATGTTGTTTTGAGGGAACCTACAATTTCCCCATAAGGTGTTGCAATTGTTCTGTTATGGGAGAGGAGACCGGTGTATTGTGCTTCGAAGTTTACTCCCGAAGGGCAGTCTTGAAACTCCCACCAGCCGTAGCCGATGGCTCCGTTGTCGATGGCGCATTGGAAACTCTCGTGGAGAAAGCGTTCTTGCCAGCAGTAAGGCACAGAGTCGCCATCGGCGGGCAACGCTGTCTCACCTACCATCCAGGGCTTGCCGCAATAGTGTCCGTACCAGTACATCTCGCTGGCTATGCGCAGGGGATGATAGGTGTGAACCTCCACGAAATCAACTGGCAGGACGGAGGGATCCCACTCAAAAACCTCGATGGGTTCGGCAAATCCAATGGTGAAGAGTTGGTGGGGTGCGTGTTGGTTCATCATGTCGCGCCATCCAGCCACGATGCGGTAGGCGTCTTGTTTTTCGCGCGTGTCGGCAGGGTCGAAATAGAGTGGCTCGTTCATGAAGTCGTAGGCAAGAATCGTTGGGTTGTCGGCGCAATGGTGCAGCAAGGCTTCTGTAAAGGACGTCAGCTCCTCGTCCAATGGGGGTTTCAAGAGTAGCATGGCTCGTATGCCAACACGATTGCAAAGGTCTAAAAGTGTGTCGATTGCCTGCAAGATGGCGGAACTGTCTTGCAAAAGGTAAATAGGACTCTCGCCATTGCCGTAAAAGTAGCCCTGTTCATCCTTGTTCAGTACGTCAATGCAGAATCGCATAGTGTTGAAACCTAATGAGGAACTAAAGGCAATGTGCTTGAGTAGCTGGGTGGTGGTGCCCAATGCATCTGAGTGCTCCCAGTTATCGGGATTTTCGTAGTAGATGGCGGGCGAGATGCAGACCGTGTCGCCAAACTTGCGCCATTCCACTTTGTAGTTAAGCATCGTTGCAAACCAGGCAGTATCGTTGCACATGAAATGTCCATCTTGCAGATAGACAAAGTCTTTGGCTTTGGTGTCTCGAGGACTATTGTCGAAGACAATGCCGTTGTCTTGGCAAGAAAGCAGCAACAGTGGTAGGAAAAACAGAGCGAAAACTCCCGCAGCTTTGCGCCAGGCTATAGTCTGTATGGTGATGCCATATTTATTCATTCCATTTTTCATTTACGTGGAATTTTAGAAATCACCTTAATAGAGCAACCCGAACATCCATAGTGGGATTCGGGCATTGTGCCCAATTTCGGTGTCATCTATGGCAAGGTAACTATTGGGCAAGTCTTTTATTTGGTCAAAGGTCTTGCCTTTCCCTCCGACTTCGAAAATGTGTTTTCTGTCAACGAGAAAATCGCCCATATTGGGATATCTTACATCGTGAGACTGTGATAGTTGATTGATGAAAAATGTTTCTCGGATTGTGCCAGCATCGGCAAAAGGACTGATGGCATTCATTAGTGTGGGGTTATTGATATAGATTTTGTCGGGACGCGATAGATTGTTGGGACTCTTTGTGTTGTCGCCGAGAAGGATGAGCAAGCCACCACGCTCAAGGGCATGAAGCATTTTTAGTCCTTGATTTCGGTCGGTGTCAAGTTCTTTGTATAATGCTGTCATTTTCGGCAGTTGTGGTACTCGTTCGGCAAGAACCATCAGTAATTTCTTTGTTTTGCGAATGGTAGATGGAGATACGTCGTCAATAATAGCGTAGTCGTTTTCGATAATTCGGCATACCACAGACTGAAGCCGTTGGTTGATGGACGAATGTATGTTTTTGTAGAATGGATAATAACCGTGTTTTAGGTAATTCTGGAAATGGTCTAACGGTTTGATTTGTTCGCAGATATCCATTGCGAACGAGGAATGGTCGGCGAGAAGGTTGTCGAGAGGTATGGCTGGGATCTTTATTATTTCTTCATATTCAAGATATTCCCGAAACGATAGTCCTCTCATTTCGTACATGGCTTGTCGGCGTGAGAGGTCTCCTTCCGCAGCATCAATTTGTAGCATGGAGGATCCTGTATAAACGATATGGAAATTGGGATAGTCGTCGCTAAAATTTTTCAACATCGTCTGCCATTTCTTTACATAATGTATCTCATCAATAAATAGATGTGTGCCTCCATGAAGGTAATGATATTCAATAACGTCCTGCAAGTCGTGATTTGAAAACCACAGATTGTCGAGTGACACGTAGAGAACTTTGTCGAGATTAGCACCTTTGAATGTTTCTTTAATGTGTTGTAGAAGCATTGTTGTTTTCCCACAGCCTTTAGGACCTTTTAGTCCAATAAGGGAATCATCCCATTGTATTTGATTATATAGGTAACGATGAAATTTAGTGGGTGTGGCAGCTAATTTACGCCGAAAAGTTTTAGTTAATTCTTCAAAATCCCTTTCGTTCATGATATTTTATCGCTCGTTTTTATAATTGCAAAGATAATAATAATATTTTGAAATATTAAATTTGTAGTAAAAATAATGTTTTGAAACATTAAAATTACTACAAAAATGATGTTTTGAAACATTATTTTGGAAGCAAATAATAAGTGAAGCTGAATGCCACTCAATGAAAACGAGCAACACCTTACAATCCGATTTAATGAGAGTGAGCAACACCTCAACAAAACTTCAACCCTTCAAATCTTCAAATCTCCAAATCTTCAATCAAATCTCCCACTTAAACCCCTCGAATGGATCCTCGCGATTGAAATTTTGTTGTTGGGAGAGCTGTTGTAGGATTCTGATGCGTTTCAAGCCCCATTTCCACATCTTGATGTCGAAAATGATGAAGGCGATGAGAAGGAACACCCCAAACACGACGCCTCCGCCCACGATGAAAAGCAGTGCATCGAATGTGCCGTGAAGCAGAATCGGGTAGAACAAGGCACGGAGAATGTTCCCAAAACGGTGCTTGGGGTCGAACTTCGCCAAGGAGAAGTAGTAGCCCATGATGACTCCGAAAAGGAAATGGGCGGGAACGGAGAGCAAGGCGCGCATGACGCTCATGGTGATGGATTCGGATAGGCTGCCGGCGTTGAAAACGTAGAGGATGTTCTCCAGACAGGCGAAACCCAGGGAGACAAAGGTGGCATAGACGATGCCGTCGAAATATTCGTCAAACTCCTTGCTTTTCCATATCGCCAGCGAGAGCAGGATGAGTTTCCACAGTTCTTCGCTGAATCCAGCCACGCCGTAGCCCATAAAGATGCCGTTGGCAATGACCATCTCCGAGGGTGGCGCAAAATTCTGCAACACCGATTCCATCAGCGCTGCGGGAATGCAAGAGAGCACGCCAAAGAAAAATGCTTTCAAAAGCATCCTGAATGGTTCTTTCTCTTGTTTGTCTTTGCGATAGACAAACAGCAGGAGTATGATGACAGGCAGGATGGCGGCACCGATAAGCGTAAGCGTCATATTGTCCGATTTACGAGTGTGAATAAGAAAACGTTCAGCGCGCACTTGCAAGAAGCGCCCGCTGAACGTCTCAGATTTGTAATTCCTAATTAATACCCAAACACATCCTTCAGCGTGAGCTTCTTGACCTTGCCAAACTTGGCGAGGGCGTTGAAGTCCATGTCAGCCTCTTTGCCGAGAGCCATATAGACTTTCTTCTGGCCTTTGATGTATTTGTGGTTGAAATTCACGATGTCCTGCATCGTCACCTTGGGATAGGCTTCAAAACGGATCTGAGCACGAGACTTCTTGAGGTCGTAGCCCATC
>JAZLKZ010000034.1:0-29277 GCA_045597845.1 Bacteroidales bacterium | reverse complement strand
AACAACGGTCAATGGGAATTATCAGTACGACAAGAGTTTGGATTATTTCGAGAAAGGGCTGATTTTGTTTTTCGTAAGTTTCTACGCCACAATCAGCATTATTGATGATGCTGAATTGCTTAACGAGAATGTCAGCGATGTATTGTTTGGAATAGGTGGTTTTGCATCGCTTGGATTGTTTGTCTGGCTTTTCGTAAGACTTTTTCGCTCAATCAAGAAAGTCAACTAAAGGGTCAAAGTTAAGGTAAAAGTCAAAGTTAAGGTTACAATATGTTAGAACGCAACAAAACCATAGCAAAAATCCTGTTCATCCTCGCGGCGGTACTCCTCGTGGGGATTGTGTTGAGTTTTGTACTGTTGCATCCCAAGGATTTAAGCTGGGAGGTATTCCGAGATCCTATCCGCATGTTTTTTGCGATTGCCATCGGCGTTCTGATTGCCCGATTCCCAAAACTGAAGACACTCCAAAACAAAGTATCACACAAACAACGACGCCTCAAAAAGCAAGAAAAGCAGACCCCTATTCTTGACTCAAATGGTTACTACAAAGTCATGTACGGAGCATTGGCGGTGGTTATGGTCTTGATGTTTGGCGGATTATTGTTCTTCGACAATGAGAACCTTATTTTCTTTTCCACCTGCGCCATCATGCTGGCAGTCGTCTTCTACTTTGCCATAAAAGTAAATAAATGTAGATGTAAGCTGTGAACAGTGTTTAGATGCTCAGATATTTAGATGCTCAGATGTTTAGACTCTGTAAATCTGATAATCCGTAAATCTGAAAATCTCCAAATCTTTTAATCTTCAAATCTCCCAAAATGTTAGAAAGGAACAAAACCATTTTCAAGATTCTATTGATAGTCTCCGCCGTCATTTTCGTAGGTAGCCTCATCACTTTGCTGCTACGTCACCCCATCGTTTGGACAGACGTCTGCTTCTATTTCTTTATGATTGTATTCCTCCATGTGGTGGCGTTCCTTTCGCTGAAATATCCCAAACTCAACAAAAGCTACTCCCTCGTCCGAATCAATGGGAAATGGCGTATGGGACGCATGGACCTCGCCAACGACACCAACGGCTACCGCTACATCATGATAGGTATCCTCAGTCTGTTTTTCACCATCTTGATGACAATTTACCATCTGACCCAGAACGAAACCTTCATCCTCTGGTCAACCATCGTCCTTTGTGTAATACTCATCGCACTGAGCATCTATTTTACGAACAAAATCGGAATAAAATAGTGAACCTTGACGTTAACCTTAACCTTGATCTTTACTAATCATGAAACGTTTTCTCCTTCTTCTCCTTTTTGCCATTGCAACGGCGTTGCAAGGCTACGCACAGCAAATACCCGTGGATTTTGACGAGCGGGTGGATTTGATGAGTGTGGTGTTCCGCCTGGCAGGCAACGAAGAATACAACCGCTGCGAAAAGAACGACTATGTCAACGAGTTGGATGCCTATTTTTCAGCTTTCAAGAATCATAGTGTCGTGGCTTTGGCGCGGCAATATGCCCAAATCAGCGTGAGCTACGATGCCGTGGCGAGCTACGCCCTGCACCTGAAGATGCCATCCTCTCCACAAAGCGATTTCACCCTCGACGAACAATACCAAGAAGGTGCCGACGAATCTTTCGAGCGTTGGAGCGACAAGCAAAAGCAGGACTTTCTCGCACCGCTGAGCGACTTCTACCGACAGAGCAATTTCCATCAATGGTACGAACGCTCCGCCTCTTTGCGCGAAAAAGCCGTCAAGGTCTTTGAAGAGAACATCAACCAAAATATCGATTGGAAATGGTTCGACCAGTTTTTCGGCAAACGAGAAGGCAGCCGTTTCAACATCGTGCTGTGTTTTCTGGTGTGGCCCAACAACTATGGATGTTCCACACCGCTCAAGAATGGCAACGTGCACATCTCACCCGTCATCGGTTGTCCCTTCCCAAACGCAAAAATCGATCGCTCATACATTCAAACCTATCTTCCCATCGTCATTCACGAATGCTGCCATTCCTACTGCAATCCGCTCATCAGCCAGTATTGGAAGCAGATGGAAAGCAAATCCGACAAAGTCTATGCCGAAAAGGCCGACGTTATGGAGCGAATGGCATACGGACAACCCATCTACATGATGAACGAGACCTTTGTGCGCAGTTGCGTGATTCGCTATGCCGCCGACCATAATGGAAGCGCAAATCTTGACGAACTGATTCGCAACGAAGGCGAATTCATTCTCACCCGCACCATGGTTGAAAGTTTGGAAACCTACCAAACGCAACGCTCGAAGCACGCCGACATCAACAACTACATGCCACAACTGGTAAAGGATATCAACCATTTCAGTTTAAGGAAATACAAGAAAGCCCAAATCGACTACCGTAAAAAATGCGCCAAGATTGTCAGCTGCAGCATCAAAAACGGTGACAAAAACTATCCTTCAGGCAAATCGGCCCTCGTCATCACTTTCGACAAGTCCATGCAACCCGGAGTGGCGCTGGGCTTCAGCGATTCCGGCGGAGAGTTCCTCAACCTTGACGGATCCGTTCGCGATGCCGTCTCTTGGAGCGACGACCAAAAGACCATCACTATCAAACTGGACCTGAAAGCCAACACACACTACGCCTTCTCTATCATGGGCGAGAAATTCCTCACCCAAGACGGCCACAATGCCGGAGAAACCCAATATATCGACTTTTGGACAAAATAGTAAGCCGTAACCTTAACCTTATATTCAGATTTTCAGATGGGGAGATTTTCAGATTTTCAGAAACCTTGATTTTGGCTATGGCATTGAGAATTAGTTAAGAGTTCCTGCCCCATTCACAGTTCACCATTCACAGTTCACTAATCACAAATCATGTCACCTATCCTACTTTTTCTTTTTGCCTTTGTGGCAATCGCCATACCGATTGTTGGCATGGCCTATTGGAAACGTCATGCTGGAGGAAAATGGAAACATTTCTTTGTCGGTGCGCTCATTTTCATCGTCTTTGTATATGGCCTGGAAAGCGTGATGCACCTTTTCTGCCTTACGATGGACAATCCCATCTCACGATTTCTGAATGGGGCAGTTTGGAGATATGCGTTGTACGCGGGTCTGGCTGCAGGGATTTTTGAAGAGACAGGCCGCTTTGTAGCTTTCAAGACACTGATGCGCAAGACTTCCGACAAGAAATCCGCCATCAGCTACGGCCTCGGGCATGGTGGCATCGAAGCCATCATGGTGATGGGCGCTTCCTACTTGGTATATGCGGTGTTCATGATTATCTACAACAGCAACGGAATTGATGGATTGACACAACTGATGGAAAACGAAGGAAGCCAGACTATCGTCACCATTCTGGAGAGTCTTTCGCCCGGAATCTGCTGCGTGGCACTCTTGGAACGACTCTGCGCCATCACTTTCCACATCTGCGCCTCGGTGCTGGTGTTTGTCGCCGCCCGCGACAGCAAGCGATTTTGGCTCTATCCATTGGCCATATTGCTTCATGCCGCCTTGGACATTCCCGCCGCCTTTTGCCAAAAAGGGATGCTACCCATCTGGGCTATAGAAGTCTATGTCGCCCTATTTGTAATCATCATAGCCTTTGCTACGAGAAAAATCGCAAAGACCTACCAAGACTTCAACTCGAAAGAAACTGACACTTTTACAGAACAAACACTCTCAAAATCCATTGAATAATCTCAAATTGTAGTAGAGAATTATTTCTACAAAATAGTCAAAAGTGTTTGATTTTTAACATTTTTTGAATTTTTCTTTGTCAATTCAAATATATTGTCTATCTTTGCATCGTCTAACGATATAACGGGAAGCAATACAATCTATGAAAAGTTCGACGGCTGCATTGACGGAAGCAATCTACTACATTCTTCTGGCACTTCAAGAACCCATGCACGGGTATGGCATCATGCAAAAAACCTCCTCAATGAGCAAAGGAAGACTGGTACTTTCTGCAGGAACATTGTACGGAGCAATTTCCAACCTTCTTGAAAAAGGATGGATAACCCCATGTGGCGAGTCGTCCGAAACCGACGGCAGAAGAAAGCTGTATCACATCACTCAAACTGGCCATGAAATTCTTATGGCCGAATATGAGCGTCTCGAAGAATTAGTGGAAAACGGAAAAAACAACATTAAAAAATAGACATCATGAAGACAAAGAAGATTTCTGTCAACTGGTTCGTTGACTTTGACAAGGAAGAGCAGTGGATAAATGACATGTGCAAAAAAGGCTGGGCCTTCTGGCACTCCAATGGTGTCATCTATCGTTTCAAAAAATGCGAACCTAGCGAGTTCATCTACCAAATCGACTTTGACGAGAAGAAATCGAAG
Organism: Bacteroidales bacterium; assembly: GCA_045597845.1. GTDB lineage: Bacteria > Bacteroidota > Bacteroidia > Bacteroidales > P3 > Colimorpha. Next base: position 24,945 of record JAZLKZ010000034.1, on the reverse strand, counting down.
GAAAGCATCGATGACTATGTTGTATTCCGAAGCGAATGCGGCGACCGGTTTGTACATCAGTGCAAACACAAAATCTATTGGAAGCGGGAAGCCACAGCCGGTCCATTCGAGGCAGAGAACAACGTGGCCGCCAAACTGCGCCTCACAAACAAGGCATTCAACTTTCATCTAAAAAACTTCATTGGATTAACGGTGTTAGCCGCAATTGCATACCTGATCTTGAGTCCGATAGGACATCATCTTCCTCCAAGTGGATTCTCCGAATGGCTCATTAGCTTCAGCGAAGGTTTTACCTACGGAATCCTAATTGGAGAAATGTTTATCTTACTTCCTATTTTGAAGAAACTTCGTCAAAAAATGAATGAATTAATCGGACAGATTTTCTGACCGCCCCCACAGCCGACAAGAAGTCCAAAACTCCGCAAAAGTCAATGACGAAACAAAAATCTTACAAGTCTCATTTCGATAAAAAGCCTCATAACATAGTTTAATAATTACAAATCAATCAATAATATGGAAGAAATCTTGCGCGTTGAAGGATTATGCAAAACCTTCACCCTTTCCAAAAAGCAACAAAAAATCGAACGCACCAAGTCAAAACAAAAGGTTGCGGTTGACAATCTGACCTTCACCGCCAACCGTGGCGAGATTTTCGGTCTCTTGGGACCCAACGGAGCCGGCAAGACCACCACGCTGCGTATGCTTGCCACCCTCATCAAGCCCGACAAAGGCGACGCCTTGGTGGATGGTTGCAGCATTGCCTCCCAGCCCGAAAAGGTACGGGCTAAAATTGGGTTTCTGACCAGCGAATTGAAACTGGAGGACTTCTTCACACCCAACTACCTTTTCGATTTCTTCAGCAACCTGCATCAAGTGGAGCCAAGCTTGATTGCCGAACGCAAGAAAAGCATGTTTGAACGCTTTGGCATCGACAAGTTCGCCGAAGTGAAGGTGAAGGACCTTTCGACGGGTATGAAACAGAAAGTGTCGCTGGTCATCTCGTTGGTACACAATCCCGACATCATCATCTTCGACGAACCCACCAACGGACTGGACGTACTCACGGCTCGCACCGTGACGGACTACCTCCAAGAACTTCGTGCCGAGGGCAAGACCGTCATCCTCTCCACCCACATCTTCAGCCTGGTAGAGAAACTCTGCGACCGCGTGGGCATCATCATCAACGGCAAACTCACCCACTGCGACACATTGGAAGCCGTCTGCGACGGACTCTCGCTCGAGGACCGTTTCTTTGAGATTTACAAAGAAAACGAGGAACAAACCAATTCACTAATCATCAGTCACTAAAGTTATGAAAATCAACAATACACTCACCATTATCAAGAAAGAATTCACTCGATTCTTCAGCGACCGTTCGATGGTCTTCACGACGGTCATCATGCCTGGTTTGCTCATCTACATCATATACAGTCTGATGGGGGACAACATGAGCGAAAGCAATTTCACGGTAGAAGCCACCGAACCCACCACCGTCTATGTGGAAAATCTGCCACCTTCAATCCTGCCACTCTTCGACTCTATTCCCATGAACATTGTCACGCACGACATTGTTGCCGAAGATATCATGAAACAATTGGGCGACAAGGAGAACAACATCGCCTACATGATTTTCCCCGAGAATTTCGACTCCCTCGTGGCAAACTACGATCCCGCCTCTGAAGCGATGGCTCCCAACATCAAGATTTTCTACAACTCCGTCAACGATGGTTCGGGCATGACCTACCACATGCTCGACGGCGCTCTCAATGCATACGAAGACAGCTATTGCAACCGCTTCGACGTAAACCGTTATGACGATACCGACTCGCCAAGTTTCGACCAAAGCGACGAAAGCGAGGTGATTTCCAATGTGCTGTCGCAACTCATCCCCATGCTCTTGCTGATGCTCCTCTTCTCGGGCTGCATGGCTGTGGGACCCGCCTCCATCGCCGGCGAGAAAGAGCGTGGCACCATTGCCACCCTACTCGTCACACCCATGAAACGCAGTCAACTGGCTTTGGGCAAAATCTTCTCACTCTCGGTCTTCGCCACCCTCAGCGGTCTCTCCAGCTTTATCGGCATCATTCTCTCCTTGCCCAAGATGCTCCATATCGACGAACTGAATATGGATACAAACCTCTACAGCGCAAGCGAATACATCTTGCTGCTGTTGGTATTGCTGAGCACGGTACTGATACTCATCAGCGTAATCGCCAACCTCTCCGCCATCGCAAAGGATGTCAAACAAGCCTCCACAATCAACATACCCGTATCGTTGATGATGATAGTCGTTGGCATGATGCCCATGATTATGGGCGGAGCCACCGAAAATCCAATACTCTACCTCATTCCCTTCTACAACAGCGTAATGGCTATGACCGCAGTCATGGCACACGAAGCCACCGTCTTGACCTTTGTGTTCACCATCTGCTCCAACCTTCTTTACGCCGGCTTGGGTGCATGGATTCTCACCAAACTCTTTGATTCTGAAAAGGTAATGTTTGGCAAGTAACCTGTAACCCTAACCTTGACCAAGTTAGGGGTTAAATTGTCAACTATCTATGGCATCAGATTTTTTCAACTACCAACAATTCACCATCCGCCAAAGTCATGCCGCCATGAAGGTGGGCACGGATAGCGACCTCCTCGGCACCCTTGCCGCAGGAGGTCGAACCATTCTCGACATCGGGACGGGGACAGGCGTTATTGCCCTTATGCTCGCCCAACGGTTTCCCGAAAGCCAAATCACCGCCATAGAGATAGACCGCAACGCCGTAGAGGATGCCCAATACAACTTTCAGCACGCTCCTTGGAACAATCGTATCACACTCATCCATACATCGTTGCAAGACTATCTTGCGCAACAGCCTCTATCCCGCTACCATGCCGTAGTGTGCAATCCGCCCTATTTCGACCGCAGCTTGGAATGTCCCAGCGAAGGTCGTACCCGAGCCCGCCATACCTCAAGCCTTCCCTTTCCTACCCTCATCAATGGAGCCTACGCATTGCTGGAAGACAAAGGGCTATTCTCGGTGTGCATTCCGCCCGAGGTGCTGGGCGACTTTACGCAACAATGCCTTCAGGCGGGATTCTCGATTCATACCACCACCTGCGTAAAGACCTTGCCATCAAAACCGCCAAAACGCTTTGTGCTCACCCTCAAAAAAGGCATCACCGATTGTCCACAACATTCAACCCACTGTCTGAGGAACCAAGACCAGACCCGTTCCATTTGGTATAAGGAACTGATGCGAGACTTCCTTATCTGCGGCGATTTGTAACGTAGCTGCAAGAAATCGAATACGACGCATACTAATAATCAGAAGTCAGAATTCTTGTTTCATCAATAAAAAAAACAACTACAGTCACGCAATATTTACCCAAACATTGCGTTATCACAATTAACCAATAAAAAATACCATGAAAAAAGTAGTTTTATTAGCAGCCGCTATCGTTATGGGCATGACCATTGCCAATGCTCAGGAACCCGTTAAGAAAGAAGTGAAAGCAGCACCTGCAAAGGTTGAATGCCAGCACAAATGCAACCATCAATGCACCAAAGGTCAAGCAGTGAAAGCCGAAGGTCAGGCTCAGAAAGCCGAGGCCCAGAAGGCCGAAGCCAAGCCCTGCTGCGAAAAGCAAGCTGCAAAAACCAACCAGTCAGAAGCCAAGAAATGCAAAAAAGCTCTTCAGGTAAACCCCAACGCCACCAAAGAGCTGAAAGCTCAGCCGGCAGAGAAAAAAGTAGCCACCAAGAAATAACCATTTCTTCCACGCTACCCAAACCCAGTAGCGAACAGCCCTTAGTTGTTCGCTACTTTTTGTGTTTTCCCATAGGAAGGAATTAAAATATTTCCTATTCACCAATCACCAGTCACTAATCACTATCTCGATGAACAAGAACATACGCAACTTTTGCATCATCGCCCACATCGACCACGGCAAAAGCACACTCGCCGACCGTCTGCTTGAATACACCAACACCGTCTCCCAACGCGAGATGCAAGACCAAGTGCTTGATGACATGGAACTGGAAAAAGAACGCGGCATTACCATCAAGAGCCACGCCATCCAGATGAACTACAAAAGCAACGCAACGGGCGAAGACTATGTGCTCAACCTCATCGACACCCCAGGTCACGTCGATTTCAGCTACGAGGTCTCACGTTCCATTGCCGCCTGCGAAGGTGCATTGCTTGTGGTGGATGCCACACAAGGCATTCAGGCACAGACCATTTCCAATCTTTATCTTGCATTGGAGAACGATTTGGAAATCATCCCCGTGATGAACAAGATAGACCTCGACAGCGCCATGCCTGAAGAGGTTGCAGACGAAATCATGGACCTTATCGGATGTCCCCGCGAAGATATCCTTTCGTGCAGCGCCAAGACAGGACAAGGTGTACCCGAGATACTGGAAGCCATCGTAAAACGCGTACCAGCCCCCGAAGGCGACGAAAACGCACCGTTGCAGGCACTTGTGTTCGACTCGGTTTTCAATCCCTTTCGAGGCATCATCAGCTATTTCCGCATCATCAACGGAACCATCAAGACCAACGACTGGGTGAAGTTCATCTCCACTGAAAAGGACTACCACGCCGACGAGATTGGCGTGCTGCGCCTCAACATGGAACCCCGCAAAATCATGCAGGCTGGCGACGTAGGATACATCATCAGCGGAATCAAGACCAGCAAGGAGGTGCGCGTAGGCGACACCATCACCCACGTTGAAAATCCTTGCGAGAAAGCCATCGAAGGCTTCGAGGCCGTCAAGCCGATGGTCTTCGCCGGCGTCTATCCCGTCGATACCGACGACTACGAAGAGCTGCGTGCCAGCATCGAAAAGCTGCAGCTCAACGATGCCTCTCTTACTTTCGAGCCCGAAAGTTCGTTGGCTTTGGGATTCGGCTTCCGCTGCGGATTCCTCGGACTGCTCCACATGGAAATCGTACAAGAACGCCTCACGCGCGAATTCAACATGGATGTCATCACCACCGTTCCCAACGTACAATACAAAGTCAAGCTCACCAACGGCTCCGAGATTGACGTCTATAACCCTTCGGGAATGCCTGAGCCCAACAACATCAGCGAAGTCTATGAACCTTACATCCATGCGCAAATCATCACCAAGGCCGACTACATCGGACCCGTCATCAAACTCTGCATGGACAAGCGCGGCATCCTGAAAAACCAAAACTACCTCACCACCGACCGCATCGAGATTACTTTCGACCTGCCTCTCGGCGAAGTGGTGTTCGATTTCTACGACAAACTCAAGTCCATCTCCAAAGGCTACGCCTCATTGGACTACTACCTCAACGGCTACCAGCCTTCCAAGCTCGTAAAGCTCGAAATCCTGCTCAACGGTGACCCCGTGGATGCACTTTCCACACTCACCTATGTCAATAACGCCTACCCCATCGGCCGACGCATGTGCGAGAAACTCAAAGACCTCATCCCCCGCCAGCAGTTTGACGTGGCAATTCAAGCAGCCATTGGAGGCAAGATCATCGCCCGCGAGACCGTGCGCCAAGTACGTAAGGACGTAACCGCCAAGTGCTACGGCGGCGACATCACGCGCAAGCGCAAGCTACTTGAGAAACAGAAAGAAGGCAAGAAACGCATGCGCCAGGTAGGCAACGTAGAAGTGCCTCAAAGCGCCTTCCTCGCCGTACTCAAACTCGACTAATAAGCGTAACGTGTAATCACTAATCACCAGTCACTAATCACATGAAACCGTTATTTTTCATTCTCCTCGTTATCCTTACCGTAGTAGCAACCGTAGCCGTCATGGGTTGGATTTTCTACAAAATCATCAAGTCCTATTTCAAGAACCAGCAGAAAACTCTGCTGCTCCAGATGAAACTCGACCAACACGCCGAAGCCCTCAAAGTGGTTACGCCCATCCGTCTCCAAGCCTACGAACGTATGGTGCTTTTCTTGGAACGCATCTCCCCCGACAGCCTCATCCTCCGCTGCTATACTCCCGGTATGGACCTCCGTCTGCTCCAAGGTGTCATGACCAAGAACATACGCGACGAATGGGAACACAACCTCAGCCAGCAGGTCTATCTCTCCTCCGAATCCTGGACCCGCATCCGCGAAGCCAAAGAGGAGATGATCAACCTCATCAACAGCTCTGCCGTACAGCTCCCCGCAACCGCTGAGACTTCATCCCTCGCCGCAACCATCTTTGCCACCGCAGCCAAGCAGGCTCCCACCGATGCCGCTTTGGAATTTCTCAAGAAAGAAATCCGCGAGAGCTACGAATAGGTGTTCTTCACTCTATACAACTATATATATCAATACAGCACGGGTGAATGGTGCGATTATCAATAATATTTCAATACTACCCTATGTTCTCCAAACTTTCCAAGGCTTTTCTGCTGTTTTTTTCTTTCATTCTCCCCTCCTACGTTTCTGCACAAACGGTGGAGGCAGACCAAATTTTGGGGACCTACCTCCTCGAGTCCATCATTACCGATGACTTAGGTCACGTCCTCATTACCAAGGCCAAAGACGGCACCTACCAAGGTCGCCTCGTATGGGTAAACCACCCCACCAACGCCGACGGATCCGTGCGCTGCGACGACAACAACCCTGACCCTCTGTTGCGCAAACGACGCTACGACCAAGTATATATCTTCCGTAACCTGAAATTCAAGAAAGACGAATGGGTGAACGGCAAACTTTATGATCCATTCTCGGGCAAGATGTTCAGCATCAAGTTCAAGCTCGCCAAAAACGGCACCGACCTTGAAGCTCGCTACTACAAAGGCACACCTGCCTTGGGTATTACAAAGCCTTGGAAACGCGTAAAAGGTTCCTAACCCAATATAAACCTAATTTTTCAACAGCCGTGTCCTTGACAACCACGCTAAAAAAACAAGACCATGAAACACCAAAACCAGCAAGTGAGCATGCTGTACCTCTTCTTCAGCATCCTCTTTGTAGTCTGCCTTATTGCAGCTAATCTATTTGAAACCAAGCAATTTGCATTCTTTGGCTTCAGCCAAACCGCCGGAGTCATCATCTTCCCCATCTCCTACATCATCAACGACGTAGTCTGTGAGGTGTGGGGCTTTCGCAAAACACGCCAGCTCATCTGGATGGGATTTCTGATGAATTTCTTCTTCGTAGCCGCAGGAGCCCTCTGCGACCTGCTGCCGCCTGCGCCCTACTACGAGAACCAAGCAGGGTTCCACTCCATTTTCGGACTGGCGCCACGCATCACGGGAGCCTCTTTTGTGGCATTCCTCATAGGTTCGCTTCTGAACGCCTACACCATGTCGAAGATGAAAGACAAGCAAAAGGGGAAACACTTCTCCGTGCGCGCCATCCTCTCCACCATCTACGGCGAAGTCGCAGACTCCCTCATTTTCTTCCCCCTTGCCTTCGGTGGCATCATTCCATGGAAGGACATGCTCTGGCTGGCACTCATTCAGGTAGGACTCAAAACCATCTACGAAATCATCATCCTGCCCATCACCATCCAGGTGGTGAAAGTCGTAAAAAAAGTTGATAATGTAAATCCTAATCACTAATCACTTTTCACTATTCACTTTTTTTACCATTTACTATTCACTAATATTTCGTATTTTTGCAATTCATAGTATCTCAAAGAGACTAAAATTCATGCATCACTATAAACTTTTAATTCTTCTCGCAGCGCTATCTCTCTTGCCTTGGCAGTCTTGGGCACAACAAGACACTACCGGAAAGGACAAGAAATCGGTCATCAAAGTCAACAAAATGGAACTCATCTACCACGACGAAGACTTCGGTGACGTGGAGATAGACCAAAAAACGCCTCCTCCCGAAGACGAAAACAAGATTTACCGCAAACCCGCCGTTCCTCCTCCACCTATGATGGCAGAAGGCGACGCTGAATATCACGACAATCCCGACTTGCCCATGCAGGTCTTCCAAATGATTGAAGACGAGGGTGCCGAGAGTGAAAACGAGATCCTTTACGAGAGCTTCGACTCGGAGATGATTCACTATCCCCGAAAGGATGCCGCGCACATCAACGACACCGTCATCCTTTCCAACAAGCATTTCTCCTTTCCCACGCCCCATTCGGCACGCGTTTCTTCGCATTTCGGACCACGCCGCCGCCGTTTCCACTATGGCGTCGATCTTGCGCTCCCAAAAGGCGAACCCATCTATGCAACATTTGATGGTACCGTACGCGTATCGAAATACAACGGTTCCTACGGCAACTTGATTGTAATCCGTCACAACAACGGACTGGAGACCTACTACGCCCACCTCTCGCAACGCAACGTCATCCCAGGTGATGTGGTGAAAGCCGGCGAAGTCATCGGATTGTGCGGCAACACTGGCCGCTCCTACGGTAGCCACCTCCATTTCGAGATTCGCTACTTAGGCAACGCCATGAACCCCGAAAACGTCATCGACTGCTACTCCCACGAACTGATTTCCGAGACGCTCCGCCTCACACCCAATTCGTTCCGCAAAGTGGCGAAGAAAGGCGCCAGCAACGCCTCTTCGGGGAAAAACAGTTCCGGAAGCAAATACTACAAGGTGCGCAGCGGCGACACGCTCAGCAAGATTGCCAAGCGCAACGGCACCACAGTCCGCAAACTCTGCCAGCTCAACGGCATTCGTGAAACCGCAATCCTTCCTCTCGGCAAACGTTTAAGAGTGCGCTAATATGAGAATCGACATACTCACCCTGTTCCCCTCCATGATGTCCATGTTCTTTGAGGAATCCATCCTTAAAAGAGCACAAGACAAGGGATTGGCGGAGATACATTTCCACGACCTCCACGACTACTCGCTCACTCGCTACGGCAGCGTGGACGACTACCCATACGGTGGCGGCGCCGGTATGGTAATGGCTGTAGAACCATTGGTAAACTGCATCGAAGCCCTGCAAAAAGAACGCTCCTACGATGAAGTAATCTACACCGCCCCTGACGGCGAGATGCTCTCGCAGCCGATGAGCAACGAGCTCTCGCTCAAACAGAACCTCATGATTCTCTGCGGTCACTACAAAGGCATTGACGAGCGCGTGCGCGAACATTTCATCACCAAGGAAATCTCCATCGGCGACTACGTGCTCACAGGCGGCGAACTCGCCACGGCAGTCATCTGCGACACCGTCATCCGCCTCATTCCGGGCGTGATTGGCGATGAGCAGTCGGCGCTCAGCGACTCGTTCCAAGACGGACTTGTGGCTCCCCCTGAATACACACGTCCGCCCGAATTCCGCGGATGGAAAGTGCCCGATATCCTCCTCAGCGGCAACCACGCCAAAATAGAACAATGGCGCTACGACCAAGCCGTACAACGCACCAAAGAACGCCGACCCGAACTATGGGAAAAATTTAAAAACGAATAGTGCCATTCTCGACAACCATTCATTATTTGAATTATCAATTAAACACAATATCCTCCATGAACGAATTCGAAAAATACGCCACCAAGCACTGCGGCATCAGCAGCACCACTTACGCCAAGTACACTGCCGCCATCAACCGCAAACTGAACAACGCCAATTTCCAGGACTCTCTCACCCCTTACATCGTTGAAGAGCGCCAACTGAACGTCGCCCAGATGGACGTCTTCAGCCGATTGATGATGGACCGCATCATCTTCCTCGGCACCGCCATCGACGACTACACCTCCAATGTCATCCAGGCGCAGTTGCTTTTCCTCGAAAGCGTTGACAGCCAGAAAGACATCCAAATCTACCTCAACTCTCCCGGAGGATCGGTCTATGCCGGTCTCGGCATCTACGACACCATGCAGTACATCCAACCTAAGATTGCCACCATCTGCACCGGTCTGGCAGCCTCCATGGCAAGCGTACTGCTCTGCGCCGGCGAAAAAGGCATGCGATGCGCTCTGCCCCACAGCCGCGTGATGATTCACCAGCCTATGGGTGGCGCCGAAGGCCAAGCTTCCGACATGGAAATCACCGTTCGCGAAATCCAGAAACTCAAGACCGAACTCTACGAAATCATCTCCAAGCACAGCGGCCAAAGCTTCGAGCAAGTTCACGCCGACAGCGACCGCGACCACTGGTTCACCGCTGAAGAGGCCAAGGCCTACGGCATGATTGACGAAGTGCTTGTCAAGAAACTTTGACGTTAACCTTGACGACGACCTTGACCTTAATTTTTTAAAACATATTTCCATGGAAGTCAAAATCATCAACCGTTCCCACCACCCTCTTCCGCAATACGAGACCACCCAATCGGCTGGTCTCGACCTCAAGGCTTTTCTGCCCGAAGAGCCCATCATCCTCAAGCCCTTGCAACGTGGTCTGGTAAAGACAGGACTTTTCATGGAACTGCCCGCAGGATTTGAAGCCCAGATACGTCCACGCAGCGGACTGGCTTTGAAAAAGGGCATCACCGTGCTCAACTCCCCAGGCACCATCGACGCCGACTACCGTGGCGAGATATGCGTCATACTCATCAACTTAGGCTACGAGGACTTTGTCATCAACGACGGCGAACGCATCGCACAGATGGTCATCGCACGCCACGAACAAGCACAGATGATAGAAGTAACCGAACTCACCGACACGCAAAGGGGTGCCGGTGGATTTGGTCACACTGGCACAAAATAAGGAATGAAAAATTTCATCTGTTCTTTACTCTTGCTGTTTCTTATTCCTGCCACACAAGCACAACGTATTGTGGTGGGTGCCGAACAGATGGATGCCATCCTCAACTGCACCCAAGACAAACACATAGCCGTGGTTGCCAACCAAGCATCCTTGGTTGGCAATCGCCATTTAGTTGACACGCTCCTATCTTGCGGCGTTGATATCCAACTCATTATGAGTCCCGAACACGGATTCCGTGGCGACGCCGAAGCCGGCGCTCATGTGCAAAGTGGGAAAGACGCCCAAACAGGCTTACCCATCCTCTCTCTCTACGGCAGCAACAAAAAACCTTCCAGCACGCAACTGCAAAGCATCACCTTGGTCATCTTCGACCTCCAAGATGTCGGGTGCCGATTCTACACCTACATCTCCACGCTCCACTACGTCATGGAGGCTTGCGCCGAGAACAACATCCCCCTGCTCCTGCTCGACCGTCCCAACCCCAACGCCAGCTATGTTGATGGTCCTGTCTTAGACATGAAATACCAATCCTTTGTGGGCATGCACCCCGTACCCATCGTCTATGGCATGACGATAGGCGAATATGCGGGCATGATCAACGGCGAGCACTGGCTCGACAAAGGCTTGGAATGCGATCTCACTGTCATTCCGCTACGCAATTATACGCACGACAGCTGCTACCACCTTCCCGTGGCGCCGTCGCCCAACCTACAGACCGATCAAGCCATCGCCCTCTATCCCAGCCTCTGCCTTTTTGAAGGCACAAACATCAGCGTGGGCCGTGGCACGGATTTTTCCTTTGAGGTTATCGGAAGTCCCAGCTACAAAGTCCAACGGAAATCCCCATTCCAGGCTTATTCCTTCACACCACGCTCCATACCTCACGTCAGCGACAATCCACCCTTCAAGGGCAAGAAATGCCACGGCATCGACCTGCGCAAAGTCCCCAAGCCCGACAAGTTCGACCTTGCCTATCTTATCGAGATGTATCGAGGCACCAACGGCGAGAACTTTTTCCTGAAAAGCAACTTTTTCGAGAAACTTGCCGGCAACGGCGACCTACGCCAACAGCTTAAAGACGGCCTTTCCGAAGCCGAAATCCGCGCCACCTGGGAACCCGCCCTCAGCCAATTCAAAGAAATACGCCAGCTGTACCTTATATACAAATAAGTTTTTCACACAGAGACAAAAAAGTCGTTCAATTGTTAAATTGAACGACTTTTTATATATCTCAGAAAAGCTTTCAGCACTTACAGTCTCCAGCCGATGCGGATGGGGAGCAAGATAGTGCGGTACATATAAGCTACACCCAACTCCACATACCAGCTGTGGTAGTTGCGCTCCATATTGCTGTAACGGTGACGGTAGTACCAGTTTAAGCCGCCAAAGACCTCGGCGTAAGGCCCAAAGGTGAATTCATGCTCACCTGTAGGCAACATGGCACTGCCTCCAATACGTGCGCCAATCATGGGAGCGAACTCGTCCTGCAAAGGACGGAAATCGAAATCGACGAATGCCAACGCATTGTGGCTCATCTTGCTGAAATCATTCAAAGGGCTAAGGCAAGCATAACCTACGCCAAATCCCAAGAAGAAATCCTGGCTGATGTTCCAGCCGTTCATAATGTTCAAACTGGCAGCATGTTCTTGGTTTGCAAGAATATATCCAGATTCAGCCTTCTCAAAGACATTGGTCACAAAAGGCATATAACCTGCCTCAACCTTAAACATGTACTCCGTGGCGGGACGACCCTGCACATACTGAGCCTGAGCATATTGGAAAGCACCCATAACGAGGGCGACAAGAACAATCAAAGATTTCTTCATAGTATAACGATTTTAGATTGCAAAGATAAGAAATTATTTTTAATCGTGACAATATAGTTTCCCGAAGGCAACTTCACGCTAAGCGTATCGCCATTGCGCACCCCTTCCCTACACAGCACCTCACGCCCCATCAAGTCAGATAAAGAAAGTGTCGCATCCTGATCAAAATCATTGAAATAGACGATGAAACTATCTTTGGCAGGATTGGGACAAACCAACAACGACTGATTGTCGGAATCAACCTTTGCGACCCCAACGATATTGTGGAAATTGCTGTCAATCACGGCAAGGGTGTATTCGCCTCTGCGCAACTGGTCGGAAATAAAGTAGCCACTTATCGTATTGCCATTGCGATGATCGGAAATCACCTGCCAACGGGACGATGCATCGGGACGCCACAGCAAGCGGATGGAATCCAACGAGGTGGTACGAGAATAAAAACCGGCATCGAGATTGGGACAATCACCGCTATTGCCTTGACGCGAAAACTCAAAATAACCCAACGACTGGCACGACTCGGGGAAGATGCCATCTACCACCCAATAGCGATTGGCGGTACGCACAATTCCCTCGATAGTATCGCAGTCGAAAGGTTTTGCAAAATGATGGGCGATATGCACATAGTAGTTGGGGTCGGAAGTGGTGGTACGCAACATTGCATGTGACAGAGGCAGTGCCTGGTTGCCACCATAGGCAGGTTGCACCGCATCATCGGTAACGGCGTCCGAAAGCTCATGGTCGTAATCCACAATGGCAAACACCGGTTCGAAGGGAACGCCAGCCCACAACAGCTGGTCGGCATTGTCAACTTCAAACCACTGCTTGTATTGTTCGCGAGAAGCCGAGAAGAATGTCACGGGTATCTTGCCGTGGCACAACGAACGTTCTGCCGCCACAGTCTGCTGACGGATACGGAACTGCGTCCACCAAGCATCCTGCTCCTGCACGGAATAGACAAGCTGAAGCTCATAATCCACAAAACCCGCATCAAAGACGTGAAAATCGAAGAACTCGCGCAAATCGACACCCGAATAGTCACTCAAAAGTTCACAAAGGCGATGGCTACCGATGGTGTCAAAAGCCTGCTCACGGAAAAAACGTTGCATGGTGGCATAGAAAACACTGTCGCCCAACAGACTACGCAAAGAATGCCACACCATGGCGCCCTTGTGATAGACAGTGCTTCCGTAGGTAAGTTCAGATGGTACACCATACAATGGAACATAGCCACCATCGTCGATATGGGCGGTACGCAACACCTCTTCAAGCATCTCCTGATAGTAAACCGTAGCGGCTTCCTTGCCTGCCGTTGCCTCTCGAGCCACCTCCTCGCAGAAAGAGGCGCCACCTTCGTTGAACCACATGTCGCCACTGGTGGCACAAGTCACCAAGTTGCCAAACCAAGAGTGCGACAATTCGTGGGCTATCACCGACTGGCAAGCCAGATCCATGCTATTCATGCACTGACTCACCAATCCGATGTTAGAGACATGTTCCATAGAGCCTTTGGGCGTAGCTATATAGCCTATCCTATCCCAGCGGTATGGACCAAAGCAACGTTCGTACATAGGCACCACACTGTCCAGCTCTGCGTAGGCTGTAGCCACACCTACGCTGTCGGAGAAAAAGCCTAAGGTGACTGGATAGGTATCATACACCCCCACCACACTACCCTGCTGAATCCGCCAAGGTGCCACCGACATGGAAACGAGATAGGTAGAGACATTTTTGTCAAGCACCCATACCGATGTGTGGCTTTGGTCAGCATTAAGGAATGCAGTATCGCAAATGCCAGAACACAACGCTTGCCAGCCTGGCTTCGCCGTAACAGTCATGCTATAGGTGGCTTTGTCGTAGAAATTGTCACGGCAAGGAAACATCGCCCTGCCGAAATTATGCGGGTCCTCCTTAAAAGCCACCCCAAGATTGTAATAGATGTTGTTGTCGAAATGCAAGCCGCCCCAGCCGTAACTCTCCACGTAGGCACGCTTGGAATAGGCTATTGCGATAGTAAAGGTATCTCCCTCAGCGACATTTCGCAACGGAATGCGCAAAGTTTCAACGGAATAGAAATAGCCCGTATCAGCCACCCCATTAACCCAAACAGCGTTGATGATTGAAGGTTTGAGCATCAGTTCAACGCTGTCGCACGCCTGCACCAAACGCACCGTCAGTGTGGCAGTGCCTTGCAAAGTCTGCGCCTGCGCATTTCCCACATCCAACTCAAGGTCGTAATGCAGCACATCCACTGCGTCGGACGTCTGCGCCATTGAAATAGTAGGTATTAGCAACAACAAGAAAACCGTTGTTAGGGACTTGCAAAATGCAAAAAGTGACTTTTTCGTACTCATCATAGCTATTTGTAATAACAAAATTATCGTGGGTTGTCGTTCCCCAACGACTCAATAATATTCAAGTAGTTGATATAACGTTCCTCTGATATCTCTCCCTCCTCGACAGCGGCTTTGATGGCACAATGGGGTTCGTGGCGATGGGTGCAGTTGGAGAACTGGCAGTCATGCAACCGGCTACGCATCTCGGGAAAGAAATGCGACAACTCCTCTGGAGTGAAATCCACCATGCCAAACTCCTTGATGCCAGGCGAATCGATAAGATAGGTAGTTTGGTTGGAACCCGTCAATGAGATAGGAAAAATCTCCGCAAAAGTGGTGGTATGTTTGCCTTTCAAGCTCCAGTCGCTCACCTCCCCTACCCGCAAATGCAGGTCGGGATTGAAAGTATTGAGCAATGCCGACTTTCCAACGCCGCTATGGCCACTGAAAAGCACCACCTTGCCTGCCACAAGCGACTGCAATGTTTCAATACCGACACCTGACAGGGCGGAAACCAGATAGACCGGATAACCCGCATTTTCATAGAGTCGTTTCAGTTCCTCCACCTCCTCCATAAACGCTTCGCACAAATCAATCTTATTGATAATCAAACAGGCTGGAATATGATAGGCTTCCGCCGTTACCAACATTCGGTCGATAAAGCCCGTAGAGGTTCGTGGGAAACCTAACGTAGCCACCACACACAGAAGATCGATGTTGGAAGCCAAAACATGTGTCTGCTTGCTGAGTTTTGTGGCGCGGCGAATGATGCAGTTTTTTCGTTCCTCCACCTCTACAATCAAACCCGTTCCATCCTGCTGCAGCTCAAATTTCACCCAATCACCCACGGCGATAGGATTGGTCTGCTTGTTGTTATGGGTGCGGAATTTGCCACGCAAACGGCAATCGTATTCATTGCACAACAATCCCGAAGGCAATGCTTCAGGTGTATCGTGAACCAATACGCGGTACCAACTTCCAGTAGTTCTAATTACAAGGCCGTTCAAGAGTTTGGTGAGTTGTTGAATTGTTGAATTGAAAGACAATGGACTATAATTAATTGGCGATTAGTAACTCATATAATTTTTCTCTCGGGGAAATAGAGTAAGGCAAGAGGCGTTGCTTGCGGGGCGACAAGCGGTGGTAGTATGCAAGTTCCGAATCCAGTCGAGAACGGATTTCGGTTCTTAGAGCCAACGATTGTGGCATATTCTGCTGCGAGAACGTTTGTTGCACATCGTAAAGCGTTTGAGGATTGCGGATGGCTTTGAGAGGAATCTCTTGCAAAGTCTTGTCAAGCACCTGCTGCGCCTTCTTCAACTCACCCGAAGCGGCAAGTCGATTGGACAGCAGTACCACACCCTGCCAATAGCGGTCAAGAAAACGAGAGGAAACCTCGTCAACATATGCCCTATCAACATCCTGCCACAGCATCTTGTGCATCACATTGTCGTACATCATCGCCACATCCACACTGTCGTCCAGCTGGGCGTCGATTCGATAGGCATAGCCTGTGGCCACGCAATTCACAAAGGGGCGGAACTCCTCTTGCGCATAGTAGCTCAGATAAATAGGACGTTTCCCGAGGTTGTCGTTCAACAACTGCATCGACTGGCGGTAGCCATAAAGATTTACGTTATAAACCTCCACGTCGGTGCGCACCTGTTCCACCTGCTGCACATACCATACGGGGAAGGTGTCGTTGTCGCCCCAGGTAAACAAGATTGCCCCCTTTTCGCATGATTTCAACAAATTGCAAGAAGCGTCACGGGCAATATAGCGATGAGAACGATTGTGGCTGTCCCAATTTTGGAAAGCCATCAATGCCGGAATGGCAAACAACAACAAGGAACACCTCCGCCATCGTAATTGCTTGATTTTATTGGCAAGTTCTGTAGCACCCACCCCAATCCAAATAGCAAAGGCATAGAACGAAAGGATATAGGCATAATCACGTTCGCGCGGCTCGTAGATAGGATGGTTGAGGAAAATCGACAGTCCGAGACCCGTCACGAGGAACAGCGTCATCACCACCCAAAATGATTTCTTGTCGCTTTGCGCACACAATCCAAACAAACCCAACAGCAAGGGAAGCAGGAAATAGACATGTCTCCCGTGCGACAACGATTGCGGCTGCTTGGCGCCCGTACCTACAATCAGCTTGTCGACAAAAGGAATCCCCGTCAGCAATTGTCCGTTTTGCAGGCTGCCGAAACCCTGAGCGTCGTTGAACCGTCCTGAAAAATTCCACATCAGATAACGTAGATACATATAGCCCAACTGATAGGTGGCAAAATACTGCATATTGCCCACAAAACCATTGTCGCCGCCCGACCAATCGGCACTATAGAGCGCATCATTCTCGCGATGGCGCCACATACGCGGGTAAAGCGGTGCATGCTCATATTGCTCACGCGAAAGATAGGCCTTGAACCGCTCTGCGTTGCTCGGGTTTCCCACATTGATGGGAGGATTGCCAGCGGCACGCAATGGAATGATAAGATAGGGCGTCAGTCCTAGAACAAAGAACAAAGCGGCAAGAGGTATCATACGCACAATGCGTTTCCCAAAATAGCCCTTGGCAGACTTGCTTTCAGTACCTTTCAAAATAACTATCAGCAACAAGGCTGGCGCCACCAAAAGCACCAACAGATGTACACAGGTACCCAATCCCAACAGCAAAGTGGTCAGCAGCAACCATCTGTCGCACCGTTTCGACTCACTTCGCCACCACTGCACCATCGACCAAAAAGCGACGGCTGCGAAAAACACCGCCAAGGCATACACCTCACTCTCCACCGCCGAAAACCATGCGGTATCACAGAAAAGATAGCACAACGCACCAACGGCAGGCAACCAGTTGAAGATTGCCTCGTTACGTTTGGGCAACAAGTCGCAGATGGTCCAGTACAGGAACATCACCGTAAGGCCTCCCGCCAAGGCGGAAAGGGCATTGCAACAGATGGCAACAAGATGGACATTGCCACCTGCCAGCATGGCAAAGCAATGTGCTATCAACCAATACAGCGGAGCTCCCGAAGGATGCCCAACCTGCAAAAAATACGACGCAGCGATGAACTCTCCACAATCCCAAAAACTGACCGTCGGTTCCATGGTAAGCAGATAAACTGCCGTACCCACAAAAGCCAGCATCCAACCACAATTTCGTTTACGGAATTGACGATCGAAAATTGACAATCGAGAATTATCGTTTTGCCTATTTACCATTTACAAATCACTACCAGTTCACTACAGCCTTGTTGAAGATATCTTCGCACAACTCGGTAACCAATTCCGACACCAATCCACTCTCCACCGAGGAGAAGTCACGACTGGCATCATAGTCACGATAACGGGAAAAAGACTGCTCAAAATCAGCATCTGAATCCAATGTATTGACAAACTTCACTTTTACAGTAATGGTGAATCGGTTGGTAGCCACATTGTCGGTACTCGACAAAGCCGAAGCCTGTGTGGAATAGCCCGTTATTTCACCCGTTATCTGCAAATCTCCATCACTATTGGTCACGTTCAAGCTCGTCTGCGACTCAAACATAGAACGCAAATCCTCATACATTTCTTGACTCAGCGCAGGATTGATTGTAGTCGCAAAATTCGGGAACGCAGTCAAAGACAATGTCTTGGCTCCTGGAGGAATTGAAGCCCCGGTAAAGCTATAACCCCCGCTGCAAGAGGAGAAAAGCACCGCCAGAAGCACCCCAAACGACAAAGCCAACCATTTAGATTTCATAGTTCAAAAACAATTTTAGATTTTAGAGTGGCGCAAAACAGTGGTCGGTTTCACCCTAAACTCCACCCTCTAAAATCAATTAATAGTTATGAGAATCCTCGTTGATATGAGCTTCGTCCTGCAACACCCACAACATATAGGAGGACTGCTGTTCAATATAATTCAAAATGTCCAATTTGATTTGCAAATCCGTAACTTGCGACACTTCAGAAATCAGTAAATCAATCTTTTGCTTGAAATTATTGTCCATATTTAACGTTTTATTAGTTTTGCCATTCGCATTTTTGTTTCAGTTGCAAAGATACGAAATTATAGCGAAATATTGGCATGTGAGGAATTACAATCCCCAAGGACACCAATTATACTATCTCTACAATATTTTTCGTTTTTTTACGTTTATTTAATAATGAACAATATAAAAAGCCATTCTTGTGTTTGTTGCTTGCTGACAGTATTTTTGTTTTCAGTAAGTTGTGCTCGTCAAGGCTATCCCAACGGAGGTCCTATTGACAAAGAACCACCTGTGGTCAAGAACATGACTCCTGCAAACGAGTCACTCTTTTTTACGGAGAATCGGTTTAGCATTGATTTTGACGAATATATCCAGTTGAAAGACGCCGACAACAACGTCATTGTGTCGCCTCCCATGAACCCCAAACCCGAGTACAAGGCCAACGGCAAACGCCTGGAAGTGACCATCCGCGACACCTTGCAACCCGACGTAACCTACCTTTTCCAGTTCAAGGAGGCCATTGTCGATTTCCACGAAGGAAATCCCTTGCCATCTTTCGAATACGCATTGTCTACCGGCAACGTTATCGACAGTATGGAGGTGCGTGGAAAAATTGTTGACGCCCTTACGGGAAAACCCGCCGAAAACACACTTACCGTTTTGGCTTATCCCGCCGACGCACCAGACTCCGCAGTAGTAAACCAAAATCCTATATATCAAACTCGTAGCAACAAACAAGGAGAATTCCTCTTTAGCCACATCCGCAAGGGAGATTATCGTATCGTGGCGTTAGACGATGGAAACAAGAACCTACGATTCAACCCCGAAGAGGCCATTGCCTGGACCGACCAGCCGGTAGAAAGCCACATTGTTCCACGTAAGGACACCACACAGACCGACTCGGCTACCACATTCAAATCTGCCGTGGAAAAATCCGCTCAAAATCCGATATATCAACTATTTATATCGAAGAATGAAAAAACGGCACAAAGATTAACAAAGAGCGAGTTTACGGATTTTTCCCGAATCCAACTGGTAAGTGCCGCCCCTCTCAAAGCGCCTACAATTTCAGCAACTGACTCTATCGTGTGGGAAATGAACTTCTTACACGATACGGTAAATGTTTGGATTTTGGCCAAAAACATCGATTCCACATTGCTCTACGTACAAGACGCTTCTGGCATCAACGACACCCTTAAACTGAAATACCGCGCAAAGCGCAACGCACAGTCTCGCAACGCTTTCCAAAAAGGAAAATCCTCGGCAACGGCAAGATTCTCTTTTGGGCAGAACTGCAATTACTACGATTCCCTCTATATCCGTTTTTCCGATCCCATAGCCCCGAACGACAGACCCGAAGGCGACTCGGTGGTGCAGATTCTCCACCTCAAAGACAGCTCCTTCTCCTTCGCTGGTGTAGAATGGGATAGTCTCGGGCTCAGCGCACGCATCAAATTCACGCCCAAGGAGAATAATAAATACCAGTTTTTCGTCAAAGAAAAGCTTTTCACCAACATCTATGATGTAGCTTCCGACAGCCTTAAAGTCACTACGGAAATCAATTCTCGCGAAAGTTTCGGCAACATTCTTTTCCACATCGAATCGGCTCAAATGCCTTTAGTTGTTCAGCTTCTCGACGATAAGGGCAACATGCTCCGCTCCATTCCTGTAAAGGACGCCGGCGATGTGAAATTCAACAATCTCAAACCTGGGAAATACCGTGTGCGCACCATTTTCGACCGCAACAACAACGATGCCTGGGACCCCGGAGACTACTGGCAACACCTCCAACCCGAAAAGGTGATCTACTACACGAAGACCCTCGAACTCCGCGCCAACTGGGACATGGAAGAAACCTGGAAACTTGAAGAAAAGTGAACAAGAAACTCGTCAACGGACTCTTTTGGGTATTGCTGCTCAACCTTATCGTCAAGCCGCTGTGGATTCTTGGCATTGAGGTCGGTGTGCAGAATGCCGTCGGTGCCGAGGCCTACGGATTCTATTTCTCCATCTTCAACTTCGCCTATATCTTCAACATCCTGCTGGACCTTGGCATCACCAACTTCAACACCCGCAACATCGCCCAACACCCCCACCTCATCAACAAGCATTTTGGGGGCATCCTCACCATCAAACTCTTGCTGCTGGCATTCTACCTCGTAGTCACCTTCACCGTGGGGCTGCTCATCGGTTACAACTCCAAGCAGTTCGCGCTCCTCGCCATACTTACTTTCAACCAGTTCCTCAACTCACTCATTCTCTATCTGCGCAGCAATTTCGAAGGGCTGTTGCTTTTCAAGTGGGACAGCGTGCTTTCGGTGCTCGACCGCCTGCTGATGATTGTCATCTGCGGTGTCTTGCTGATCAACACCTACACCCGTTCTCATTTCAAGATTGAATATTTCGTGCTGGCGCAGACGGCAGCCTATCTCATCACCACATTCGTGGCATTTGCCGCAATGCTCCACAACCGCCACGCCAATGGGCTCAAGCTGCGACTACGTTTCGACAAGCTTTTCTCGCTCGCCATTCTCAAGCAGAGCGCACCCTTCGCCTTGCTCGTTCTTTTGATGGCTTCCTACAACCGAATCGACCCCGTACTGCTGCAACGCCTGATGCCCGACGGCGACTATCAGGCAGGCATCTATGCAAGTGCCTTCCGACTCCTCGACGCCCTCACCATGATCGCCTACCTTTTCTCGGTGCCGTTGTTGCCCATCTACTCCCGACTGGTGAAAAAAGAGGCGCAGAATCCCAAAGAGCTTGTCGACACCACCAAGTCGATGTTCTCTCTCGTGTGGGTTTTCTCCATCACGGCAGCTGTCACGCTCTCCTCGATGGCGGAACCGCTCATGGAACTGCTCTACACCGAGCATACAGAGATCTCAGCACAAGTCTTCCGAATCCTCATCTACGGCATCATACCCATCTCTTTCACCTACGTTTTCGGCACACTGCTCACCGCCAACGGCAACCTGAAACAGCTGAACAGCTTCGCTGCGCTTTCGCTGCTCATCAACATCGGCTGCAACCTTTGGCTCATCCCCCGTTTTGCCGCCACAGGCTCCGCTTGGGCAAGCCTGATAGCACAAAGTTTCATGGCACTCACTCAGATGGTCGCCGCCTTCCGCATCTTCCATTTCCGCATCACATTCGACTACCTTTGGAGACTATTGCTCTTTTTGGTAATAGTGGGATGTTGCAACTTCATTCATTTCTCAAGCCTCTGGTGGCACTTACTTTTTGTTGGCATCGTAGCCCTCATCAATGCAATCCTCCTCTTCGACTTCAACCTCAAAAAATTCATAAGTCCAAAGATTAAGGCATAAAGTCAAAGAAAAACCTTCAACCCAGCAAATCTATAAATTCCGAACATGAAAGCATATGTATTCCCTGGTCAAGGAGCCCAATTTGTAGGCATGGGCAAAGACCTCTATGAAAGCAACCCCGTTTGCCACGACCTCTTCGAGCAAGCCAACGAAATCATCGGTTTCCGCATCACCGACTTGATGTTCGACGGTACTCCCGAAGACCTCAAGCAGACCAAGGTCACCCAACCCGCAGTATTTCTGCACTCTGTAATCCTTGCGACCTCCATGGGCGAAGCGTTCCAACCCGACATGGTGGCAGGACACTCCTTAGGAGAGTTTTCCGCACTCGTCGCTGCCAAAGCCATCAGCTTTGAAGACGGTCTGCGCTTGGTCATCGCGCGCGCCAACGCCATGCAGAAAGCCTGCGAACTGCGTCCCTCCACCATGGCTGCCGTCGTCAAACTCGACGACAAGACCGTCGAAGAGGTCTGCGCCTCCATCACCGACGAAATCGTTGTGCCTGCCAACTACAACTGCCCAGGTCAACTGGTCATCAGCGGTTCTATTGAAGGCATCAACCAAGCTTGCGAGAAACTCAAAGCCCTCAAAGGCCGTGCATTGCCTTTAGCTGTAGGTGGCGCATTCCACAGTCCCTTGATGGAACCTGCCCGTCTGGAACTCTCCGAAGCCATCCAGAAAACCACCTTCTCCACCCCCATCTGCCCCATTTACCAGAACGTCTGCGCCACACCCGTCACCGACCCCGCCACCATTCAAGCTAACCTCAACAAGCAGCTCACCTCTCCCGTGCGCTGGACCGAAACCGTGCGCAACATGGCAGCCGACGGTGCGGAAAGCTTTACCGAAGTAGGACCCGGAACCGCCCTCACCGGTATGATTTCAAGGATACTTCCCAAAGAATCCTAAATTATCAATTGTCAATTGTCAATTCCCATGTCCCGTCGTCTGTCAATTATCGTATGCCAATTATCTTTTTTCTTGCTCCTTACGGCATGCAGTACCAAGCAGTATGCTCCCGCACCGACCAAGCAACCGCCTACAACATATCCCATTGCCATCATCTACGACAACGACGTACACTGCGCCGTGGACAACTATCCTCAACTGGCGGCACTGCGCAACATCGTCCAACGGCAGACTCCCTACGTGACCACCGTCAGCAGCGGTGACTTCCTGCAAGGCGACCTTATCGGTGCCGCCTCCAAGGGAGGGAGCATCGTCACCATTCTCAACGCCATCGACTACGACTTAGTGACGCTCGGCAACCATGAATTCGACTACGGAATGCCTCGCCTGCTGGAACTGTCCGACAGCCTGGACGCCAGCATCGTATGCTGCAACCTGCGCGATGTAAAGACCGACACGAACCTTTTCGAGCCTTATCACATCGTAACCTACGGCAACACCGTCATCGCATTCTTAGGCATCTCCACGCCCGCCACCATCGCCGCCACATCGCCCGCCTACTTCCAAGACGAACAAGGGAATGTGAAATACGATTTCTCGGAAAACAACATTATAGCCACCGTGCAACACGCCATCAACAATGCCCACCGCGACGGAGCACAATACATCATCGCGCTCTCACACCTCGGCGACCAGATGGAGCAGGACACCAATACCTCCATTGCACTCATCCAAAAGACCATAGGACTCGACGTGGTGCTTGACGGACATTCCCATAGCGTCATTCCCGACACCATCATCCGCGACAAGCAGGGCAACCCCGTGCTGCTCTCTTCCACGGGTTCTTCGCTCCGCAACATCGGAATGTTGACCCTCGACTCTTCTGGCAGGTTCCAGTCCCAACTCATCCCCTCCAGCAGCTGCGCCACCGACAGCACCATCTATCGCATTGTGACACACGAAAAGAAACGCATCCTCGCTCAAGGCTCCTCTACTCTCGCCACAACCGATTTTCCTCTTTCCGACTCCGATGCACAAGGTAATCGCGCCGTGCGCAACCAAGAGACTACACTCGGCAATCTCTGCGCCGATGCGCTACGCATTGAACTAGGCACCGACATCGTCATCCTCAACGGCGGCGGATTCCGTGCCGGAATCCCTGCGGGAAACATCAACGCAAACGTGCTGAAACGCGTCATGCCCTTTGACAATAGCTGCTGCGTGGCTACCATGACGGGACAGAAAATCCTCGACGCCCTCGAATACTGCGTCAGTCCGCTTCCTGCCGAGACAGGCAACTTCCCTCAGATAAGCGGTATGAAGTTCACCATCGACCTCTCCGCAACGCCAACGGTCATCAACGACTACCAAGGATTGTTCGTGGGCATCGTGGGCGACCGTCGCATCAAAAACCTGCAAATCCTCAACTCCATCACGCAGCAATACGAGTCCGTTGATCCCCAAAAGACCTACACCATCGCCAGCCTCTCCTACCTTATCCAACAACAAGGCAGCGGCGGTATGTTGCGCTACGCCACACTGCAACGCGACACCCAAAGTTCGGTAATCGAAATCCTTTCGCTTTACCTCAAGCACACCCTGAATGGCAAAGTACCTCAAAGTTATAAGAAAACCAACGAAAGAATAACCATAAAACAATAACTTCAGCTCCATGTATAAATCGCAAAACGGAATGTACATAAATTCGTTACAATTTGTCAAGTTACAAAAACGAAATGTACATTTTTTAAGCCACACACAATCAAAAAAAAGGCGTTGCAAATTGACTGCAACGCCTTTTTAATTAGTGTTTGAAGTCCATTTAAGCGGCCTTCACAAGCATCATGTCGTCATAATTAAGGGCAATGCCACCAACGTGGAAACGATGGATTGTTGCGCCTTCAAAGGGGTTGCCGTGGAAGTCGTTCCTTGCTATCCAGTCCGCCAACTCCACAATAGTGC
>JAZLKZ010000033.1:0-25835 GCA_045597845.1 Bacteroidales bacterium | reverse complement strand
ATCCTACGGTTACCTACGGGCATTTTCTATGCCAATGGCGTGAAGGCAAATGTGCTGTTTTTCGACAACCGTCCTGCCAGCAAGGAAGTGCAGACCAAAGACATCTGGATTTACGATTATCGCACCAATATTCATCACACTCTAAAGAAATCACCGTTGGCATTCGAGGATTTAGCAGACTTTATAAAATGCTACAATCCCGAAAATCGCCATTTGCGTACCGAGACTTGGAGCGAGAAAAATCCAGAGGGCCGTTGGCGCAAGTTTACCTACGACGAGGTTATAGCCCGTGATAAGACGAATCTCGACATATTCTGGTTGAAGGATAAAAGTCTGACCGATTTGGATAACCTACCCGACCCAGATGAAATAGCTGCAGAGATTATTGACAATCTTGAGGAAGGAATCAACAGCTTCAAAAAACTATTTGAAGCCATTAGGGAATAAAAAGACACCCTTATTTGGAGGTCAAATCACTTTTGGATAATATCCACCTCCACCCTTTCGAGGTTTGAATCTTGGCGCATTTCTTGCGGATTGGTACCGGGAAGACCTTGCGGGATGGGACTGTTGATGGCACCAAAAAGTTTTTCCCAATAGGAGGGAAATTCGCCCTCTTTGTTCTTGAAATTCATCGGACTGGCGGCAAACCGATGCACTGTGTCGTCAACATATGCGTCATAGACCAACTCGGTGCAATAATGCTTGCCGTTGTCGGGCAGGAAGTTCACGTCATACTCTTCTCCCACAAAACGCATGGCATTCGCTACATACTGCTCGGCATGGCTGTTGTCCTTCAACCGCATCACCTGGAAATAGGGATAGCTGCCGTCGGGAAGGGTGAAATCGACCAAAAATGTATCCAATGGATAACGATCCACGCCATGCTTGATAGTGGCGTCGATAATCCAGATTTTTCCTTGCGCATCGACATCAAAGATAGCGGTATGGATGAAATTGGTGTCGCCATCGCCCGTAGCAGTAGCAATGGCCGACGACATGTCGTCTTCGAGGTAGTTCATGGGCAGTCCCACAAAAAGCAAGTCTCCTTTTACGATTTGCTGCGACACAATCGTATCGATTTGTTGCGTTTCTTCGGTCTTGCTTTTACAACCCGCCAACAATAGGGCTGCAGCAAGAATATAGGGCAAAAATTTCATTGGTTGTAGATTTTAATGTAGAATTTTTCACTGTTTCTTGATTTCTGTTTCGTACTCCTTAATCATACGCATATACCACACAAACAATGCAATAGAAACGAAAGCGCTGACAACGGAAAAGAGCAGAATGGCCAGTTGGAAATCATGCTTTACGATGCCGACCACCAACACTGCAATGCGCAGCAGGAAAAGCACAAGATAGAAACGAAATTCAGTATGTTGGCGCCCAAAGACAATGGCGAAGAACATCAGCGATGTGGAAGTAAGCATGACATACACCCACGGCAAAAGGCAACGGATATAGTAGCCGCAACCTTCCCAATGTGCGCCAAAAAAGAAAGTGGCTGCCGGCTCGGCAATGAAAAACGCCACTACAAACAGCGGTAGGGCGCAGGCGTTGAGCACCAAGATAAATTTGCGGATATCGTGCCAGATGGATTCCTTCCGACGAACCTTTTCGGCGGTACGCACATACAGCACCTGCTCAAAGGCGTTGTTGAGGATGTTGACGGGTCGGAAAGTGAATGTGAGCGCCATGCCGAAAAGTCCGATAGCGGAATCGGGAACGGCAAAGGCAAGCGGCAACCAGATGATGGGCAAGTTGTGAGAAAGACTGTTGATGAGGTCTTTGGGAGTAGTGAACTTGGCAAAGTTGCTGAACTTATGCGACACTTCTCGGAACTCTTCCTTTGTGGTGCGACGTGGCAGACACAACCTGCGCAACCGTAGCAAATAATTGACATTGCCAGCGGCTTGTCCCAACACCGTTCCCAACGGCAAGCCCACAGTATGGGTCAAAGACTTGAAGGCGAGCAAAATCTTGGCAACCACGCCCGTAGTGGAGGTTACAACCACCGAGGTGGCATTCTGCCGAAATTCTCGAAAACGGTTGAAAAGCGCCGTATAAACGCGCGTAGTACCACAGAAAAATACCATCAACGGAAGCAACAACGCAAACGGAGGAAGCCATGTCTTGGGCAACAGCAAGATGAGCGGAAAAAGCAACACCGAAAAAACAGTGTTAAGGATGAGCGAAAGACGGGCTACAGCGGCAGCTTCACGGGGTGTGGCGGCTATAGGCGTAGCCAGTTCGTAGCGCAGCGTAGAGAAAATGATCAGTATCTCCACATAGCTGTAGAATCTGTTGAAAGCGCCAAACTCCGCGGTGGTGTAAAGCCGCGAAAGCAGGAAATAGGAAAGCACCGTGATACCTTGGGCAATCACGTTTCCCCCTATGAGAGTGGAGCTATCTTTCAAAAAACGAGACAAAGTCAGTTAAGCGTTATAAATTAATAGTTAAGAAGTCGAAAATAATTATGGATTATTGCGTCTTATCAAGTTTTAAACGGATAATGTTTTCTCAAATCAACAGTTCAACAATTACATGTCACCCCATTACACCTCTCCCCAATAACGTCTCAGCATCCATTCGGCAGAAAGAAGCAAGAGCAACAGAACAAGCAATAAAGGCAAGTTGAGGAGTTCTACGTAGCGGGTGTGTGAATAGCGAACGGTTTTGATGCTGGGCTGCTGCTGAAGCAGTTGTGGTAGTTGGTCGAGTTGCCGCGGCGAAACCATCACACCGCCCGTGGTTGCGGCGAGGGTGTTGAGAAGCGAGTGGTTGGCGCTTAGAACGGCCGCTTCGGGGTCGAAATCCTCTACAACGAAATTGCCCTCGCTGGAAAATTGCTGTCGGTTGAAAGTAGTCTTGGCGGTAAAGTGGTATTTCCCCGCAGGGAGCATTCCGAGATTGAGCGCATACTCGTTGCCAGAACGGTTGAAGTCATAGTTTTTTACAGGTTTATTGTCCTGACTTATATACAGTTCCGCATCGGGAGCGTTGGTAAGCTGATAGTTGTCGTCGTATAAGCGTGCGAAAATCTGTACCGGCTCGCCGGGAGCGAAGGAGCTCTGCGAGCGAGCGCTCCAACGGTCGCGATCCACCCGCAGCGAGGTGTATTGGATTGTCTTGGCGACAAGTTCGTCGAAATGTTCGTACGACTGATTGGCTTGATAGTCATAAAGGCGCCATTTCCAAAGCCCCTCTCCTACCACGATTGCCACACGGCGCGCACCGTCTTGCATACAAGCCACAAGGGGTTGTTCGCTGCCCACATTGCCAATCTGAGCCGTAAAGAGCGACTGGAGGTTGGGGCTTGCCTCATAGTTTCCAAAAGGTGCCTTGAGAGGCGGAAACTGCTCGATTTGATCGATGGAACCTTGGTCGAGCGAAAAAGAGGCGAAAGAGGCGTTGTGGCGAGCCGTTACCTCGTTCTGCTTGACAAGGCGCGTGGAGACCGTAAGTCCCAGTTTAAGCGAGTTGAAAGCGGCAAGGTCGGTCTGCGCTCCGAGAATGTAGATGGAGGGTATTTGTGAATTGGCTGATTTGTCGGTTTGCTGATTCGGGAAGGGAGCCACCTTTGAAGGAAGATTGTGGAAGATAATCAACGAACAGCCATTCAGATGCGGATCATTCATGCCCTTGAGCTGCGAAGCGAGGAATGTCTCCACCTCGTAGTTTTGGTTGGTTTCGATAGAGCGCTTGAGAGCGGCGACGTCAGGATGCGGAGCGGCGGCGATTATGGCAATTTTCTCGCTTCCATCTACAATCTGCACTGTAACGGTACGACGATTGTTGCGCAACGAACGTTCGTTGGGACAGGCCGCCAACACTACTTCATAATGTTGCAAACCCACTTCTTTGGCATCAAGCACCACCTCTTCGGAAAGTATTTGATCCTCTTCTTGGAAAACGACCTGTTTTTGAAATACCGTCTTGCCCGATGAGGAGATCACAAGGCGCGAAGCAAGTCCCTTGAGATGGGTAGCACGCAACTGGATTTGCAAAGCAAAACTGTTGCCCTTATAAACCACCGAATTGGTCTTGAAATCGATGATGGCGGCATCACGCTGTGGCACGGTATCGCCCAACGCCACGGTAAAAAGTGGAATGGCAGCGGATTCGGCAACAGGAATGGGATTGGAACCACTGTTGTAGATGCCATCGGAAGTAAGGATGATGGCGCCGAGGTTCTGCCCCACATACTGGTCGGCCAACTGCGAGAGTGCAGCGCCAATGTTGGTGGAAGCACCATCGGAAACGCCGTCGAAAGTCTCTGCTCTTGAAGGCTGGGCGTCATAGCTCCAACGCTCCACGCGGTACGATTTTTCCAACTTCGAAAACAACTCCTCCAACCCTTCAGGAAGCGTGTCGGCATAAAACGCAGAATCTTTGCAGTAGTTGAGCGAACGACTGTTGTCGTGCGCCAAAACAATGATGGGTTTCTCCTCTTGATGCACTTCGCGTTTTATCATAGGCCCCATCAACAGGTAGGCGATGAATGAAACGGTAATGAATCGCAGCACCGAAAGCAACCAACGCGCCTTTTTGGAGATTCCCGCTTGATTGTAAGCATCCTTGCGGAACCAATAAAGCAATGCGCTATAGGCGATGCCCAATAATATGGAAAAGAGGAGGAACATATTTTTTAGTGACTGGTGATTAGTGATTAGGAAACTCTATTCAACTAAATCGATCCCCATTGCAGTTTTTCGTGCATGGCAGTAAAGAATGTGTGATGGTGCAGACGCAACAAGTTGATGCAGAAGTCGGCGCGCTTGATTTCCACCACCGAACCTCCCCGCAGCGTGTTCTTCTCCGAATCGGCACTCATGCAAATCCCATTGCCGCGCAAGTCCGCAACCAGCCGTATAGTCGCCGTGTCGGGCACCACCATAGGGCGTAGCGAAAGGGAATGCGCCGCTATAGGCGTAATCACAAAACAGCCGCTGTCGGGCGTAAGGATAGGACCACCGCAGCTGAGCGAATAAGCCGTCGAACCCGTAGGCGTAGCTACAATCAATCCGTCACCGATATAGTTGGAAACGAGATTGTTGTTTACATACACCTGCGTCTGCAACAAAATCACCTCTGCGGCACGATGCAGCGCCACTTCGTTGAGCGCCAAGAATGTACGCTGTGGATTATCGGTACTGGTAGCCTGCAAGAGTGTACGCTGCTCAAGGGAATAGTGGCGTGCCTGAAGGTCGGAAACCAAAGTCTCCAAATCATCCACACCCGCCGTTGTGAGAAAGCCCAAATGCCCGAAATTGATGCCTACGATAGGCACCCCTTTGTCGCCCACCAAGTGAACCGAAGAAAGCAACGTCCCATCGCCTCCAATGGAAAACAAAAAATCGATATCACCAGGCAACGTATCGGCAACAGAAATGTAAGAAATTCCATGCGCCGAAAGCACCATCTTGAGGCTATCCAGCCCCTGAATGGTACTCTGACTCTCGCTTTTATGGTATAAGGCTATTTTCATATACGAACAACTGATTTATTTGGTTTTCAATGCAACAACAACACACTTCCCACCAAAGTCTTGGCCCCATATCCAATTTGCTGAAAATGAAGACGGTAAACATATACACCTTGTGGAAGCAAAACACCATCACTCGTTCCGTCCCACGATTGGGCGGGATTTGTGGCGGAGAAAACCTTGATACCCTGTCGATTAAAGATGATCAAGTTGTAGCCGGAAATATATTCCAAATGGTCTATCACAGGATTGAAGCGGTTATTGGTGGCAAGCAAAGGTGTGAAAACGTTGGGGCAGAATACTTCCACTCTGGGACCCTGAGGAATTGTATCGGGGGTGGAAGGAGTATGAGAGTTGCATGGATACCATGCTTGCATGGTACGTCTCTGACTGTTCGAATACGACCGCAATTGGCCCGATGCATCCACCGCAACCACACTACTTCTCACTGCCACTACACCACTATCTACATAAAGATCTGCAGCATTCGACGTTGCGGTGAGCATTGATTCTCTATAGGTAACTGAACCGTCGGCATATTTTATTGTGTGCCTACACTCGTAGTGGTCAGCCCAGGCTTCTGCCACATCACCATCCCACGAGCAGGAGAGCATTCTACTGCAAGAATCCCATCCCGACAGCAAGACTAAATTACCTATCGGGTCGGAAAGAGTACTTCCTTTGAGACAGGAATCAAATGCCATTATTCGGAACCTATTGGTTACCAAATTACTGATGTCGGTACAAATATAAGTAGTGTCCATCGCGCCCCACACGGTATCGTAGTCAAACCACAACTGATTACGTTCTATACAGATACGGTAGCCCATGATGTCGGTGTCGGGACTGGGATGCCACGAAAGCTGCACCAGCTGTGAAACGGAATCGACAGTAGCGACAATGGGCCGACACGCCGTGGTTGGCAACGGGTCTCGATGATAACAGCCTGTAGTGTCAATCACTTGTGCCTTTGCGCTAACCACAATAATAAGCATTGCAACAATAGGCAAATATCTAAGACTTGCAACAAATCCCAACAACCTATATAAACCATTGCCTATCATTGCTCTAACATATAGCATAGGTCATAGTATCGACCATGATTTTGGATAAGTTGTTGGTGAGTGCCCTGTTCTACGATGCGGCCGTGCTCAAGAACGATAATGTTATCTACACCCACAATGGTGGAGAAGCGATGGGCGATGACAAGAGCGGTGCGGTTTTTGAGGGCGTTTTCCAACGCCTGCTGCACGAGACGCTCCGACTCGGAATCCAAGGCGCTGGTGGCTTCGTCGAGAATCAATATTTCCGGGTTGCGGATAATGGCGCGGGCAATGCAGATTCGTTGCCGCTGTCCTCCCGAAAGACCACTGCCAGAGTCGCCCAACTGAGTGTCGTAGCCTTGTGGCATGGCCGAAATGAAATCATGCGCATTGGCAATACGGGCTGCCTCCACAATTTCCTCGAAAGTGGCGTCGGCACAACCATAGGCGATATTGTTTCGGATTGTGTCGTTAAACAACAAAGCATCCTGCGCAACCACGCCAATATGCTGTCGAAGTTGGTCTATTCTAAAGTCAGTCAGCGGCGTTCCGTCTATGAGAATCTTCCCATCCGTGGGGTCGTAAAAACGCGAAAGAAGGTCGGCAATGGTGGATTTTCCCGATCCGGAACTTCCCACCAGCGCAACCGTTGTACCTTGCGGAATAGTAAACGAAAGGTGCTCCAAAACAGGATGACCTTCGACGTATTGAAAACTTACATCATTGAAGTCGATCGACTTCCTAACACCCTCGAAAGGCTTGCCATCGACAGTTATTGGCTCCTCGTCGGGTTCCTGCAAAAAGCTCTCCAAACGTTCCACACAAGCCCTGCCCTTCTTGATTTGCGAAAAGGCCTTGGATGTCTCCTTGGCGGGCTGAATCATCAGTACAAACATCATGATGTAGGAGACAAACATCTCAGGAGAGAGGGTCCCTTTTCCACTGAAAATCAGGTACGATCCAAAAAGCAAGATGCCTATCACCACCACACTGCTGAGAAACTCGCTCACCGGCGAGGAGAGGTCGATGCGACGATATACCTTGTTGCGCAGCTGTGTATATTGCTTGTTTTCAGATTGAAAGCGGCGGTTGGAAAATTCGATAGCTGTGTACGCCTTGATAATTTTCAATCCTTCCATCGACTCCTCAATCAAAGAAACCAGTCGTGAATTGCGTTCTTGCAGTTCCTTCGACTGCCTACGCAACCTATGCGACAACCCCGAAATGCCAAAGATGACCACCGGCAGCATGGCGAAGACAAAAAGCGTCAGAGGCAAGTTGATGTAGAAAAGCATCGCAAGGTACAACACAATGGAAATAATTGCGTTGAGCAATGTCTGGATGGAGACGATGACATTTTCTTCATACTCGGTGATGTCACTTCCAAAACGTGCCAAGACATCACCTTTCTTGCTGCGGCTATGATAAGCGGCAGAGAGTCTCATTGATTTGTCAAACAACTCGTTGCGTACGTCACATATCACTTTGGAACGGATTACGGAAAGCAGCAAGGATGAGAAATAGCCAAAAACGTTTTTACAGGTATAGAGCAGGAAGACCAGCAACGAGAAAAGCAGCAACGCCTTCATCTGACCGAACGAAATGAGATAGACGTAGAGTTTGTTGAGTGCCAACGACAACAAGTTGCCCGCCGTGGGGAGTTCCGATTCCGCCTTGTCGAAAAGCAGGCTTAGAAAATCGGAAACACTCAACGCCGTGGCCATCGAAAAGACCACGCTCAGCGCTCCCGCAAGCAAAAAGAGCAGCATCCATCCCCCATAGGGCTTAATATGTCGTGTGGTAAAATTGATTATTAGAGCTTTAAGTTTACAGTTTTAAGCGGATAGAGTTTCTCAAATCAACTACACCGTATAACCCAAGTAGTTGTGAGGCGTAACTTGGCGGATGCGTGCCTTTACTGACTCCTCTACATCCAGCGTCTCCACAAAGTCAGCTATAGTCTGAGCC
Source organism: Bacteroidales bacterium (assembly GCA_045597845.1). GTDB lineage: Bacteria > Bacteroidota > Bacteroidia > Bacteroidales > P3 > Colimorpha. The sequence continues at coordinate 17,339 of JAZLKZ010000033.1, read as the reverse complement.
GTAACCTTTGTATTGGTGCGGGTGAGCTGCTTGAGAGCCTCGTAGGGATTGGGATAGCCCACGCTACGCAAGATAGTCTGGATGGCCTCGGCCACAACCGCCCAGTTGTCTTCCAAATCGTTGTAAAGCGCCTGCTCGTTGAGGATGAGCTTGCCCATGCCCTTCTCGATGGAAGCTAGGGCAATCATGGTGTGAGCGATAGGCACGCCAATATTGCGGGTCACCGTAGAGTCGGTGAGGTCGCGCTGAAGACGGGAAATGGGAAGCTTGTAACTCAGATGCTCGAAGATGGCATTTGCAAGTCCCAAATTGCCTTCGGCATTCTCGAAATCGATAGGATTGACCTTGTGCGGCATGGCGGAGCTTCCCACCTCGCCAGCCTTGATGCGCTGCTTGAAATACTCCATGGAGACGTACATCCAAATGTCGCGACAAAGGTCGGTAAGAATGACGTTGATGCGCTTGCAGTTGTCGAAATATGCTGCCATATAGTCGTAGTTCTCAATCTGAGTTGTGAACTGCTGACGCTGCAAACCCAACTGCTCAGACACAAACTTGTTGGCGAATGAAGGCCAATCCACGTCAGGATAAGCCACGCGATGGGCGTTCATATTGCCTGTGGCGCCACCAAACTTGGCGGAGAAAGGAATGGTCTTGAAAAGGTCGATCTGCTGACGCAGACGATAGGCGAATACCTGCAACTCCTTGCCCAAAGCGGTAGGCGAAGCGGGCTGGCCGTGGGTATGGGCCAACATGGGAACAGACTTCCACTCTTCGGCTTTCTCGGCTACGATGGCGTAGATTTTCTCGTACATGGGCAGCAATACCTCTTCGTGGCAGTCCTTCATCGACATGGGCACGGAAGTATTGTTGATGTCCTGCGAAGTAAGTCCAAAATGGATAAATTCGCGGTTGCCGGCAATGCCCTTGGCGTCGAACTGACGCTTGAGGAAATACTCCACAGCCTTGACATCATGGTTGGTGGTTTTTTCAATGTCCTTTACCTCCTGAGCATTCTCGAGAGAAAAATTGCGATAAATGTCACGCATCTGTTCGGCATCCTTGCAGGAACCGTTCAACAGATTGTTCAACGCGATATAATACTCCACTTCAACCTTTACACGGTAGCGAATCAACGCGCCTTCGGAGAAATATTTTGACAAAGATTCGGTCTTGCTACGATAGCGACCATCTACGGGAGAAACACTTTCTAAGGAATTCATTATATAAAATATTTATAATCAGTAAATAGCGAATTAACTATTATTCATTTTATGAATGACAAACTGCAAACCTACAACAACACGACAAGCTTCTTTTGACAATTGTACACTGGGGGAATGGTTAAAATTTGCTGTTCATGAAGGTATATTTTTCCAGAACTTTCTGAATGTTGCGGTTGAGCGTTGCCTCCAACAATGCATTGGCGTAGATGGTGTTGTGCATATCGGTGCCCAACAACTCCACCCAGCCTCGACGAATCAAGTCCATAGATTTTTCGAATGCCGGCTGCCCATAGAAACCCGACATCGACAACACGTTTACCTGAAACAGCACACCTTGGTCCTTGAGTTGCGAAAGCAGCTTGGAATTGCCCGCAAGGTAGGGATAGCGCTCTGGATGGGCGAGAATAACCTCGTAGCCCTTCGACTGTGCTTCAAAAATAATTTCATCGATGCCAAACATCTGCTGATGCAAGCTAAGCTCTACCAAAAGATAGCACTCCTTGTTGCCTTCGGGATTGTGGCCACCCACGGTAAGCAAAGGTTTCTGGTTCATACGATCCAAAAACTGACCATCGATTCGGTACTCGCCACCAATGCCTAAGAGCTCTATGTCCAAATCTGGATCTGCCGCAACAGCCGCCTTAAGCTCCTCGAAACGAGACTTGATGTCTTCTTCGTCATTGGCATACCGTGGAGGATTGAAATGCGGGGAGAGGTAAAGTTTGTGATATCCTGCCTGCTGCATGATGCGCAAACACGACAAAGTTTCGTCAATACTTGTAGAACCGTCATCTACTCCAGGTATCAGATGACAGTGCATATCTGTTCCCAGTGCCTCAAACAATGGGATGGGTGATTTCTTCTTTTTTAAAAAGTCAAACACGGTCTTATTTTGTTTTATATAGTATCTATTACTGCAATTATACAATTGTGAATTTACATTTGTCACTCGTTGATACGTCGTATCTCCGCACCAAGCAAACGCAGACGTTCGTCGATGTTTTCATAGCCACGGTCTATCTGCTCAATGTTGTCTATGCGACTCTTTCCTTCGGCACCCAAGGCGGCAATCAGCAATGCCACACCGGCACGGATGTCGGGACTGGTCATGCGCACTCCGCGCAGACTATGGTCACGGTCGAGGCCAATGACCGTAGCCCTATGGGGATCGCACAGTATAATCTGCGCGCCCATATCAATGAGTTTATCTACAAAGAACAGTCGGCTCTCGAACATCTTCTGATGAATCAGCACACTGCCTTTGGCTTGTGTAGCCACTACAAGAGCGATGCTGATAAGGTCGGGAGTGAATCCTGGCCATGGGGCGTCGGCGATGGTCATGATTGAGCCATCCATGAAATGTTCGATTTCATAGTGCTCCTGCGCAGGAACGTACAGATCGTCGCCGCGCTGCCAAATTTCTATGCCCAGACGGCGGAATACCTGTGGAATCAAGCCCAGATGCTTCACCTCCACATTCTTGATGGTGAGGTCGCCCCTCGTCATGGCGGCCATGCCAATGAAACTACCAACCTCAATCATGTCGGGCAACAAACGATGGGTGCAACCATGCAACGTTTTCACGCCACGAATGGTCAATAAATTGGACCCCACTCCCGATATGTCGGCACCCATAGAGATGAGCATATTGCACAACTGATAAACATAAGGTTCGCAAGCGGCGTTCATAATGGTGGTCTCGCCTTCGGCAAGCACTGCGGCCATGATGATATTGGCGGTACCGGTAACGCTCGCTTCGTCCAAAAGCATGTAACATCCTTTCAGGCTCTTGGAACTCACCTGATAACCATTAATCTTATATTCGACCTTTGCGCCCAGCTTCTCCATGCCGAGAAAATGGGTATCCAAACGACGGCGACCAATCTTGTCGCCGCCTGGCTGGGGAACGGATGCCATGCCGTAACGCGACAATAGCGGACCCACCAACATAATGCTGCCTCTCAAAGCTGCCGCCTTTACGGCATAGTCATTGGACTGCAACACGGAAAGATCCACCTCAGCGGCCTCGAATTCATAGACACCTTTGCCGTCTTTGCGCACTTTCACGCCCAACATGGCAAGCAACTCTATAAGTCGGTTTACATCACGAATGTCGGGGATGTTCTCTATCCTGACTTTTTCGTTGGTGAGCAAAACAGCGCATAAAACTTGCAATGCTTCATTTTTGGCACCTTGTGGTGTGATTTCACCATTAAGACGGTTGCCACCTATTATTTCAAAACTTGCCATATTAATGAGGTATTGAGGTTATCACAAAGGTTAATACGAAAATCATGCCTTGTCGGATGGATGATTTGATTTCTTCTTTCTTTTCTTTTTCTTGAAACTGACTGATTGCTGGGGCGCAGCGGTATAGTCATGGTCAAATACAAAATCCGACCTTAAGTTTAGCTTGTTGTCGCTTAAGTTGCTCAGTTGCGTAACAATGACAGGATCATCCACAGTGTCGCGGTTCCAGGAAAGATAGTGGCGTTTCATAGTGTGCGCTATCATCTCCGTCAAGGCGTTCTTTTCTTCTCCATCTTCCATTTCAGCCACTTTTTGTATCATCTGCTCGAGATTTCTTCCGTAGTGACGAAAACGAATGGATTGAGTATGGTACGACAATGATTGAGGTGCAAACACTCCGCTGACATCACGTTTCAATTCGTAAGGACAATCCACATCCAATTCCCAATTGGAGATAATCATCAAATGGTCCCACAGTTTTCTGTGCCATTCGCTCTGCTCGCGCACTTTGGGATTCACCAGAGACATCACGCTCACAATAGCCTCAGCCACCTTGGTACGTTGCGTTTTGTCCTCGATGGTTTTTGCATAGGATATCAACTTATGTACATTGCGTCCATAGTCAGAATAAGTAAGTTTTTCACGTTGCGAATTATATTCCATTTTTGCTCTGATGAATTGTAGTTATTATAATTTTTTTTGCTTTATGGAGGTATTATACAAAAGTAACGATAGCTTCAAATTCTTGTTGATTTTCTTTTAATAATAGCACCACCCTCTGAAAAATGGGGCGTATGGATTTTGCAAAGTTCTGTTCATGTACCACGGCGAATGGTAGAATGGATACAGCGGGATGCCCATGGTACCTAAATTGTCTCTATAAAAGGAAAGATAGAAGTTCAGGTAACTGTCGTTTCTCAGTTTATACTGCAGCTCGGCGGAGAACCCGGTAACGCTCACATTTAAGGGAACGCTAGTGGTGGGCATCCACCAAGGTATTATCTCTCCTCCCAGGTGATATATCGAAAAGGCGAGACTCAATCGATCATTGAAGTTGTACTGCACGCCAGCATTCAACGCAATCAAGGAGGAGCTGTTCTTGCGTGGCGCAAAAGAACGGGGACTGCGACCTTGAATCATGTAATGGTTCTGGTTCCACTCGTTATAGACCATGAAACCTCCCGTAACGGTCCACTTGTCGTTGAAAGAGTAGTCCAACTGCGCCCCAGTGGTGGTATAAGGTCTCACCTCTCCCCCACTCGACCACACGCCAGCACCAACCATAAAATGAGGTTGTAGTTTCGATTTCGTCTGGGTAGAGTCATCTTGCGCCACAGCCATACCTCTGCCGATACAGAGCAGCGCAAAAAAACATACCATATTTTTTACAAACCTCTTCATGTATAAATTATAACGGATATTGAAGGATATTATTTTTGCAAATGGACTATTCCTCCATTAATTTCAAGAAACTGGAAGGATATGGCGTTTCAAATTCCATACGTTTTCGCGTTATAGGGTGATAAAAACACAACTTGAAAGCGTGCAACGCCAATCGATTGATGGAGGCACGGTCATCTTTGTAGCCATACATGGGATCATGTACCACAGGATGCTTAAGTTCTCGCAAATGCACCCTGATCTGGTTTCTTCTTCCAGTATCAAGTCGAAGTTCCAAAAGCGAGAAATGATTGTTGCATTGTTTGACCTCATAGTGAGTCACTGCCTTTTTCCCTCCATTGTCCTCCGGTGAGGAGAGTACGCAGAATTCACCATCCGTTAACCAAGAAGTGATGGTGTCTTTCTCAGGTTCCACCTTTCCCCATGCCACCGCAACGTATGCCCTGTCGTAGACACGCTCCTTCCAATCCTTTTCAAACAATTGAGAAACCTCCTTTGATTTCGACACAACCATCAAACCCGATGTATCTCTGTCGAGACGGTGCACAATGTGCGCATGGCAACTCTGATGCGTCTTGGCAAAGTAATTGTTCAGTACCGAGATGACCGTCTTTTCAGACATTTTCTTGCTATAGGACAATAGGCCTTCGTGTTTGTTGACCACCACAAGATGATTGTCTTCATATACAATATCCAACTCACGCGGAGCGAAACGAGTCTTGTAGTTGCATTTTTCTATCGTCACCAACATTCCAGGCTGCAAAGGATAATTGAATTGCGTCACTTTTCTTCCATCAACTTTAACCTCATGCGCCAGCATTTCCTTTGCTCGCGTCCTATTCATTTGAGGCATCCGTTCCAACAGGAATACCAACAATTCTGCAGGCTTACTAACTTCAAATTCCATATTCAAAATTGTTTCACGTGAAACATCTATGGGTTATCAACAATTCTCAAATCGATATTCACTTTATTATTCCCAGCTGACGCGACATTTCCAACATTTTTACAATGGGTCGGCGCGCATCTTCCATCAGTTGAGAAGGCAATGTTATCTCAGGGGTCTCGTTTTTAAGGCAATCGTACAATTTTTCAAGCGTGTTCTGCTTCATATAGCCACAGTCGGCACAATCACATCCATTTCCACTCGGCACAACTATAAACTCCACTCCGGGATTATTTTTCTTCATCTCATAAAGGATGCCAGTTTCGGTGGCCACAATGTACTGCTTGCGACCTTCGCTCTTAATGTAGTTCAACATTGCTTTGGTTGAACCGATGAAATCGGCCTCTCCCAACAACTCTTTGTTGCATTCGGGATGGGCGATAACCTTGGCCTCGGGATATTGTTTTTTCAATCCTGTCACAGTCTCGGCCTTCAACGCATCATGAACGGTGCAAACGCCATCCCACAATAGCATATTTCTGCCAGTTACTTTGTTGATATAGCCACCCAAGTTTTTGTCGGGCGCAAAAATAATCTTTTGGTCTTCGGGTAACGAACGAACCAATTTCTCGGCATTTCCTGATGTGCAAATCAAATCCGACAAAGCCTTGATTTCGGCGGAGCAATTGATGTAGGAAATCACCAAGTGGTCGGGATGATCTTTTTTGAATTTTCGGAAAGCTTCGCCTGGACAAGATATCGCCAATGAACAATCGGCAGTGACGTCGGGCAACAAAACTTTTGTGTCGGGATTGAGTATTTTGGCAGTTTCGGCCATAAAATGAACACCGCAGAATACAATGATGTCTGCCTTGCTACGCTGCGCTTCTTGCGCCAATGCAAGACTATCGCCTATATAGTCTGACATGTCCTGTATTTCGTCCCGTTGATAATAGTGTCCCAAAATAACAGCGTTTTTTTCCTTTTTCAACTGCAGAATGGCTTGTTTAAGGCTTTCTCTATCCATAGTGATTGTAGTTAGAAAGTAACAATGTTTTTTATATAGCTCTCAACAAATTAATCTGCTTTCGAGCTTAAAGTTTAAACTGCAAATTTACGAAAAAATACCCATTATTCAAATGTTATTATTATTTGTTACATTATTTTAATAAATATTGACCGAAAATGCGTTCCAAGAACTATGAAAATTTGGCTCATTTGTACACGAACTTAAAAAAATATTGCTGCAAGAAAAGATTATAAAAATGAAAACTCAATAAACTTTCTATAGTGAATTTTCTTTATTTCATTTTTAATTTTTTTTCTTTTTAATGGTTGTTGATTCTGTTAAAAACTTATTTCATGCTTTTTGTGGTTTATAATTATCCTCTTTTATACACTCGTTTTTATTGTTTTATTTATTGATTTTTATATTGTTATATAATTTTTAACACCTTGTTGATTGTGTAATAAACAGGTTTTTGTTTACTTTCAAAAAATAGTTATGTTGGTGTAAAAATGTGGATAAGTGGTCAACAACTGGTGGATTTTCAACTTTGCTTTTCTTCAAATCTTTTATTAACTATGATTGATAAGGTTTTCAACACTTAATTTGCACATTTATTAACACTTTATCAAAAATTCCTGTTTATAGCGGTTTTTTGTCCATAAAAAAACAATGTATGATAATGATAAAAAGTGTAATTTTGCTTTTAAATAAATGCATTTAATATGAAAGAAATTATTCCCATTGCTTGTGACCATGCTGGTTTCCAGTTAAAATTAAAGGTAATAGATTTCCTAAAATCACAAGGTTTTGAAGTTGTGGATTTTGGCACCGACAGCGAAGAAAGCTGCGACTATCCAGATTTTGCCCACAAGGTAGGTAGCGCCATCAATAACGGTACTTATAAACGTGGCATAGTGATTTGTGGCAGCGGCAATGGTGTACAAATGACCGTAAACAAATATCCCAATGTTCGTTGTGCGCTGAGTTGGACTCCAGAAATCGCTCATTTGGGCCGTCAACACAACGATGCAAACATCGTTTCCATCCCCGCTCGCTTCATTTCTACCGAGGATGCATTGCAAATTGTGAATGAATTTTTACAAACTTCATTCGAAGGTGGTCGCCATCAGCGCCGTGTGGAGAAAATCAATAAACTTTTGTAAAATTATCCATGGAATCCGATCTGGCAAAATCTTCCCAAAACCTCGATATTTTGGGAAGAATTTACAATTGTATAGATAATACAACTTTATCTGGAGCCGACTCAAAAGTACAAATTGACTTATTGTGCAGCAATTGCTTGTCGATGTGTAGTAAGTTGGGGGGTAGGCAGCAAGTAGCCGCTGTGTGCGTCTATCCTGTTTTCGTTCGCCGGGCAAAGCTATTGCTGGCTGATTCCGCCATTCGTGTTGCCGCGGTAGCTGGAGCTTTTCCTTCAGGGCAGTCTCCCCTATCTATTAAGTTGCAAGAGGTGAAATATGCCGTTGATGAGGGTGCCGATGAGATTGACATGGTCATTTCCCGAGGAGCTTTGTTGGAGGGCGACGTCCAACGTGTATTTGATGAGATTGCGTCTATTCGTGAGGTAACTGGGCGTAATACGCTTAAAGTGATATTGGAAACGGGAGAGTTGCAGACATCCGAGAACATTAGAAAAGCGTCGGAGATAGCCATTGCGGCGGGAGCTGATTTTATCAAGACTTCAACAGGAAAGATTGCAGTAGGCGCCACCATCGATGCGGCGAAAATCATGTTGCAAGTTATCGGTGAGCATTTCCAAAATACAGGTAAGATGGTGGGTTTCAAGGCTGCCGGAGGCATCTCCACTCCAGAACAGGCGTTGGAGTATGCCAAGCTCGCTCAAGATGCAATGGGTACGAATTTTTTGGAAAAATCAACTTTTCGAATTGGCGCCAGCCGATTGACATCAAAAATATTTGATATTTTATCTAAACAATAGTTGATTATTTGAATTTTTTTTTGTTATTTTGCAAATTAGTGTTCAGTATTTATTTGTAAAAATATATTAAAATATATGAAACCGTTACAGAAGAAACTTGCTCAATATACAGCCCCCCAAGAAGCTAAAGCTAAAGGTATTTATCCCTATTTTACTCCCATCTCTTCCGAGCAGAATACTGAGGTTCTCGTAAATGGTCGTAAAGTTCTCATGTTTGGCTCAAACTCCTATCTGGGGCTTACCAACCATCCAAAGATTAAGGAGGCTGCAAAGGCGGCTATTGATAAATACGGCTCTGGCTGTGCGGGTTCCCCTTTCTTGAATGGAACACTCGATATCCATATTCAGCTTCAGGACGAACTGGCTGAATTTACCGGCAAGGATGGCGTGATGTTGTTTTCGGCAGGTTTTCAGGCCAATTCGGGTGTAATTCCTTGTATTACGGGTCGTAACGACTATGTGATTTACGACGAGCGCGACCATGCATCTATCATGGAAGGCAAACAGATTACGTTTGCAAACACTTATAAATACAAGCACAATAATATGGAGGATCTCGAACGCGTTTTGCAACGCTGTCCTATCGAGGCTTCCAAGCTGGTGGTAACCGATGGCGTTTTCTCCATGGAAGGCGATGTGGCCCCTATTCCCAAACTTGTGGAGTTATGTGACAAATACCAGGCTACTTTGATGGTGGACGAAGCGCACGGTTTGGGTGTCTTTGGCCGCGAAGGTCGTGGTACGTGCGATCACTTTAACCAGCTGGACAATGTGGAGTTGGTCATGGGCACATTCTCCAAGTCGTTGGCTTCCGTTGGAGGTTTTATCGCTTCCGACAAAGATACCATCAACTGGATGAAGCACAATGTGCGTCCGTATATATTCACCGCTTCCATCTCCCCTGCATCCACCGCATCGGTATTGGCGGCATTGCATATCATGCGCTCCGAACCGGAGCGCCAGCAGGCATTGTGGGACATCACCCGCTATGCGCTTAAATCTTTTAAGGATTTAGGTTTTGAAATCGGCAATACCGAGACGCCGATCATTCCTTTGTTCGTGCGTGACAACGACAAGACTTTCATGCTCACGCACATGCTGCTGGAGGATGGTTTGTTTGTAACTCCTGTCATCGCTCCTGCTGTTCCGTCTGAGGATACATTGATTCGCGTTGCACTCATGGCTACCCATACCAAAGCGCAGGTCGATTATGCCGTTGACAAAATCTATCAGAATTTCAAGAAGTTGCAAATATTATAGGAGTGACCAATGATATGTGAAAAGAGCCTATTCACAAATCACTATTCACTATTCACTCAATATCACAGGAATTATGAGTAATATTGTCGTCAAAGAGGTTCAGGGTCGTCGCGAACTCAACAAGTTCATCGATTTTCCCAACAAACTTTTCAAAAATGTTCCTACCTATATCCCTCCTTTGCGTTCCGACGAGTTAGGATTGCTCACAAAAAAGAATCCTTCTTTGGAACATTGCGACTTACAGCTCTACCTTGCCTATCGCGACAAGCAAATCGTGGGTCGCGTGGCGGCTATCATCAATCGCACCTGCAACGAACACTGGAACAAGAAGGCTGTGCGATTCGGATGGTGTGACTTTATTGAGGATTATGATGTCTTCAAGGCTTTGATTGACAAGGTTGCTGAGTTTGGCAAGGCGCATGGCATGGATGAAATCGAAGGTCCTTTCGGCTTTACCGATATGGATAAGGAGTGCTGGATGATAAACAATTTCGATAAACGTCAGAATATCAGCACGCTATACAATCCAAAATACTATATCGATTTTGTGGAGCGGATGGGTTTCGAAATCAAATGCCGTTGGCAACAGTACCAGATGCAGGCCAACCAGCCTATTCCCGAAAAAGTGGGTCGCATCAATGGCCTTGTGAAGGAAAAATACGGGCTGAAGCTGCTCCGTTTCAAGAAACGCAAGGAAATCTATCCCTATGCGCGCAAGTTCTTCCTCACCATCAACGAATCTTTCAAGGATTTGTATGATTTTGTGCCTCTTACCGAGAAGGAGATAGATGTCTATATCAACGAGTATTTCCCGTTCGTAAACCTCAATTTCGCCAATTTTGTGGTGGACAAGGACGACAACTTGGTGGCTTTCGGTTTAAGCATACCCAGTCTGAACGACGCTTACAAGAAGGCCAACGGTCATCTTTTCCCCTTCGGATGGTATCATATTCTGCGCGCTTTGCACAAGTTCGACACTATCGACCTTTTGCTTAACGGTGTTCATCCCGATTGGCAGAAACGTGGCGTGCATTCCATCTACTATTGTGAGATGAATCAGAATGCCATCAAGTTCAACGTGCAGAAAGCCTATACCAATCCCCAGATTATGGGAAACGAAGCCATAAAGATTTGGAGCACACAGTATCAGGCCGAAGAACTGATGCAGCGCGCCGTTTTTGGCAAGTCTATCTAATCCGTGTATCCTTCACGTTGTTTTGCGTTACGCTGTAGTCATATTCTTCGCTTCAGCAATAATTCTTATTTGTCAAGTCTCAATTTACAATTTCCATGTCCAAAGTTATTCTCATCACAGGCGCCTCTTCGGGTTTTGGCAAGGCCACTGCCGAGCTGCTTGCCTCCAAAGGTAATGTTGTCTATGGCACAAGCAGGCATGAAATCATGCACAACAGTATCAAGTTCTTGAAATTGGATGTTCGAGATGCGGAAGCGGCGGCTGAGCAGGTGCGAGCTGTTGTGGAAAAGGAAGGTCGTATCGATGTGCTTATCAACAACGCCGGCATGGGTATTGGCGGTTCGCTCGAATTGGCAACCCAAGACGAGATTCGCGTACAGATGGAAACCAACTTTATGGGTTGTGTGAACATGTGCCAGAAGGTACTTCCCTACATGCGCAAACAGGGTTATGGAAAGATTATCAATCTAAGTTCCATCGGCGGCGTTATGGGTCTCCCCTACCAGGGTTTCTATTCCGCTTCCAAGTTTGCCATTGAGGGTTTTTCAGAGGCGCTGAGCGCCGAGGTAAAACGTTTTGGCATTTCTGTTTCGATGGTGGAGCCAGGCGATTTTGCCACTAATTTCACGGCTTCGCGCAAAAATTCACAAGCAACGCTTCAGGATCCCGCCTACGGACCTGTTTTCAAGCACTCCTTGGAAATTATCGAAAAGGAGGAAAACGGCGGCCTAAAGCCCGAAATATTGGCTCAAACCATAGCCAAGATTGTGGATTGCCGCAAACCAAGACTGCGTTATGTGGTGGCGAATTTCGAACAAAAGCTTTCCGTGGCCATCAAGCGCATCTTGCCAGGCAATATGTTCGTGAATATATTGCGCGACTACTACAAAAGTTGATGTTTTTGTATCTTGATTTATAAGCGGAATTATTGCGCTAAGCAATAATTCCGCTTTATTTTTCTTTTTTTATTTCATATAAAGTGGTGGTAGTCATTAATCTGAGATTTTTTTGTTGTCAAATGTCGTTTATTTGACAATTATTTCTTATTTTTGTACTCGAAAGAGATTAGCCGAAAGGTTATTTTGACCGCTCTTTCTCGACAACACAAACACTATCTCAAGGCTGGTCACCTTGTAAATCAAAAACCGATGCGCCGATGGTTTATAACAGGCACAAATAAAAATGAAAAAAACCGTTCTCGCTCTTTGCGCAATCGCATTGGTTAGCCTCGCTGCTACCTCTTGCAAAAAACAATGCACCTGTACTGCTAAAGTTGCTGGCCTTTCAGTATCTTATGACGCTGGTGAAATGAAACCTTCTGAGTGCAAAGATTTCGTTCCTCCAGTAGAAGCATTTGGTGGTAATGTTTCAGCCTCCTGCGCTACTGAATAATTTTATGAAGTATCAGATTAGAGGGAACTGTTTTTCGGTTCCCTCTTTTTGTTTTTGAGTTAATAAAATAGCGTTTCAATATGTCAAAAGCTCTAAAAATCATACTTTTATTTCTCAAGATCCTTTTGGGTCTTGTCTTTATTTTTTCGGCAGTGGCCAAGATGATCGGCATTGATCGCTTTGAGGTTTATGTCTATTCTTTTGGCTTCTTTTCCATGGATTGGGCTTTTATCTTGGCGCGAATCTGCATAGCCGGCGAGTTCCTTTTGGGTGTCGGACTGGTTTCCAATCTCTGCAATCGTCTTACTACGACGGTTACTTTATTGGTGTTGCTGCTTTTTACTATTTTTTTGAGCTATACGGCATTGATCGGACGCACAGACAGTTGTCAGTGCTTTGGCAGCCTGGTAGAAATATCGCCCGTCAGATCCATCATCAAGAATGCTATTTTGATTTTGCTTACCATGTTGGTGCGGCCGGTTCCTTCGTTCCAGTGGCGTCCCAAGTGGTATCTTTGGGTAATTGCCATCGTTGCGCCATTTGCCGCTGTATTTATCTTTTCTCCGCTGGATTCTTGGATGTTCAAGCAGAAAGGTGCTCCTTATAACGAAGAGTATTACGAACAGCATTTCCAGCCTTCCGAAATCTACCAGCAGGCCTCCTTGGGAGAAGGTCGTAGATTGGTGGCGTTTGTTACTCCCAAATGCCCGTACTGCAAGATGGCGATGCAAAAAATAGAGACTTTCCAGAAACGCTATCACATTGACAGCAACGCAATTGTTTACCTTGTGCCTCAATCGCTGGATACGGTAGCGGTGGATTACCATCCTTTTTATGTAAATGATACGGCGTTCCTTTATATGACTTATGGCAACAGGCCGTTGATTATGCTTTTGCAAGATGGCGCGCCAGTAGAGACTTATCATTACAGAAACATTAAGGAGGACGAAATCGCTGACTTTTTGGGTAAATAATGATGCTTGCAGCTTGCTCCCTTTCTTTCTTTTTCGTAACTTTGCAAGTCAATATATTATTCTACGGATAACAGTTCGATTATACAAAGTCTGGATGCCTTTATACGCAAGTATTACAAAAACAGGGTGATAAAAGGCGTCATTTTGGCTGTGGCAATTATGCTCACGCTGTTTCTTGTTGTTGTGTGTGTCGAGCATTTTGGTTATCTTTCTTCGGTTTTACGCGCTATCCTGTTTTGGTTGTTTGTTGCGGCTTTCCTCTTTGTTACGGGTTTTTATATTGTTGCGCCGTTGCTGAAGATGCACCGTATGGGCAATTGTATCTCTTATGAAGATGCGGCGCGCATTATTGGCGAATATTTTCCTGAAGTAAAGGATAAGTTGCTGAATCTTTTGCAGCTTCAGCAAATGGGTTCGGCTGTGAGTGATGAACTTCTTCAGGCAAGTATTGCACAGAAAACCAGTGCGCTGAAACCTGTACCGTTTCAGAATGCCATCAATATTGCAGCCAATAAGAAGTATGTGAAGTATGCCGCTGTGCCGTTGCTGGTTATTGTGGGGTTGTTGCTGATTGTGCCCTCTTTTATCGCTGGCCCTTCAAAGCGAATTGTCAATTATGCAACCTATTACGAGCGTCCTGCGCCATTTTCGTTTATTGTTGAGAATAAGAGCCTTGCTGTAACACAACATGAGGATTTTCCGCTTCAAGTCATCATCGACGGCAATACCGTTCCTGATGAGGTTTTCGTGGTTGTGGAGGGCAATCCGTACCGTATGCATGCCGTTGACAAGAGTCATTTTACCTATGTTTTCAAGACGGTGCAGCGCTCTTGCGAGTTTGTTTTGCAGGCAGGCGGTGTAACGTCGCAACCTTATAAATTGGAGGTTTACCCCAAGCCCGTGGTGGCTAATTTCCAAGTGATTCTCTCCTACCCTGCCTATACTCACCGATTAAATGAGACTCTCTCGAATGAAGGTACTTTTACCGTCCCGATAGGTACGGTCGTGAAATGGGTATTTCAAACTAAAGATGTTGATACGTTGTATTTTGCGATAGAAAATAGTTTGGATGAGAATTTGTCGCACTTTACCCCTCATCACCCTGATGACAATGGTAGGTTGTCGGTGGTGAATAGTGCAATGAGGTCGTTTCCGTATGCTTTTTTTGTTGGTAACGCCCGTATTGCAACAAGCGATACGCTAGCCTTCAACGTATCTGTTGTTGATGACATGTCGCCGATGATTGTTGTTGCTGAGGCTGCCGACTCCACTTTCGAATCTCGAGCTTTCTTTAGGGGAAGAATTAAGGACGATTATGGTTTTACAAAGTTGAAATTCAATGTGGTGAAGACAAATGCGGGTGATACTGTTGCCACGTATAACTATCCTATCGGTATCACGCAGGAGGCATCACAGGAATTCTATTTTTCGTTCAATTTCGAGGAACTCTCTTTGGCTCCTGGCGACAAGCTCGGCTACTACTTCGAGGTGTGGGACAATGATGCCATTCATGGACCAAAGTCGTCGAAATCGCAGCAGTTCGAATTAGTTATACCTTCTGAAGACCAGATAGATAGCCTTATGGATCGCAATGCCAAGGAAGCGATGGAACATGCGGAATCATCTATGTCGGAACTTAAGAAAATTCAACAGGAAATCAACGATATCATGCGTTCGTTGGTGGACAAGAAGGAGCTGAATTGGCAGGATAAGAAGCAGTTGGAAGAGTTGGCCAAGAAACAGCGAGAGGTGCGTTCGATGTTGGATCAGATGCAACAGCAGATTCAGGAAAACAATAAGTTGGAGCAAAAATATCGTGAGCAGAGCGAGCAATTGCTTGAGAAGCAAAAAGAGTTGGAACGGCTTTTCAATGAAGTGCTTACCGAGGAGATGAAGGAGACGATGAAACAGATTGAAAAGCTGATGCAAGAAGCCGACAAGAAAAAGGTCCAGGAACAATTGGAGCAATTGAAACTCAGCAATGAAGACCTGCAAAAACAGCTTGACCAAGATATTGAATTGATGAAGCGTCTCGAAACCGAAAAGAAGGTGGAAGAGGCAATACAGAAGGCTGAGAAGCTTTCGCAGCAACAACGCGAACTTTCTAAAGAAAGTGCCAATTCGAAACCGAAAGACAACGAGCAGCTTATGCAAAAGCAACAAGAACTTTCGAAGCAGTTTCAAGACCTGAAAAAGGACATTCAAGAGATACAAAAAGACTATAAATCTCTCGACCCTTCTTCCGATTTCAAGGTTGACGAAGCGTTGCAGCAACAGATTGAAAAATCGCAGCAGAATGCTGAGAAACAACTCGAAAAGGGGAATAAGAAAGAGGCGTCGGGACATCAAAAGCAGGCGGGAGACGATTTGGACAAGCTCTCTGAGCAACTAGCCGAAGCTGAAATGCAGATGGAGCAAGAGGATCTTGCCGAAGATGCCGAGATGGTGCGCAGATTGCTGAAGAGTCTGGTGACGCTTTCGTTCAATCAGGAACAACTCATATCGGATTTGTCTTCAATCTATATCCAAGATCCTAAATACCAAAATATTATAAGAGATCAAAACCTTATCAAGTCGGATTTCAAGGGCGTTGAGGATTCTTTGATCGAGCTCGCCAAAAGACAGATAGCGGTTGCGGCAGTCATCAATAAGGATCTTTCCGCTGCCAATTCTATGCTGAGTTCTTCATTGTCGGAACTGCTCTCGTTCAATCAATCGTTCTACGGAAGCTATAAAAACACTAGTGCTTCGAAATCAATGCAATATACTATGACTTCGTTCAATAATTTGGCGTTGATTTTGGCTGAATCGTTGGATAAGATGCAAGACCAGATGCGCAAGAACCAACAGCAGCAGAAGCAAGGTAGTTGCAAACGAAAATGCAACAAGCCCAATAGTAGTTGCAGCAAGCCTGGCAAAGGGAAACCTTCTCCCAAATCGATGCGTCAAATGCAACAGGAACTCAACAAGCAACTTGAGGCATTGAAGAAGAAAATGGAGAAAGACGGCAAGCAACAAGGCAATGGAAGGAAGAAAATTGGCGAAAACAATTCTATGAGTGAGGAGTTTGCGAAAATGGCGGCGCAGCAAGAGATGATTCGTCGTATGATGCAGGAATATGGCCAGCAACTCAAGGAGGAATCGGGTGGGAACAGTAAGTTGGCTAAGGAAATTGACAATTTGATGCGCCAGATGGAACAGACTGAAACAGATTTGGTTAATAAGACCATTTCACAACAGACAATCTCTCGTCAGCAGCAGATTTTAACGCGTATGCTGGAGCATGAGAAAGCAGAAATGCAACGCGAAAAAGAAGAGCGGCGCAAGAGCAACGAAGGAAAAGATCTCTATCAGACATCGCAAGGCGACTTGGAAAAATACAACCAACTCCAGAAGAAAACCATTGAACTTATCAAATCTGTCCCCCCTACCCTTTCTCCATATTACAAAGCCAAGGTCAACGACTATTTCTTCAAGGAAAACAAGTAGGCACAACAACACCATTCCATTTTCGAACCATTTGTGGTAATTTGTCTTTTGTTTTTCACCGCAAAGTATTGCGATTGTTTATGTTTTGTTCGATTTGTGCCATTATTTTACCAAGGTGTCAAATAAACTAAAACTCTTCCTTTTTTATTTTTTAACTCACTACTGTCCCATTAAAGTGTGCTAACCGTTCTTTGAAATAACAGGAATATAGTCTTTTACGAGTAATTTTAGAAGTCAACGGACTTGAATTTGTAACTTTGCGACCAGAGAAAAAGGTCGTATATGTTTCAAGATAAA
>JAZLKZ010000032.1:0-2245 GCA_045597845.1 Bacteroidales bacterium | reverse complement strand
ACGACAGCCTGGAGGCAGCTCAGCTCACCACCTGCAGCAATTGCGGTGCCCAGGTAATGTATCACCACGTATGTCCCGAATGCGGATACTACAGAGGTAAACTTGCTATCGAAAAGAACGCTGAGGCTTAAGTCTGTTGTTCTTTTCATCAGACGTTTTCTCGCTTCGGAAGAGTTAAAACAAGTTTTATCTCTTCGCTCAGCTTAACGAAAACGTTCGTTTCAACGCAAAAGAAGAGGATGCTTTGGAAAAAGCATCCTCTTTTTTTCATACAACCTTCTCAAGGAAAATTCCTTAACTTTTTTATCAGTTTTTTTGGGAGATTGATTTTTTTTGTATATTTGCAATAACCAATCACAATCATCCAAAATTATGAAAAACTTTTATTTTCAGCTATTTGGCACAGATAGGCATTGTGCCAGATTCGCAACAATATTTTTATTGCTAAATTTGTTTTTTGTCGGCAACAGCTATGGACAAAACAGATGTGACCTCGTCATCATTCCCGAAAGTGCCACCAGTTGCGACCTCGACAGAAATCCCAACAGCGGAATTGAGGTCATTCGAGCATGCCGGGGCAACACCATTTGTTACACCGCCGTCAGCAACAATGCCATTTCGTATGCTTGGCAAGTTCAAGGGGGTGAAGACAACAACCGAAAATGTCGCATAACTTGGGGCGATGGCGAAGAAGGGCTTGTCGTGGCTGTCGCCACCTTCGCCGATGGGCGCACATGCACCTACGAGACGCGCGTCATTCTCGACGACAAGCCTGACATCAGTTCATTCTCTTCACCTCAGTATGTTGTGAACCCCGATAACCCAGATGATAAATGGCTGAATGTCTGTGTCGGAGACAGCATCACATTCATCGACAACAGCACTTCAACCACTACCGCCATAATGGACTACTACTGGTCTTTCAATGATTTGTTTTTCTCTTCCGCCCCTACTTTCTCCTTCACCCCTACGGAAGAGGGGGAATTCAAACTCTGTCACCGAGTCTATAATGAATGCGGGTGCTATGGCGAAGAATTTATCAAAGTCATTGTCGGCAAATCCTGCCCTCTTGAAGTCTCCTGCTACGGCACTGTGTGCAGTGGTACAACCGTCAAATACAAAGCCGACAGACCTAGTTGCAGAGATTATCTATGGTATGTCGATCCCGCAGAAGGGACCATTCAGTCGGGGCAGCACACCCAAGAGGTGGAAGTGACGTGGAACGCACCTGCAAGCGGATACGGAACGCTCTATCTCGATGCTTCCACCTGCGATTGCACCTGCAAATCACGCAAAAGCATCAGTATTCCCATCATCAGCAACTAAGTGCAAATCACAGGCCCCGACGTCATCTGTCTCGACGAACACCAGATTTTCTCCTTACCGTTATGGGGGTCAACTCATTACACATGGTCTGTCACACCTTCCACGGGTCTTATCCTAATAGAAAACAACAATATTCTTGATGTCAGGGCGTTGCAAACAGGTACTTACACCATCACCGTAGAAGCTGACTGCGATTTCCTGGGTTGCCATACTGGACCCATCCAAAAGGTTTTCCACGTCAAGGACAAGTTGCACATCCAAGCTGACGCGGAAACCATCTGCAAAGGTGAAACCGTCCAGTTCCAGACCGATCAAACTGCCTCTCAAAGTCAGTGGTCGATTACCAAGGACGATGTCCCTTATACTGGTTTTTCATCCCTTGCAAATGCCGATGGTATCACATTCACTTTCAACGATGCAGGAATATACAAGATAACCGCAGAAAACAATGATTATTGCAACATTCCCGTAGTCTATTTGCAGGTCAAGGACGTCCCTCCCGCCCCTGCCAATATCTCGGGGCCACGCATTTTCTGCCCCTACAGCTCCGACCAATACGCCGTTGAGCCTTCTAGCCCAAACTACTACATTGAGTGGTCTTGGATGGACGGAACGCAGCAGACCTTCGTGGGCGATGCCGTCAACATCGATTTCAGCGACGAAGATTTCTCCATTTCCGCCCGACAGGTTGACAAAATAACCGGTTGCAAGTCGGACCCAACCACAATTCACGCTACACCTTTCGAGTTGGCAGACGGTCCCGGCTCTGGTGTGAACATCTGCGAAGGGCAGCCTTTCACCCTGTCTGTCAAAGACCAGTCCGCGAGCCATGTCCTCTACAAATGGGAAGTGGATCCCGTCAGCGCCATCTCCATCCAAGGCGACCATCTCCAGCCAAGCATCAATCTTCTGTCCAACT
>JAZLKZ010000031.1:0-5033 GCA_045597845.1 Bacteroidales bacterium | reverse complement strand
TCCTGGTGGCGTCTATCTCCACGACAGCATCCTCTACGTCACGGGCAAGCTAGGTGGCGGTGGCACTTTCGGCGACATCGTGATTCCCGACAACGGCTTGTCGCGCGGCCTCGTGGCAAAATACGTGGATACGAACTTCATGCACCCCTACGTCGCCCCCGTGGGCATCGCAGACAGCCCCAGCCAGCGCCAACCGCTGCTCTATCCCAATCCCGCACGCAACGAGGTCTTCATCGACTTGGGTCCTGACCCCATCCGCCAAGTTTCCGCCATCAACGCCCTCGGCCAGCGCCAGTCCCTTCCCTTTGTCGCCAACCGCATCGACCTCTCCTCCTGCCGCCCCGGCATCTACATCCTCGAAATCAAAACCCCCTCCGCTACCCACAAATCCAAACTGGTGAAAATGAAATAATTCGATACATAAATCTTATAGTCAGATTATCCTATGCTGAGCATACAAAAAAAAAGAGGCTTCCCGTGGGAAGCCTCTTTTTTATTTTACGACTGCAAGCTACTATTTGTTGTTGCGCTGGCAATCTTTGGGAGTCACGCAGGTACCACTGGCACGGCAAACCAAGATTTTCTCTTCCAATACATCGGCTGCGGAAGCGCTGATGTCGGGACGGGTCTTGATAACCTTGTAAGCCTCAAAGGTCATTTTGCGGGAGGTGTTGCCAACATGGGTAATCTCACCATAAGCCTCGATATAGTCACCTGCATATACAGGAGCCTTGAATTCAACCATGTCGTAAGCGCAGAAAAGGCCTTCGTCGCCGTCCTGGATGATGAGAAGTTCGGTAGCGACATCACCAAAAAGGTGAAGCATGTGAGCGCCGTCAACGAGATTTCCACCATAGTGGGCGTCCTTTGCACTCATACGGACGCGGAGCATAGATTTTACTGCCATAATGATTATTTCTTAATGATGTAGTCAACAAAAATACCGGGAGTCTTAACGTTTTCAGGAGCGATGCTGCCGGTTTTCACGATTTCCTGAGGTTCAACAATAACAGTGTCGGCTGCGGTGGCCATCATCGGGCAGAAGTTCTGGGAAGTGCCCTTATAGACCAAGTTGCCGCTCTCGTCGCAGATGTTGGCGCCAATGATGGCAACGTCTGCACGGACAGGTTTCTCCAAGAGATATTCCTTGCCATCAACGGTGATTTTTTCCTTACCGTTTTCAACAACAGTGCCCAAACCAGTCTGCGTGAGAACGCCACCCAAACCTGCGCCAGCTGCGCGGATCTGCTCTGCGAGCGTACCCTGAGGCTGAAGCGTTACATGAAGTTCACCGGCATTCATCTGGTCGATGGTATTGTTGTTCGTACCAATATGGGTAGCGATAAGATTCTTCACCTGATGGTTCGTAATCAACTTGCCAACGCCCACTTCGGGATAAGCGGTATCGTTGCAGATGATGGTAAGGTCTTTAACGCCCTTTTCAACCAATGCGTCAATCAAAGCGATGGGGTTGCCTACGCCAAGAAATCCACCAACCATAACGGTCATGCCGTCCTGAATCTTGTCAGCGGCTTCTTTTACAGTTACAAATTTACTCATAGCAATAGTGATTATTAATAATTATTTTATTACAAAACTTTGAAAAAGAAACAGATAAAGACTTCCTCGGAAACTTTGAAAGCCTACACTATTCCAATGCAAATATAACAATTTTTTTTCATTTATCGCCTCTTTATGTCCTACTATCAATGGATTTTTCTATTTCAGGCACACTTTGCGTTCTTCCCCACCAAACGTTTTCATCCATTTTATGACTGAAAAATAAAATTTTACCCTCAAAATTTGTGTGTTTGCCATTTTATGAGTATTTTTGCAGTAGCAAATGTAGTGTACATCAACCGAATTAACTATAACAGTATGAATATAAAACAGGTAACTATAATCACGATGATGGTGGTCCTTTTCGGAGGTCTGCTTCACGCTCAGGAATACATCACTCCCGTTGAGACTTGGGACAGCGAAGAGATTCAAGGTAGCAACTACCACGGATACGCCTTCAACAAGGATTGGGAGGTCGATTTCACCGTTGAGAGTCAGGACGGCCGCTATTCGCTCAGCGAAGAGGACATCGCCAAGGCGGAACGTCTCATCCAGAAACGCATCGCCTATGTGAACCGCAACCACGAAAACCAGCCTGGGAAATGCCCTATCATCGATGAGCATCTGAAGAAATACACACGTCAATATGTAGGTTTCACCGACATCAACGGCTACCATATCGCCTGGGTCAACTTCATTTGGGACGAGTCCATCACCAAAGAGCGTTTCGCCAAGGACATCATCCTTACCGAAGGCGGCTGCAGCTACTACTGGCATGTGAAGGTAAACCTCGACACCGAGAAAGTCTATGGCTTGGAAGTGAACGAACCCGGCACAACGAAATACCTGCCACGCGTAAAGAAACCCATGCCGCGCATCAGCCGTCCCAAACGTCCGGCCAATCCGCAGCGTATCCGCAAAACCGGCATCATCCACAACCCCAACGAAGCCAAGTCGCTTTAATTCTTTCTTGACATGGAATTGCTCACCACTCTCAAAGAGTTTGTCATCAAGTTCCTGAAATTCGGCGTTGTCGGGTTCACGGGCATGATTGTCGACTACGGATTTTTCTACATCTTCATGGAGCTTGTAGGACTTCCCGACCTGGTGGCCAATATGATCAGTTTTACGCTTGCGGCTACTTTCAACTATATTCTCAACCGCGTTTGGACTTTCCGCAGCCAAAACAAGAAGATTGGAAAAGAATACCTTAACTTCTTCCTTATTTCGCTTATCGGTCTTGGAATCAATACACTGACACTTTTTATCTGCAAAAAATTTCTCTTCACAGAATGGGACAGCAACCTGCGCATATATGTGCTCAAGCTGATTGCCATCGCCGTCACCACCATCTGGAATTTCTTTGGCAACCTGCTCTACACTTTCCGCACGCCAAAAACAGAAATGCCAGTGGCAGAAGCAACTATAGCGGAACCTGTACAAGAATTGCAAACCGAAGCTCAAAAAGAGCTTGAATAATATTTACATACTATTTATTTTCAACATTATGCGTAAATTTCTCCTTTCCGCAGTTTGTTTGATTTTGTCCTTTTCGTTGAAGGCCCAAATGCCCATCCGACCAGACGCATTTCCACCCAAAGACAATCCCGATGAGGCTAAATCACTGCTCATGGCCTCCACCATTGAAGAGATGGCCGACTGGAACCGATATCCTACTTACGAGACCTATGTGAACATGATGCAGCAATTCGCCACCCATTTCCCTGAAATTTTGCCACCTCGACACTATCGGCATTTCGATAAATAACCGATTGATTCTATGCGTAAAAATATCCGACAACGTGGAGTTGGACGAAGACGAACCTGAGTTTTTCTACTCTGCCACCATCCACGGCGACGAACTGACTGGATTCCATTTTATGCTGCACCTCATAGATACTCTGCTCAACAGCTACGGAACCAACGACGAACTGACACAGCTCATCGACAATGTAGAAATATTCATCAATCCTCTTTCCAATCCCGACGGCACCTATTTCGGCGGCAACGACAACATTCGCTACGCCCGCCGCTACAATGCCAATGACATTGACCTCAACCGCAACTATCCCGATCCCTTTACGGAATCCAACCCCACTTTAGAACCTGAAAACGAGGCAATGATAACGTATGTATCCAACCACCATTTCCTCCTTGCCGCCAACCTGCACGGTGGCAGCGAGGTGATGAACTACCCCTGGGACAGTTTCTCCTCATGGCAACGTCCTCACGAAGACCAAAATTGGTGGATCAACGTAAGCAGAAGATTTGTGGATACTTGTCGTTTGTATGACCCATCAATCTTCACCGACGTCTGCAACGAAGGCTACATCGCTGGTGGCGACTGGTATGTAATCCACAACGGACGACAAGACTATATGAACTACTACCACGGAATTCATGAAATGACTATGGAAGTATCTGTTTCCAAGAAACTTTCGTCCGAAGAACTTGTACAATATTGGAATATCCAAAGTCATTCCCTCATCAACTACATCAAGGAAGTGCTCACAATGAACAACTATATCGCCATTGACCGTCCCGAAACCTTGCCTGCAACCTACGGTTACTGCTATCCCAATCCCACCAACGACAAAGTGAATTTGGCAACGCCGAAAGGCATAGAAACCATAGAACTAAGCGATTATCCAGCAGGATGCCATCTTATCACGATAGATGGAATTACCTATAAAATCATAAAACTCTAAAAGCAGCATCGCGTGGCTACTTACGCCCATATCTCCATAGCCATCCCCTCCTTGGATGAACTCTACAACCTTCCTTCACTGCTGGAACGGTTGCGGAGACAGACCTTTCAAACCTTTTCTATCTATATCTGCGTGAACCAACCCGAGGATTTTAGTGCCTGTTTCCATGATAGTTGGGAATATAATATATATATAAACAATCAAACCAGCCTTAAACTACTTAATGCCGTTGACGACCTTCCCCTTTACATCATCGATCGTAGTTCTATCGGGCAAGGTTGGAGCGGAAAAAAGAAAGGCGTAGGTTGGGCGCGGAAGGTATTGTTTGAAGCCATACTGCAACAATGCGACGACAACGAACTCATTGTAAGTATGGATGCTGACACTGATTTTGATGACGACTACTTCGAAAGATTGCTTGCCACCATCAACCAACATCCCTCTGCCAGTGCACTCTGCGTACCCTACTACCACCCACGCTGTGGCGAAGACGCTACCGACCGTGCCATGCTACGCTACGAATGCTACATGCGCCACTACCTCATCAACCTTCTGGAGATTCAAAGTCCCTACGCTTTTAGTGCCTTGGGCAGCGCCATGGCATTCCCCGCATGGGCATACAAACGCGTAGGCGGCATCACCCCGTTGCAAGGCGGCGAAGACTTTTATCTTATGCAGAAATTCGCCAAGACAGGCACCATTGTACGCGACATCGACACCTGCGTCCACCCGCAAGGCAGAATCTCCCATCGCGTACCTTTCGGA
>JAZLKZ010000030.1:0-7069 GCA_045597845.1 Bacteroidales bacterium | reverse complement strand
TTGGTGCGATTGACTACGACACTGTCTTCAGGAATGCATTCGTACAATTCCGCTTCTTGCAGGAATTTTATCTCTTCAGGAAACAATTGGTAGAATCAATAAGAATAGTCTATTCATAATATTTTGTTTGTTTGATAAATGACAACGTATTACAATGATGGATTTCTGCTTCCCCTATTGGAAAGAACTGCAAAGATACATTTTTTTCTGCAATAGGCCTTATTCTTGGACTTTGGGCTCTTTCGCGGGCTATAATTTTACCTTTCGCAACTTACTTGTTTGTCTCAAAAAGTTGTGTTTCGTATAAGAACTTATGAAATGAAAAATACAAAAAAAAACGATGTTAATCCTTAGAAATTATGTACATTTGCAATAGTTGAATTGTGTGCTTCTTAATCGAGTAAGTACGTGTATGTATATAAATATTAATATGGTAGATGTAAATATGATATCTATGTGTTACGTTAAATCTTGTATTTTAATATGAAAGGTGACGCCCAACCATTAATAAAGTTCTTCGATGGATCGGACAAGAGATTCATCATTCCTCTATATCAGCGTAATTATGATTGGAAAGAAGAGAATTGCGAACAGTTGTTCCAAGATTTGATAAAACTCCACAATAGTGAGCGTAAGAGTCATTTCTTTGGCAGTATTGTATCAAGTATGCAGGCAGGAACGGAAGACCGCTATATTATCGATGGACAGCAACGAATCACTACGGTTTCGTTGATGCTCATTGCCATGGTCAATGCAAAAAAGGAAGGTCTGCTTGAAGCGGATGACACAAAGTTGGTTGAGAAGATTTTCAAGCGTTACCTTGTAGATGAATATCAAGAGGATGAGCGCAAGGTTAAACTGAAGCCAATCAAGAAGGATATGCAGGCTTTTGATGCCTTGTTGTATAATCCAAAGGATCAATACATCAAAGAATCGAATGTAACTCGCAACTATGATTTCTTTTTTGACAAAATCACACATTGTGGTCTGACACTAGACGAGTTATTTGAAACAATAAAGAAACTGGAGGTAATCAATATCCGTCTTGATGAAGATGATGATCCTCAGTTGATATTCGAAAGCCTTAATTCTACAGGTCTTGATTTAAGTGAAGCAGATAAGATCAGGAACTATTTGCTGATGTCTTTGACTCCTACTGAGCAGGATGATTTATATACTCGTTACTGGAATCCTATTGAGGAAAATACGAAGTACGATGCGTCCTCTTTTGTACGTGATTACCTTACCATGAAACAAGGCAAGATTGGACGTATCGATAGAATCTATTTTATCTTTAAGGAATATGCAGAGAGTATTGGTATTAACAGAGCGGCATTGCTTAAAGATATGTACCAATATGCTCGTATTTATAGTCAGATTGATAATGCGTGCGTTGGTACCGAGAAACTGAATCGCAAGCTAAACCAGTTGCGCACCTTAGATTCCACGATTGCCTATCCTTTCTTTATGGCTTTCTTTGACTATACTACAAAGGAAGGAATGACCGAGGATGAAATATATAGAGTGATTGATGTAATTGAAGCATATTGGGCTCGTCGTATCATCTGCAATCTGCCTTCAAATGCTCTTAACAAGGTCTTTGCAACACTCCATCGTGACGTGCTGAACCACATTAGTAAAGCAGGATCAGATAAAGTCCTAACGTATGTTGACGTGCTTATATATGTATTGCTTAAGAAAGGGCGCTCGTCCGTATTCCCAACCGATGAAGAGGTGGCAGGTGATTTCATCTCGCGTCAAATTTATAAGATGCCAGCCAATCAGCGTATGTTTATTTTGGAACGTTTGGAAAATCGAGACAATAATGAACGCCATGATGTGGTAAAGGAACTGACAGAAAAGTGTATTACGATAGAACATATCATGCCTCAAACGCTCTCTGATAAATGGAAGAGAGCATTGGGTGAAGAGTGGGAACGTATTCATCAGCAGTATCTGCACACTATGGCAAATCTTACACTGACAGGTTATAACTCTCAGTACAGTAATCTTACTTTCGTAGAAAAGAGGGACATGGACAAAGGTTTTAAGGATAGTGCGTTCCGACTGAACAACTATGTGAAGAGTTGTGAGCAATGGACTGAAGTGGAATTGAAACAACGTCAGCAAGATCTATTTCAGGTGTTTATGGCTCTTTGGCCAATGCCTTCCACGACCTTTGAAGTGACAAAGCAAGAGGCAGAATCGGCTTCACTTGATGATGAAGACTTTGAATTTACGGGCAAGAAGTTGCAAGCTTACATTCTACATGGCGTAAGATATACAGTTAATACGTGGAAAGAAATGCTGGTACAAGTTTGCGGACACATATTGCTTGAGAAGCGTTCCACCTTGGAATGGTTATGTGCTAACGAGAAAAGTGGATTCTGCACTATGCCAGAATCGTGGAGACGTGAACTTGCTCCAAATATTTATGTTTGGACGGACAATAGTACAGCCACGAAGATCAGCATTCTCAATGGTATGTTCACAGAGTGTAATATCCCAACTTCTGAATTAGTATTCGAATTCCGTTCTGACCAAGAAGGCGAAGATGAAGAATAAGGGAATTACATCAAGAACCAGAAGATTTCATTTCTCGAACGGATTGGTGGTAAAGCAGATGGAAAGTGGTGGTATCTGATTAACAAATAACGACGAAATAATCGTTTTATTTCATCGTTATTGAATGAATTGTGTTGCAATCGCTGTTGTTAGACTTCTTGTTTTCAGTGTATTTGCGTAGTGCTATACCTAATGAAAAATAGCATGAATCTCGATAAGAGAACATGCTATTTTCGCATATCAATGTAATAAAGTTTTTTGGTTGAGGTAAAGGAATGTCCTCAACGTCTCTGCTCTGCACTCGGATAGGGGAAAAGCTGTCTTTTATTTCAACTTGTAGGTGGCGGAGGTGACGACACGGATTTTCTTGATGTGGGGGGTGTTGAGGTCGCGGGGTTCGATGGTGAAGAGGCCTTGGGTGGCGTTCTGGATCTTGCCCAGTTTGCTGTCGGAGTCTTTAGCGAACTGTTCGGCGGCCTGACGGGCGTTCTTGTTGGCTTCTTCTATCATCTCGGGTTTGATGTCGTTAAGTGCTTCAAACTCGAAGATGGCGGGATTCTCCCATTCGTTGCCGCTGCCAATGGCGATGCCCTGTTCCATGAGCTGTGAGAGCTTGGCTTGGATGTCGAGGATGGTCTGCACCTTTGGAGTATAGACGTTCACAACGGCGGTAATCACATAGCGCTGCGCCGCGTTGGCGGTGTAGCTGTTGGATTGGTTGTCGGTAATCTTGGGTGCGGGATAGGAAATTTCGCTCTCTTCAATGCCGTTTTCTTTCAGGAATTGACGGATGATGGCGTTCTTTTCGTTGACGGTTGCGTAGAGTTGTGCCAGGTTGTTGCCGGTTTCCTTAAAAACGATGGGATAGATGGCGCGGTCGGCCATTACTTCACGTTCACAAAGCCCACGCACGCTGACGGTGCGGTCGTAGGATTTGAACTTACCTACTGCAAAAAGCAGAAAGATGCCCATGATAAAGGCTGCCGAGCCTAATCCAATGCTTACTTCTTTTGTAGCCATAATGAGTTAAGAGTTTTGAGTTGGAAATAATAAGAAGGTTGGACTACATGATCTGTAGTCCAACCTTTAGTATTGATGCTTAGAACAGGTTGTCGAGAACTTTGTCGTCAACGAGGTTGGGCATGGTGACCTTTAGGTCGGGATTGCTGTCCATAGCGCGCTTGATGGCGAACATGGCGCCTTCGTTGCGTGCCCAGCTGCGGCGGCTGATGCCGTTGTTCACATCCCAGTAGAGCATGAGCTTGAGGCGACGGTCGCAGTCGGCGGAGCCATCCAATACCATACCGAAACCACCGTTCATCACTTCGCCCCAACCTACGCCGCCTCCATTGTGGATGCTGACCCAGGTAGCGCCGCGGAAAGAGTCGCCGATAACGTTCTGTACTGCCATGTCGGCGCAGCGGTTGCTGCCGTCGTAGATGTTGCTGGTCTCACGGAAAGGAGAGTCGGTTCCGGAAACGTCGTGGTGGTCACGCCCCAGTACGATAGGTGCGGAGATTTCGCCCTTGGCGATAGCTTGGTTGAAACGCTCGGCAATCTTGGTGCGGCCTTCGCAGTCGGCATAGAGTATACGGGCCTGAGAGCCGACGACGAGGTGGTTCTCGTTGGCGCCTTTAATCCACTGTATGTTGTCGCGCATCTGCTGCTGAATCTCAGCGGGAGATTTTTGGGCGATTTCGTCGAGAACTTCCATGGCGATATGGTCGCTCTTGTCGAGGTCTTCGGGTTTGCCACTGGTGCATACCCAACGGAAAGGACCGAATCCATAGTCGAAGCACATGGGTCCCATGATGTCCTGAACGTAGGAGGGATAGCGGAAGGCGGAGTGGTCTGCGTTCCAGATGTCGGCGCCGGCGCGGCTGCTCTCCAAGAGGAAGGCGTTGCCGTAGTCGAAGAAATACATGCCGCGGGCGGTCATCTTGTTGACGGCTGCCACATGGCGACGTAGGGATGCCTGAACGGCTTCCTTGAACTGTTCGGGCTGGTCTGCCATCATTTTCTTGGAATCCTCGAAGGAGATGCCAACGGGATAGTAACCACCTGCCCAAGGATTATGGAGCGAGGTCTGGTCGGAACCGAGGTCAACCTGGATGCCTTTCTCGGCGCAATATTCCCAGAGGTCAACGACATTGCCTTGATAGGCGAAGCTGCGGGCGATTTTGGCATCGCGGGCTTTGTTGACGGCGACAAAAAGCTCGTCGAGGTTCTCGTGCACTTCATCCACCCAACCTTGTTCGTAGCGTTTCTGTGTGGCTGCAGGGTTGATTTCTGCGGTGATGGAAACCACGCCAGCGATGTTGCCAGCCTTGGGCTGAGCACCGCTCATACCACCTAAACCTGCGGTGATGAAGAGCTTGCCAGCGGTGCCGCCACCAAGCTTACGTGCTGCGTTCAAGACGGTGATGGTGGTGCCGTGTACGATGCCTTGCGGTCCGATGTACATGTAGCTTCCTGCGGTCATCTGGCCGTATTGGGTAACACCCATTGCGTTGTAACGTTCCCAGTCATCGGGTTTGGAGTAGTTGGGAATCATCATACCATTGGTGACCACCACGCGGGGAGCGTCTTTGTGAGAGGGGAAGAGTCCCATTGGGTGACCACTGTACATGGCGAGGGTCTGCTCTTCGGTCATCTCGGAGAGGTATTTCATCACGAGACGATACTGAGCCCAGTTCTGGAACACGGCGCCGTTTCCGCCGTAGGTAATCAGCTCGTGGGGATGCTGAGCCACTGCGGGGTCGAGGTTGTTCTGAATCATGAGCATGATTGCGGCAGCCTGACGGCATTTGGCGGGATACTGGTCGATGGGACGAGCGTACATGGGATAGGTAGGACGCAGACGGTACATGTAGATGCGACCGTACATGCGCAATTCCTCAGCAAATTCAGGAGCCAGCATAGCGTGGTCCTTGGGGTCGAAATAACGCAGTGCATTGCGGATGGCGAGTTTCTTCTGCTCGGGAGTGAGGATGTCCTTACGCTTAGGAGCGTGGTTGACGGTGGTGTCGTAAGGTTGAGGTGCGGGTAGGGGATTAGGAATACCCTGGCGCAATTCGTTTTGGAATTCTTCGAGTGTCATAATATTTGTTGTTTTAGATTATTTATTATTCAGATATTTAGATTTTCAGATATTCAGGTTTTCAGAAACAGAATTGGATACCCACCTGAAGGTCGGGCAGTGGAATGTTGCAGTCGCATTTGGAATGCACCATTGGGGATTCGTAGCGTAGGTAGATACCAATCCAATCGTAGGAGAGGCGGGTGATGGCGCCAAAGACAAACTGATAGTCTGACAAGGGGGCGTCAAGCTTGTATTTGGTGGTCTGTTTGGTTGCGATACCATCGTTGGGCTTTTGTACAATGCGGTAACTGTTGGCAAAATTCCAGCCCGCAAAGATGCCCAAATCCCAATGCCATCCCTTGCTGGTGAGTCCGCCGGGGACAAACCGCACACGTTGGAACAACTCAAGATCAAGCTGATGCATGTTGAGTTTCTTTTTCGAAATGCCAGGAACATTGGAGAGGCCCAGCTGCTCATCGGCGGTATTGATTTTGGATTTGTCGTAATTGTAGTGCGACCAGTTATACTCAAATCCGATTCCTATACTGTAAGGCTTGCTCAGAGCGCGCATGAATCGGAAGCCCAAATGGCCTGAAGGCGACCATGGTGAAAGATTGTCGTCGGTGACCGTGACTCCGAAATTGTCGCCATACATGAAATAGATGTCTTTGCGCCATTTGGCACAACTGCCCAAGTTGGAAACGCGTTGGTCGGGAGTTCCTGAGTAGAAGGAAGGTCTTGTTTTTGAACCTTGGGAGACAAATGCCGCGTAATTTATTATGTCAGCGCTTTTAACATTTTCTGGATAGGGACGGGGGTAGAATGTGGATGTGTAAGTGTTGTTGGGCGTGGTGGGTGTAAAGTCGGAGGGGAGCTTGTAAGAGGCTGAGTAGCCGTTGAACCAGACATTCAAAGTGCAACTGTCAAGCGCGTTTTTGTAAAAGAAGAGCGTGTTTTGCGATGAGACATCTTGAATTTCGTAAGGTGTGCAATAGGTTACAAGCGTACCGTCGGGACGTTGCTTGTTGAACATGAAAGTGCCTGAACATTGGTTGAGTAAAGGTTCGATGATGACCCGATCGACACTATCGCGAAAAACAAATGTGGGTTCTTTCTTGAGATTATCTTGCAAGAAGAAATCGGCCTGTGGTACGCCGTATCCTAAGGCATAATCGTAGTAGGGGTATAGGTCGCCCGATTGTTCAATGGCTTTTTTCATTTCCTTGGCCGATAAGTCTGGCCGGGTTTGCCAAGCACAAGCGGCAAAGCCAGCGGCAAGCGGACAAGCAAAGGAGGTTCCGTAGGCCGATGTAAGTTCGCCCGATGGATCGGCGACGGTGGCGTAGCCGTAGGCACTGATGTTAGGTTTCATTCGTCCGTCGGCAGAAGGGCCAAAGGAACTGAAGTTGATGTGGCGGTATT
>JAZLKZ010000029.1:0-5380 GCA_045597845.1 Bacteroidales bacterium | reverse complement strand
GGAGTGATCCAACCCGTATATAAAGTTACGGTGGGCACCAAAGGCAGCGGCATTGTAGAGAAACTCTATGTAGATTTCAACGACATCGTCCACAAAGGCCAACTCCTTGCCGAACTTGACAAGTCGGAAATACTGGAAGCCAAGAAGACCGCCCAAGCCCACAAGCAAGCGGCGCAGAGCAGTCTAAACGTGGCGCAGCGTAATTTTGACAGAGTGAAGACGTTGTTTGAGAAAAAAGCCGCCACCCAAGAAGAATACGACCAAGCGGAGAGCAACCTCGAAAACGCAAAGTCGAACCTAGTAAACGCCCAAAGCAGCTACGAAAACACGCTTACCCAGCTGCGATACGCAGAAATCTACTCCCCCATCGACGGCATCATCATAAAAAAGAACGTCGAAGAGGGTCAAACCGTGCAAGGCGCATACAGCGTTCCCGACCTCTTCACCATTGCAAAAGACATGAAAGAAGTACAAGTAGAGGCGCAAGTAGATGAAGCCGATATCGGAAAGGTGAAACTTGACCAAGAGGTGACTTTCACCGTTGACGCCTATTCCGACGAAACGTTCACCGGCATGGTGCAGCAGATACGCATGGACCCCATTACGAACAACAACGTAGTAACCTATACCGTCATCATCCGAGCCGCCAATCCCGACGAGAAACTCTTTCCAGGAATGACCGCCAACGTACGCATCATCACCGAGAAAGGCGTTGGATTGATGATTCCCTATTTTGCCACAAAACTCACAATTGACGAGACACTACGCAACAATCTTGAGCGCGAAGGATACCATATCACCCCCTTAACCGACAGCGATGCCGAGACATCGGTATGGAAAAAAGAGGGGAAAAAACTTGTACAAATAGCAGTTACAACGGGAGCAAAAGACAACGTCCACACCATCGCAACTGGCGTGCAGGAAGGAGACACCATCATCAGCGATATTGTAGATCCTTTCGCCCAACACAGAGATCCTCTGAAACGAGAGTAAGAGAGAGGTGAACAATAATTATAGAGGCAATAGACGAAATAGAGACTATAGATACGATAGATATTATAGATGCCATAGATACTATTGACGATATTATTGATTTGATTTTTTGATTACACAATGACGTTATACGACACACTAAAGTTATCGCTTAATGCATTAGGTCGCAACAAGATGCGCACAATGCTCACGATGTTGGGAATTGTTATTGGCATTTCGTCCGTAATCATAATGATGAGCCTCGGCAAGAGCCTTACCACCTATATGAACGACACGTTCAGCAGTTTCGGAGCCAACACCATAGGAGTTTCGGCGGCATGGGAACGAGAAGGAGGCTATTGGCACAGTCGATGCGATTTAGGAGCAAACGACTACGAGGTGCTGAAAAATCAATGTAGGCATGTGGCATACGTCTCTCCCGTAGAAAACACAGGGTGCGCAGTAGTGTTTGGCGCAAACAGCACAAACACAACCATAGTAGGAGTGTCGGAGGAATATGAAAAGATCGGGAACCTGCACATCAAACATGGCAGAATGTTTACCCAAGAAGAGGTGCTTGGCTGCAGCAAAGTCTGCATAGTGGGGCAAAGCGTAGTGGACAAACTTTTCACACACCACGAGAATCCTATAGGCCAAACGATACGTTGCAGGAACATTCCCATGCAGATTATCGGTGTACTGGAACCCATGGGTAAAATCATGGGGCAAGACATGGACAACAACATCTACGCCCCATACACCACCATAATGAAACGATTTATGGGAAGCGAATATTTCGACTATTTCGAGTTGCTTCCCAACAACCTAAAAGAGAGTGAACTGGCAGTTGCAGAAATCAAGCGATGCATGCGCAACGCCCACGGTCTGGAAGGAGACGAGCCCGACGACATAGAAGTAACCATCGCACAAGACCAGCTGGAATCACTCAACAAAGTGCTCGACATCGTCGTGCTGGTGTTGGCGCTGATTGCAGGAATCTCATTGATTGTGGGCGGCGTGGGCATTATGAACATCATGTACGTGACCGTTACCGAGCGCACCCGCGAAATAGGCATCCGCATGGCCGTAGGCGCCCAAGGCAAAGACATACTCCGACAATTCCTGCTGGAAAGCGTGGTGCTGAGTCTTGCGGGAGGATTAGTAGGCGCATTGCTAGGGTTTGGCATTTCAGCCATCGTAACAAGCGTCGCCGATTTGCCATTCGTAGTTAGTGGCTCCGCCCTGCTGACCTCCTTTGGCGTTTGCACGGCTGTGGGAGTCTTTTTTGGATGGTATCCCGCCAAACGTGCCGCCAATCTTGATCCCATCGCCGCCATACGGTACGAATAACATCGCGAAGACGAAAGGCTTGGCAAAGAGCCGAGAGCATCTTGAGATGCGAGTTTCGCAAACATTCTTGTCAGTCATCAAAAATGTGCAGCGGAGATTCATTTTCTGATGAATTCCCGTTTCGTTTTTTCATTATTTTTTTGTAACTTTGCAAAATGGAGAATTGTGTCCTGGCAATTTGAAATTTGAGAGTTATTTCTTACTAAATCATTAGCGCATAGCAATATGGCAAACTACAACTTTAACATCAGCCGTAACGAAAAGAAGCCCGAATGGTGGGTTGTATCCGTAAGATACTACCCAGGATTTGAACTGCATTTCAAGAATAGGAAATTCAACACGACAAAACAGCTGAACTTCCCATCAACGCTGGAACTCGACAGAATTGAAGCGGAAGACATTCTGCGTCAAATGATTAAATGGTTAACGGTAAACTATTACGACATTCTACAAGACGCCACCATTCCTACCGCAAAAATACCATTGTCGGAACAGTTCGAAGAAGCGTTGCGACTTTCGGGCATGGACGAGGTGGAACTTGGCGAAAAAATCACCTGCAAAGCCAGCCGACTACGCCATCTAACCAAAGGGCTCTATCACACCATCAACCTTGAGACATTCCTCAAGGCCATTGACGCGTTGGGATATGAGTTCAGCATCCATCGCAAGATTTCCGAAGAAGAGGAAGAACCGTCAGAAAACGAACAACCAACCATTTAGAAAAAACTTCATACAATGAGAAAACTGATTTTTGCGACGAACAACAAGCATAAACTCGAAGAGGTACGTGCCTTGTTACAAGGAAAGATTGAAGTTGTCAGCCTGTCGGAGGTCGGCCTTTCGGGCGATATACCAGAAACCGCCGACACACTGCAAGGCAACGCTTTGCAGAAGGCACAGTGGGTATGGGAACGCACACATACAGATTGTTTTGCCGACGATACCGGACTGGAAGTGGACGCGCTGAATGGTGAGCCTGGTGTCTATAGCGCCCGCTACGCAGGCGAGCATTGCTCTTTTGACGACAACATCAACAAGTTGCTTGACGCCATGGAAGGCAAATGCAACCGCAAAGCCGATTTCAGGACGGTGGTCTGCCTTATAGAGCAAGGCGAACCAAAGTATTTTGAAGGTCGAGTAGATGGTTGCATCCTTACCGAGCGCTATGGAAAAGAAGGATTTGGATACGATCCCATTTTCATGCCTGAACGATTTGCCGTGAGCTTCGCCGAGATGCCATTGGACGTTAAAAACAAAATCAGCCACAGAGGAAAAGCCATAGCCAAACTGACGGAATACCTGATTAGTGAATAGAAGCTGGTGAACTGTTTTTTGTTGATTTGTTGAATTGAAAACACTGAACTAAAATGAGCTACACAGAGGTCTTTCCCATGGAAATCCTACAAGGCGTTTCGGAAAGCAACTCCTACATACTGATAATATCATCGCCCCAAAACGGGAAAGAAATCCCGATACTGATAGGCGACTACGAAGCACAAGCCATCATCATGGCGCAAGAGGGAATTACGGCTCGACGGCCAATGACACATGAGCTGTTCGGCAAGATGATGGAGGAGTTCGGCCTTACGCTAAAAAAGATTACCATTGACAAATTTGAAGAAGGAATCTTCTATGCGACATTGCATCTATCCGACGGATTCAACGAAAAAAAGATTGACAGTCGCACCACCGACGCCATTGTGCTCGCCTTGCTGAACAAATGTCCCATACTAATGGAATCCAGCGTGATAAACGAAGCCGGCGTTGAGCCCAACGCATTGCTGAACAACAGTCCCAGCCAGAAAAGCCACATCCAGCAAGAAGAAACCTTGGAAGAGCTTGAAGCCTTGCTAAAACAATACGAAGAGGAAGAAGCCTACGAAAAAGCGGCAGAGATACAACGAAGAATCGACCAACTGACAAACAACCAAACAGATTGACAGACATCTTGACTCCAATCATAACAACATCTGATAATCTACAAATCCAAGAATCTGACAATCTAATAATCTGAAAATCCGAAAACAAGAATACTTACACCATGACAATCCAACAAATTGACGAAGCCGTTCTTTACATCAAAGAGCGATGCAACAAATATCTTGAAGACGAGAACATTATCGGCATTGTGCTGGGGAGCGGACTGGGCGCCTTGGGCAACAGAATCGAGAATAGCATAGTAATCCCCTACAAAGAGATACCCCATTTCAAGGTTTCCACCGTAGCAGGACACTCGGGCAACTTGATTGTAGGCAAACTGGGAGGCAAAACCACGATTGCCATGCAAGGAAGATTCCATTACTATGAAGGCTATGCCATGGACGAGGTCACATTTCCCATCCGCGTAATGTCGCGACTGGGAGTGAAGACTCTTTTTGTCAGCAATGCCGCAGGTGCAGTAAATCCCAGTTTCAGAGTCGGCGACATCATGATCATCACCGATCACATCAACCTTATGCCCAATCCGTTGGTAGGCAAGAATATGGATGAGTTTGGCGTTCGTTTTCCCGATATGACCACCACCTACAGTCGCAGAATCCGCAAGATTGCCCACGAAATCGCATCCACCATGCAGGTAACTTTGCAAGAAGGAGTCTATGTGGCAGGTACGGGTCCATCATACGAGACGCCGGCAGAATACAAGTTCTACAAAATCATTGGTGGAGATGCCGTTGGAATGTCCACCGTTCCCGAAGTCATCGTTGCACGCCATTGCGGAATAGAGATTTTTGGAATGAGCATCATCACCAACCAGTCGAACGACCTCTCCGAAGATTGTCTAAACGACGGACAAGACGTGATTATCGCCGCCGAAAAAGCCACCGAGACCTTGTCGGGCATGGTAGGCAAAATCATCGAGGCGCTGTAAAACAAACGCAGTCAACACTATACAGGAAATACCAAATGTAGAATCAAATTCGTTGAACCAGCACAAGATGCAGAAATACAAGCCATTCGTACTTCCCGTCGCTATTCTTTTAGGATTGCTGCTCCATCGCTACTGCGCGATGTTCAGTTTTCTTGTGCCCTTCATCATCTTCAGCATACTCTTGCTGAC
>JAZLKZ010000028.1:0-15021 GCA_045597845.1 Bacteroidales bacterium | reverse complement strand
ATTTTTCTTTGTTCATTTGCAAATCCTATTATGGTCTGCAAAATTACAAATTCAAATCATCGCACCTTTGATTTAAAGTATAAAAGACTATATTTCAATTATTTCAAAGAACTATTATTCCACTTTAACGGGACAGTAGTGGTCCTATATATGAAAGTATCTTACCTAAAGTGTGATTACCAGCATCTGGGCCATGAGCACACGCAGGAACATGGTGAGGGGATAGACCGTGGAATAGGCCACGCTGGACTGCTGGTCGGAGCAGAGCGAGTTGCTGTAGGCCAGGGCGGGAGGATCGGTCATGGCGCCAGAGATAAGGCCGGCAATGGTGTAGTAGCTGAGGTTGAAGCAGTAGCGGGCTATCAGGCCTACTGACAGGCAGGGCACCACCGTGATGGCAAAGCCGTAGATGACCCACATATAGCCGCCGTTCATGATGGTCTGAATAAAACCTTGTCCGGCTCCTATGCCTACGGCGGCCATAAACAGGCAGATGCCGATCTCTCGTATCATCAGGTTGGCCGACTTGGTGGTGTGGGTGGGTATGTGGAGCTTGGGGCCATAGTGCGAGATGAGTATCGACACAATCAGCGGGCCGCCAGCCAGACCCAGTTTGATGGGCACCGGTATGCCGGGAATGGCTATGGGCAGCATGCCCAGCACCACACCCAACGCAATGCCGAGGAAGATATAGAAAAGGTGCGGTTTGTTGTCTTCTGGTTTTGAAGTTTCGGCTTGTTGCGATGCTGCTTTCTGCTGGTTGGCGCGCTGTAGGTTGGCTCCATTGCGGTCGGAATTGGCCTCAAAGAGCGAATCCTCGGCGGCTTTGTCCACACGGAAGAAGCATTTGAGAAATGTGATGCTGAGTATGATGCCCACCACGGCCAGTGGGTAGGCCACGGCATAGCCTTGGGCATATAGTGAGTTGGATAGTCCGTTGTTGAGGTCAGAGAAAGTCTGCTGGGCGGCACCTAGGCCGGGAGTGTTGGTCACGGCCCCATAGAGCACGCCCACCATGGCGGCCTTGTCCTCGCCCGTAAGCATTTGGATGACAAGCATCATGGCACAGCCTAGCAGCACTATGGTCATGGCCAGGGTGTTGAGTAGCACGCCACCTTTCTTGAACGACTGGAAGAATCCGGGACCGACCTCGATGCCGATGGAGTAGATGAACAAGATGAGTCCGAACTCCTTGGCAAAATGGCCAATTTCGGCATCGAGCTGCAATCCCAGTTGGCCCACAAAGATTCCGACGAAAAGAATCCATGTGACACCAAAAGAAATATTCTTTATGTGGATACGACTAAGAATCAATCCGATGGCTATTACCAGGCTCAGAAGCAAGACAGAGTTTGCCACGCCTGGTTGTAGAAATAGTGTTTCTAACCAGTTCATGTTGGATTATGAGTTTGTAAGTTTTGCTTAGAAGTTTAGTTGCTTAGAGGCTTAGATGTTGTTGGCTTTTGGGCTTAGTTGTTCTTGGGTTTCTGGCTTAGATGTTGCGTCAACGACTAAGCCATTAAGCAACTAAACAACTAAGCCACTACGCACCAAATCAAAGATCCATTTTGCGGATATAGAGCGATTTCGTGTCATCGACCATGCGGATAAATTCGCGGGCGGCGCATTTCATGTACACCCCGCTTTTCACATGGTAGCAGCCATCCATGCGACAGTCGTTGCCCTCGATGGGGATCGACACTAAGCCGCAGCCGCTTTTGATGGTGGCATGCGACAACAACGTGACCATGTGCGACGAACATACTATTTCGAGCAGCATAGCAATATCGTTCACCTCAAGTTGAATATTAAAATTGTTAGTCCCTTTGGAAATCATAGAGTCGAACACATTGCGAGCTTGCCATCCGCTGCCGGGCAGAGCTAATGTGCAGTTGCTCAACTCGCCCAGTGTCAGGCTTTTGCGGTTTGCCAGGGGGTGAGTGTCGCACATTACAGCCGATAAGCAGTTGAAGAACAACGAGTAGGATTCAATGTCGGGATAGCTCTCGGTGGAACGGTAGCTGAACACCACATCCACCTCCTGTCGGCTGAGCATATCCATCAGTTCATCCACAGGGTGACAAATGATTTTAACTTTAACACCAGGATGTTTGCGGATAAAGAGCAGCAGCACATCGGTGAGGATGGGCGAGAATGTGTAGGTGGTGCCGATAGTCAGGTGGCCAGTTACCACGCCCTTCACGTTGCGAATCTTGTCAATCGTGGTGTCGGCATCGGTCAGAGTCTTCTTAGCCTGGGGCAGAAAGGCCTGGCCCAGATCGGTGAGGCGCACATGCCGGTTGTCGCGCATCAGCAAGGAGGCATCCAACTCGTCTTCCAACTGCTTGATTTGTTGCGACAAAGTGCTCTGCGTGATGTGCAGTGCCTTCGCCGCCTCCGAGAAGCTGGAGAGTTCGGCCACTTTGACAAAATATTTCAGCTGCCTGAGTTCCATTGCCCTTTAGTCGATAGTGCTGTCGTTATTGCTTTTAAAATCTTTCACTTTGTAGTAGGCCGAGATGACAAAAGCCAGTGCCAAACCGCCTAAAATAATGTGCCAAGCATTGATAGTAGCCATGATTTTTTGTTTTTAAATGAGTTAATACTTTTTGTTTAGGTTGGTGATGTAATCATCTTCAACTTTCGATTTGCAAAAGTACTACCATTTTTCTGCTTGGCTTGCCGATAATATAACTCTTTTTCTATAGTAGTTATCGGTTTTATTAATCTATCTTGTGTTACAATGTGTTAAAAGTCTTTTCTGTGTGTTGCTTTATGTATTTTTGAGGTGAATATTGGTGTTTTTTCAGTATTATTTTTGTTTTTTTGAGCGAAAACAGCTTCTCGGTTTATAATTTTAAAGGTTTATCATTAGATTTATCAGTGGCACCAGCACAGCCGTGGCCACGCCCATGAGGGCAATGCACAGTCCGCTCACAGCACCTTCCACTGCGCCAATCTCCAGGGCGCGGGCGGTGCCAATGCCGTGCGAGCCGCTGCCCATGGCTGCGCCGAAGGCTATAGGATTTTTGACGTGCAGCACCTTGAGAACCAGCGGGCCGAAGATGCCGCCAAACAATCCGCACAGAGCCACCGAGATGGCGGTGATGGCCGTGTTGCCACCAACGCCCTTGGTCACTTCCATGGCTATAGGCACAGTCACCGACTTGGCCTCCAACGACAGCATCATCATCTTGTCCAATCCCAACCAGTTGCACAGTGCCACCGCACTCAATATCCCCACCACTCTGCCAACCAACACGGCACTGAGTATGGGCACAAGGTAGAGCCGTATCGTGTGCCTCTGCTCATACATCGTCAGCCCCAGGGCCACCACGCAGGGGCCGAGCATGAAACTAATCATGGCGTTGCTTTGGATGTAGTGCTGGGCCGGGATGTGGCAGAGCCAGAGGATAGTGATGATGATAGGTACGCTGATAAGCATAGGGTTGAGCAGCATGATTTTAGACTTAGTGCGAATCCATACGGCAAGGATATACACCCCTATCGTGAGTGCCAGCAGCACGGGCTGGCTCATCATAATCTCGTGTATCATTTGCGGCCTCCTTTCTTCAGCAAATGGTCAAGGCCTTGCACCGTGTAGCCTGTGGCCGCCATCACGCAGATGGTGGTCAGCACGATCACGGCCAGCCATCCCAGCCAGTTCATCCGTATCACACCCCATTGGTCCATGATGCCCATCACGGCGGGGATGAAGAAGATGGTCATATTGCCTGTGAGAAAGTGCGCGACTTTCTCTATGCGTTCAGCCTTCACCCATTTCATGAGCAGGGCAAAGAACAGCAGCAACATGCCCACCACGCTGCCTGGCACAAAATGCCCCATCAGCACCGACAGGCATTCGCTTGCGGCCCAGAATCCCATGATGATGCCGAATCCGACGATAATATCCATGCTGGTTCTTTGGGTATATGAGTTTATTAGTTTAGTTGTTTATTAGCTTAGTTGCTTAGTTGTATATATGCTTAGATGCTTAGACGTTCCGGGGTGAGATGTTGCGTCAACAACTAAGCCATTAAGCTACAAAACAACTCAGCCCCTAAGCCCATTAATACACCGAAATCAGTTTGATTTCAAAAATCAGGGTGGCGTTCTTGGGTATATCGCCTGTGGCGCGGTTGCCGTAGCCCATCTCGGCGGGGATGTACACCTCCCAGTGGTCGCCGATGTGCATGTTGACCAATGCAATCTGGAAACCGCTGATCAATTCGTTCACGCGGAAAGCCGCAGGCACCTTCTTCCAATCTGTCTGGTCGAAGACATGGCCGCTGATGAGTTTGCCCTTGTAATGACAGGTCACCACACTGCGAGGCTTCACTCGCCCTGGCCATCGCCTTCCTCTATCACGCGGTAGAGTACGCCGCCGCGCAACTCCTTCACGCCCTCTTGTTGGCGCATTTCGTCCATGAACTGCGCATTCTTATTCTTGTTCTGATTGTTTCTACTCATAGCATTACGCCAATTCCAGCTAGTGGAATCGTATTTGCAAAGATACGAAAAGTGAGAGGAATGGAAA
Organism: Bacteroidales bacterium; assembly: GCA_045597845.1. Lineage (GTDB taxonomy): Bacteria > Bacteroidota > Bacteroidia > Bacteroidales > P3 > Colimorpha. The sequence continues at coordinate 10,484 of JAZLKZ010000028.1, read as the reverse complement.
GAAAAATTTTTTTCATTCCTTTCCCGAGCGCCCAAATCTTACCGACCGAAGGGAGGTAAAGATACTACGCCTCGGAAATGGCAAGATTCATTTTGCCATTTCCGAGGCGTTTTAGGTAGCCCGCCGGGCAAGTCAAATATGTATTAGATCACCTTCGCTGCGGGTTATTCTTTATAGGAACTCATGGGCTACAATTTGATTACTTTTGCAAACCCTCCTTTCGATTTCACGAAATAGACACCTTTGCTGAGGCTGCTAAGATCTATATCTGGCGATTGAGATACCATTACTTGGTGGCCGGTGTGGTCGTAGATCGCCACTTGACCTATTTCGCCGTTGATGTGAATGGTTGAAGTAGTAGGGTTGGGATAGATGATCAGATTGTCGTATTGTACCATTTCGATAGATTCAACCTGCGGACTGCCAGTATATGCCATTACGAGAACGTCATGAAGCAATATGTCGTGTGCTGGATTTCCTCTGGACACAGCGTAAAGTGCCAATGGGCTGAGTTCGGTGCCAAGATTGATGCGAAAGTGGTTGGAAGCCGTGGGCACCACTTCGGTCAGCGCACGACGCATCCCCTTTACGCCAATGAAGAGTTTGTCGTCAGTTTGAAAATTCTGGACGTCGAATTCCATGACGATGCTGTCGGTCAATCCAGTGTTGTCTTTGGTCACAGTGTTGAGATCGAGGTATGTGGTGTCGAGGGGGGCGTTGCGATACTTGAAGTCGATACCCCAGGCAAAGATCCAACCGTTGTCCTCTGGCCGGTTGTCGGTGACTGTGAGCACCCAATCACCGTCGATAGGGCTGCCTACGAAAGCGCTGAAGCTCTCATCAGTTGCGTAGTAGCCAGTGCCTAAGGCGTAAGACGACGAGTCGTAGGTGTAGCAGCTGTTGCCCAGCGGCACCCTTGCTGAACTAAAGGTGCGGGTGGGGCCAGCGCTGCGGAAGCAATAAGTGTAGCCCAGTCCGGCAGGTTCATAAGCGGGGTCGCACCCTAGGCTGTCATAGAGCCAGTGGTCGCAGAGGCCGTAAGGCTCGCCGAAAAAGATGTTCCTGTCGGCATGTACTAGACAAATACTGGATCCATTCGGACTGGTAAGGGTGACGGTGACCTCGCCCGACCAGGAATGTTCGAGGTTGATCCAGGCCGTGGTGAGTTGCTCTACGGAAGTGAGTGTGGCAGTGTCGAAGCCTGAAACACGAATGGTGTCGCGGAAAAAAGGTTCCGGCAAGCAATAAACGCTCCAAGGACCATCGGGAATATAGGAGGTAGTGTCGTGGCGGAAACAACGTGTGACTGTATTGCTCGAAGAATCCATCTGGACAGCATGAACACAAACAGAATCATAATGAGCAACGGTGTCAACAACAACATGGGCATTGGCCACAATTCCGTCCATCAATGCCAAACAAAGGAATACTTTTTTCATAATATTGGGTGTTTAATTTTTTTTAACTACATACTAGAGTGAAAAAGGCCTTTTTTTGAACCCCAAGGCATAAAGATTTAACATTATTTAACATATTAATATACGTTCTGGAATTGCTCAGCCCCCCAGCAGCCCCGCCGTAAGCCCGTTCCTTATCCTATATTTATACCCGAAATGTGTGGATATGAAAAAAGCATGGTTGTTGATAAAAAATGAATGATTTAAAAAAAATGTGTATCTTTGCATCGTCATTTTCAGGAGTAGAAAATGATCAAGAAAGACGCATTTGCGCATTATTCCGAAGATGTGAATCTGGACAATTCACGATTGAATAAATGGGAATAAAGTGCTGAATGTAAGTCTCCATTAATTTGTATATGTGCATTTTAGCATATATAACATCTTGGTGGAGCATTTCACCAACCTTATTTTTATTTATTCAGGGAGTCCAGGCCCTACATCTTGAAATATGGGCGGATGAGAGGCTCCACTTTCTTGTTGTATTAACGTTTTTTGCCTTGAGCCAAGGCTAGAGTAGCTATTATGGAAGAAATAAGCACTGAAAAAATTCTTGATGGATTTGAAAGGGCTAAGGATCTTGGCCATGTTAACATCCTATTGGCAGGTAAAACTGGAGTCGGGAAAAGTACACTATTAAACGCCATTTTCGGAGAAGACTTAGCTGAAGTGGGTGTGGGTGAGCCAATGACTCAACACACAACAAAGTTTGAAAAGCCAGACAGTCCATTAGTACTATATGATACTAAAGGGTTTGAGTTACAGGATTACTCGAGTATCCTTAATGAACTTCGTGGTTTTGTTAAACAACAGAAAACGGATGATCCCAATCAGCATATTCATGTTGCTTGGTACTGTATCAACGATGCAGGAGACAGATACGAGCAAGCCGAAATTGATTTTATTAATGAATTGGCTAACTCCATACCTGTAATTGTAGTTATTACAAAGTGCATAAAAAAGTTTACCTCTTTTGTGACATTCTGTAGAGAAAATATTAAAAATGCATGTCAGGTAATCCCAGTATTGGCTCAAGATTGTGAAATTGATGAGGATTATACAAAGAAGTCTTTTGGTCTGAGCGATTTAGTCAATGTTACATTTGCTTTGATCCCCGAGGCGGCAAAAAAGGCATTCGCAGCAGCTCAACAAGTTAGCTTAGAGATTAAACAAAAAGGATCAAGAACTGCTGTAAATGTTGCTGCAACAGCTGCTGCTAGCGCATGTGCCATCCCTCTTCCTTTTGCAGATTCTGCCGCATTAGTTCCAATTCAGATTACTATGCTAGCGTCCATTAGCCATATAATGGGTCTTGATTCAGGTAAAGCGTTTTTGTCAGCATTGGTGGCAACTGCCACAGGTGTTTTTGGTGCGGTAGTAGGAGGCAGAGCCATTGTTACTGGACTATTGAAGTTAATCCCTGGTGCCGGTACAATTGTCGGTACTGTAATAGGAGCTACGACAGCAGTAACTATCACAAAATTAATGGGTGAGGCTTATATCAGTGCGCTGTCCTCGTTAATTGAGAGGAATATGGAACTTACATCAGAAAATGTCACAAGAGAATTTAAGGAGTCGTTAAAGTTGCAGAAGTTATAGTTTTAGATTCTGCAATTAGAGATAATTTAAGAAAAGGTCGGTGGAGGGATTCACCGACCTTCTATTTACAGCAACATTAGTGTATGTTTATCGGTTTTTCAATCGATTGAAATACATCAGTTTAAATTAATGAGGTAGATGCAATAGGAATTGCTCAGCCCCCCAGCAGCCCCGCCGTAAGCCCGTTCCTTATCCTATATTTATACCTTATTTATCCTATATTTATTCTATATATAATAACCCGTTGGCGGAATTAATCAAGAGCATATTTGACATGTCCAATAGGTCTACCTGAGAGATAATTGACAGATTGTAATGTGGTGAAAGAAGCAATTTTACTGATGACTCTGGCGAATAGCCCCGCTGGTTGCTTGGCATAATTCCGATTTAGCATAAACTGCCCCACAAACTGAGAGAAGTCGGTTTCGATACGCTTTCTGGCCTTTGCAAAAGGGATAAAAGTCGGTTTCCAATCCTTACTCGCTAAGCTCGTGAGGATACCTGGTCTCGGAAATTGCAAAATGGATTTTGCCATTTCTCTCGGCTTAACGAAAACGTTCGTTGACGAGATTTTTCGAGAAACGCTTGCAAATGTCAAGAAATTTTTCGTATTTTGCATAAAAGTTGTGTATATTGATGTTTTTTTTGTAAAAAACTGATTTTCATTACAAATATACGAAAAATTATTGGCGTGTACAACTTTTTTTGAAAGAAATTATTAATAAATTAATTCATCCAACAGGTATACAAATTATATTTGTATCTTTGCATTTAAATAACGTGTAATACGCCCTAAACCTTCTTGTAAAATGAAATAAATATGGATATAGCTATGGACATAGAACAAGTAAGAGATTACACACTCTCCATCAACGGTGTAAACGAAGATCAGCCATTTGGGGATGACATCATCACCTTCCGCATTGAGGGTAAGATATTCCTATGCCTGTGGTTAGGAGGAGGTAAGCATGATATAAAAGGCAATACCGAACCAAGGTTTGCTCTGAAACTCACTCCAGAAAGAAATGAGGAACTTCGGGAACAGTATTCTGCTGTCACTCCTGCCTGGCACTGGAACAAGAGACACTGGAGCGATGTGTATTACGAACTGCTCGATAATAGTCTTGTAACCGCGTGGATAAAGGAATCATACGACCTCGTTGTATCAAAACTCCCTAAAGCAGTAAGATGTAAATATCAGTAACGCTTATGAAACACTACAGCATATTCTTGGTCATCATGGCTTTGCTATCAATGACCTCTTGCAACCGTAATGGTTCGAAATCAAATAGCGATTTTAACCAGGAGGGTATCGGAGTAACAACTCCAGAGGAATACGATCCTTTTGAAGCATTCGCTGAGCATTTCAGTGAGACAGCATCTTTTGCATACGCTGAGGTAAGTGGCAGAAAAGTTCTGCTCGTCTCACAAGAAACTTTCGGCAATAATGTAAACGAAGACAAAGAAGGCATCGAAGCATCAATCTTTGCCCTTGATGATAAGGACAAGATTATTGCTTTGGGTTCTATACGGTCACAAGGAACACTCTACCCAGTGTCCTTACTCGACGGCAAACTCATGGTAGCTGGTCATCAGTTCGTAAAGATTTACAGCATCAGAGGTGATGTCCCAGAACTGGTGCTTGACAGTTACCAAGAGGGTGAAAGCCAAGAGTTGACAGCAATGTTCAAGACCTTTGAGAAAGGAACCTCAGTTAAATTTACGAAAAGTCTATTCAAATAAATAATTACATAGCAACTATTGTAAAAGGCAATGTGTAAACTATATCATATACTCATTATTCTGTTTCTTACTGGTATAGCTGTAACAATCTATGGATGTTCAGGAAAGGATAGCCAAAATGTCAGGACGGTTCGTGAACAGAAATCTGAATCTGTAAGTCAGGCTGTGCAGACAGCACCACTTGCATCCGAAGGTAAAGCTGAACTACCCATCATTGATGAACTTGCCAGCGACATGGTGCAGATTGAGACAGACTCTGGCAGTTTCTACATCTGCAAATATGAGGTTACGCAAAGGCTCTGGAAAGAAGTAATGGGTGATAATCCTTCGCAGATGCAAGGAGATGACCTGCCTGTCGAACAGGTTAATTGGGATGAATGTCAAGCGTTCATTGCAAAACTGAATAAGTTGACCGGCAAGAATTACCGCCTACCTACAGAAGCAGAATGGGAATACGCCTGTAGAGGTGGCAAACTGTCTAAAGGCTACAAATACTCAGGCAGCAATGATATTGACGAAGTGGCGTGGTATGATGGCAATAGCGAAGAGAAATCTCATCCTGTTGGTCAGAAGAAGCCTAACGAGCTTGGACTCTACGACATGAGTGGAAACGTGTGGGAATGGTGCCAAGACATGCATGAAGGCGAAGGCATGTGTCGTGGTGGAAGTTGGATTCACAATGCAAGGAACTGCGACCCATCTCTCCCCAATGAAACACCACGAGGGTTCAGCATCAATAGCCTTGGATTGCGTCTCGCACTTTAGGCATAAATCATTAACAACATTACGCATATGAAAAGAATAGCAATTGTTTCAATCATAATCTGTGCGCTTGTAGCATGTACACAGCGTCCGAATGACAAGGAATTTATCCGCAACATGTATGAGAAAAGCCTGTATGAGGACTACTCATTCCTTGAAAAGCATTGTTCAAAGAGCCTTTTGGCGAAACTTTCCGAGGAATACGACTATGAGGGGGAAGGTTATGCAGTATGGAAATTCCGCAGTGGAGCCCAGGATGGTCCAAGCAAAGAGCACGTAATTACCAGCATTGAAGACGAAGGAAACGGATGGTACAAATACACGGCTATAGATATGGGCATTACCTTCACGAAGAGAGTTAGAATCTCACATGAAGGCGGAGAAAACATAATAGAGGACATTGTAGATGTGTACAGGAGGATCGCCCCTCTGTCATCCGGCATCGATGTGGACAACCTGCAGGACTGCACGGTTCCTGCTGCATTCTCACCCGATGATTTTAACTGGACAGGCAAAACCTTAAAGATGACAGTGTATAACGAGGATCTGTATGACGCGGTGGACATTTCTTTGATGCGGACAGGTGATACGCTGATTTATAGACAGAAACCGATTGTTATAGCCACCCTTACCCAGAGTGCGCATGGCATGTTGGAAGTTAACGGTGGTCTTGAAGAGGGAGGCTGCTGGCTGGTCGGTAACGAAGGTGGAACATACCGAGGCACAGAATGGGATGACCATTCGTCGTACTCGAAGCTGGGCAAGGCAGAAGTCAAACTTGCCGACAGTTTCCTGATAATCGACTGTGGAGAGTTTCCAAAAGACCCTTCGGACACCATCCGCACCGACCAGAAGCTCTACATTGAGAAGGTGAAGAAAAACAGACCAGACTTCTTCCAACTGAATACCCGTGTAACCATTGAGAACGGAATAATTACTGCGATCAGACGCATATGGATTCCATAATGAATATAATTCATAGAAAAAGATGAAGCTTATGGCTCTTTAAAGAAGCTCCATAAGAAATATGAACAGGTATATTCACTTGAATTAAGAAATCTGACAAACTCAATGATAAAGATACGTTGCGTCATCGACCATGTCACCTATCAGAACCAAGAAAACGGTTATTCCGTCATGAAGGTAAAGGTGAAGGACTAAAAAGATCCTGTCACGCTGGTGGGCAACCTGCTTCATTGGAGGTTTTGACCCATCAGCGAGAATCATGATGCCAGCAGATGAAATGACGTTTGTCATCCCTGCCGTCCGATTAGGCAAGATGCTCCAGACAATGAGATACACATGTCTGTTCGATACACCTGCATGGGGTAAAATCAGACAAAGAATTTAAAAACCATCAAATCACACTCCCTGGTTCACAGAGCCAGGAGGTGAACTGAGCGGATTGATTGAACTTGATGGAGTTATTTGCAGCGGCAATCTCCTTCCCATGAAAGCTACCTATGCTCTATCCGAGAAGAAGATTCCTCACACAGAACCCATCGAAAGAGATTGGGCTTTGGCAAGACTTACAACAAAGTATTGTCAACTACCCTCCAGCTATTTGATAGTACTTTTCCGCATATAATGCAGCAAATCAATGGAAATGTACTCATTTTACGTGGAAATGTGTTAAAATTAGATAGATTTCCACGGATTATCACCCGTTGGCGGAATTAATCTAGGGCATATTTGACATGGCCAAGGGGGCTGCCCAAGAGATAATTGACATATTGTAATGTAGTGAAAGAAGCAATCTTACAGATAACTCTGACGAACAGCCCTTCAGGTTGCTTTGCAAAATTCCGGTTCAGCATGAACTGCCCCACAAACTGAGAGAAGTCCGTCTCGATACGCTTTCTATCCTTTGCATAAGGGATAAAAGTCGGTTTCCAATCCTTACTCGCTATGCTCGTGAGGATATCTGGCCTCGGAAATTTTCCACTTCTCTCGGCTTAACGAAAACGTTCGTTGACGAGATTTTTCGAGAAACGCTTGCAAATGTCAAGAAATTTTCCGTATTTTGCATAAAAGATGTGCATATTGATGTTTTTTTTGTAAAAAACTGATTTTCATTACAAATATACTTTACGAAAAATTATTGGCATGTACAACTTTTTTTGAAAGAAATTATTAATAAATTAATTCATCCAACAGGTAACGAAGAAATAACTTATTAATCTTAAAATCTATACAAAATGAAAAGAGACATCATCGCTGTTGCACTTTTTGCAGTGCTGGCAACAATGGCAGTCAGCTGCCAGAAAGAAAACCTCGTGGAGCCGCAATCTGCAGTTGCGGAAATCGGAACCATGCGCACAGTTAGCTATACCGTTGACGGCGTAACAAACCAAATCATTCTGCATAATGACACAGAATGGGATGCCTTCGTCGATAGTATGCTGTCGTTGTCCGCACAAGGACATAATGTCCGTTTCTTCAACGAAAGCGCAAACGTTCAAGGCTTGTCCACTAAGGAAGTCCAAACAATTACGACATCAAACCAAGCAGAAGCCAAAGCTTGGTCAAAAGAAAAAGCAGACAAAGGCTACACGGTCAGCACAACATACACGAATGGTCAGTATGTCATTGTTGCTATCAAATAACGAAAAACATATCTAGTTGAATAATAAATTGGTAAACAATGATAAATAAAAAATGAAAACAATCAGATATTAACATTTATCCTTTCTGTTATCATCGTGATAGGATGCAATAAAGAAGATGTATCCCAAAGCTTACCAAGCACAAAAAATAAAGATTCTGAAAAAAGTGACTTTAAGTTGGGTAAAAAAATTGAAAACGCCTATTCGATAGACAATATGTTGAAAGCCTATGGTTCGTTAAAAGAGAAGGGGGAAATTACCTCCTCTATAGACATTTCAACTACACATCTCTACATCAGACTTGCACCTAGAGACAGTGTTGAAATGAACAGAATATTGGCAGATACCAATATTGAACTATTTCCATACCCTTTGGATTATGAGATTGAAGGCGAGGGAGAGTTTTCTGTAGACGATGAAGCACAACCAGAACTCTATACTGTGATTCCTGTAAATTATAAACTGGACAAAATGATCCATTTTGAGGTATTGGAAGAATGTTTTATCCCTAACGAAGACAAAGATAGACCGGAACTTGCTTTGCTTGAAATGGAGGCTTTAAAACTAACAGATAACTATTCTGAAGAACGGGATGAAGGAACTACACATATGCAAAAATGGTCCTGGCCTTCATACGGTTACCCCAAAGGTTATGTCAAAGTAAATATTACAGGAACATCAAACTATGAGGGAGTTCGTGGAATCAAAGTCCGCATACACAACATTGTCAAAATATCTTCGACTTACACCAATGCTAATGGATATTACTCCAGTAGCAAAGGTTTTTTGACCAATGTTCATTATTCTGCTGTTTTTGAGAATAGTAGAGGTTTTAAAATATGGTCTAATTTAGGTCCATTCTCTCCTGCAATACACAATGTAGGATGGCATGGAAAATCAGGTTACGATATAAATATTGGTGCAAATTCGTGTGCATGGCCGTGGGCAACGATAAACAATGCTGCGCTTGATTACTATGACAAACTTTGTCCTTATTTTCAGATTAATAAACCCTATAGTGGTCTACGGTTTTGGTACTTGAGCGGGAACAAGGTTGTCGATAACATAGCGGATGGCTGGTCGGGAAGTGCACCAATGCTGAGAAATCTAACGTTAGGTTTGCAGCCTTTGGCAGAATTTCTATTTATCATTGGACTATTAGAAAACCCAACACTAGCCCAAGTGACAGCCGCCGTATATGGTGTAATGCTTTGCATGCCTGATATTTTTATCACAAAAGTAGATGAACCCAACACGGAGAAGCTACGTGCATGCGTTTTCCATGAGATGTCGCATGCTTCTCATTATTCCCAAGTGGGTCCCTCATACTGGGTACAATATATCGCGCAGATATGTTATAACTACATAAACACGTCCGGCAATAATGCATATGGCGATACCCCCAATGGCCACAATAATATTATTGGCGTTGGTGAGATGTGGGCTAGCTATTTTGAATATCAGTGCACAGATAAATTTTACCACTATAGTCGAGGCTTGCAAGACACCGATGAATGGTACGCGCCACAAATACTAAAGAGTATTGAGGAAAATGCCGAAGAAATAACTCCAAAGAAAATATACGACGCCCTTGTATACCAAGTGCAATCTCATGACGATCTCAAGCAAGAACTAATTGGGCGATATGGCCAGCAGGATGTAATAACACAAGCATTTGTAGATAATAATTTTTAATATGAAAAAATTTGGTTTATATATACTGGTTTTCATCATTCCTCTTTTGAGTTCATGCTTTGAATGTAGAGAGCCTTCCGTACAGAGTGAAATACATTTTGATGGTCTTGAGACACTTGGTGTCACGCAGGTTTCATTGTCCAAATTCGGAGATAGCATAAGCGATGGTTCAATGACAATCCATTCTTTAGAATCAGGCGGGTTGATATACCCGCGAAGATTTTCAGGACCTGAAATACTACACGCATACCATTATTCCCATTACGAATGGCCGTTTCTGCTATGGTTGAGTGAAAACGATGAGATTGTAGCAGTATGGGACTTAAATGATACAACTCAACGTTGGGCTAGTGAGGCTAACTGGTATATGGATTCTTCTGTATGCGAAGTCTGTGGAGGTGCCAAAGATCAAATGAAATATACAAATCATTATGTATTCAGCGTTACAGACGCAATATAAAAATATATTCACAAATAAAAATAAAGGTAACCTCTAAAAATTAACTTGTTGATAATAAAATAAATATCTTAATTTTCCGTTATTATATCGAACTTAATCACGAATATTGATGGCAAAATATAAGAAACTTGGGTCGGTCACTCTGTTTGACGCACAAAATAC
>JAZLKZ010000027.1:0-4703 GCA_045597845.1 Bacteroidales bacterium | reverse complement strand
CTACCCAAAACAGCAACAATGGCAAACCGATGATGACCATTGGTACACGGTATTTTTTCTTCTTTTTTTTCTCTTGATAAAGCTTGTACGACTCTATCTTTTCCTGAGCTGTAAGAAGGTCAAGTTCTGCCAGTTTGTGTAAGTTGAACTGTTTCCGTAGCAATACCCACTCCCATATAAAGTACCCCAGTATGGCAAAGTCAAGCAAAATGATAATGCCACTGTAGATAGTAAGTTTATCGAGAAGAATGAGAAATCCACCGATGAACATCACGGCAAGAATGATGATGCATCTCAGGTTTATGCGCATCTTGCGCTTGAAATAGGAGGTGCTTTCTGCTACCGATTCGCGCAGTCGGTTCTCGTGAAAGGTGGTTCGTATTTCCAACTGTTGTTTCAATTCCCGTAGTTGCTCTTTCATTTCCAGCAACTCGTTGGTCGTAATCTGTTCTTCCATTGCGTCTATTTATTTGATGGGTTGTTCATTTGTTTTAACTGCTCTCTGATTCGAGTCAGTCGGGCGCCGACATTCGTGGCGGAGATGCCGATAATGGCGCCAATTTCATCGTAGGGGAGGTCTTCGAGCCAAAGAAGCATCAATGCCCTGTCGAACGGTCCAAGCTGTTTTATCCGCTCATGCAACATCTCGTACTGATGTGCGGCGACGGCTCCGTCATCCTCGGATTGGAAAAGCTGAGGGTCCAACTCCACAAGATAGCCGGCGGTATGCTTGCACTGCCTGTCAAAGGAAATGCAGGTGTTCATGCACACGCGGTAGAGCCAGGTCCGAATGTCGCTTCTGCCTTCAAACCCATCAAACCCTTTCCATAGGTTTATCAGGCACTCCTGCACCATATCATCTACCAGGCTTTTGTCGTCCGCAAATAGGAGGCACAACGAATAGATGGTACTTTTCTCCCGCTTGACAAGCTGTGAAAAGGACGCTTCCTTTTGTTTTGTGTCGGTTGGTTTCATAAACGCTTTTTGATGCTCTTTCAAATTGTCTCTGTTATTAGACGCAAAGTTCTTCTATTCCTTACACTTTTTTGAAAAAATATTTTAGGGGTTGAAAATTAAAAAATAGCACAGAAAATGAATGGTTTTCCGTTTCCTGTGCAAATTATCAAATGTTTTTTTTGATGTGACGCTTATAGTGGAAGTAGGACGGTTTGGAAACTCTTTGTCGGCTCATTGATATTTCAACCTTCTGGTTGTCAAACATTTAATTCGATTTTTGTAAAGAGATCTTCTTGACGGTTAATTGTCGGCTGATGTCACCGCCCAGCCTATTACGGGACGTAAGGCGCGGGTTTCGAGGTCTTCGGTAAATCCGAAGATTCCGGCATACAGCTTGAGATTGTACTCTTTGCCGGTGAGTTCTATGTAATGCAAGGGCGCATAGGAAATCTCAGAGGGAAGACTCTCAATGTCGCCCAGGTTGAAGGCCTTCATGTTGTTTCTGTTGCCTTGCCGATCGTAGGGGTAGAACTTGATAATCCATCCGGTGATTTCGTTGTCATCAACGCCACAATAAATTTCCTTGTCGTTTTCCGCCATCTTGTAGATGGAATTCCAGAATTTTTTGTCCACCGTTCCGCGTGAGGCTTCTGCCAATTTCTTGAGCACGGGTTCGAGTTCGTCAATCCACCAGTCGAGGTCGTATTTGCGAAGTGCATTGGCTTTCTCCACCAAGTGATCCCAGTCGGCAGGAGTGCCTTCGAGAGTCACGCTTGGAATGCCGCAGGTCTCAATTAGTTCGTAGTTGAAATAGCTTTGTAGTGCCGACATCAATGCAATCTGCGATGCCGTCAACTCCACGGTGTTGGTGGTTGAGAAATCGCAGCACATGGTATTGACGAACTCCTTGCCGGTATAGTGCTCTAATTGCGAGGTGAACTGCGAAAAATAAGGTTCCCAATTCTTGGCGGGTTTGTGCAGCAGACCAGGCTCGCAACGCAATTGCAAATCCTTCTTGTTTTCAAACTTCACCAACTGGGGTCGCAGTTGTTCGGCGTTGTGGTTGATGTGCACGCCCATGCCTTGTTCGATGACGAGCCAAAGCATATCGGGCGAAATAACCAAAGGATGATGGTCGTTGTATGCCCAGCTCACCGCCGAAAAGAGACCGTGAAAGTCAAGGGAAATGCTGTCGGGCAATTCCGAAATGGTATAAATGCTCTCTTCGGAAAAAAGATAATTGCAGTTTTCTTTGATTTCGTTTTTGCCAACCATCCACAGTTTCTGCTTGGGGTGTGGTCGGTTTTGTATATGGATGGTCGTTTGGGCAACGATGCTTGTGTCTGATTGCAAGTCTTTGCCACTCTTTTGAATGTGAGTTACGCAAGATGTAAGGGTAAGGAGCGAGAGGAGAAGAACGATTGTTTTTTTCATATTTATTTGATATGTGGTAATCCCGATTTGTTGCAGAATGTGGTAGTGGATAGAAAAGATATGACTTCTAATAAAATTTCAAGCCTTCTTCATAATGCTATTGATTTGAAAAAAGGCTTGGTAATGTTTGGGTCAGACGGTTTGTGTAATTGTCTGACATTGTGCTTTGAGCGACAAACGGGGCTCGAACCCGCGACCTGCGGCTTGGGAAGCCGCCGCTCTGCCAACTGAGCTATTGTCGCAATGTTACTTATAATAACATAGAGATATTTTATTTATTGTGCCTCATGTGCATTATTTTGTTTTTTTTCTTCTTCAGCATCAGATTCGTTGTTCTTTTTGCTGTTGTCGATGGCTTCGCTGACATTGATGACGTAGTCGCCCAACTTCTCGTAAAGAGCATACAATGCACTATAGGCTGAGCCGATGGCATAGTCATACACGCCCAGTTTCAGTGCGTCTAAGTGACGTGAACGCAGTTGGTCGCGGTATTGGTTGATGGCTTTTTCGGCCTTGTAGGCGGCGTCGAGGTCAATCTTGCTGTAGTCGGTGTTAAGATTGGCGTCCATCACATTTAATGATTTCTGCACCAACTCGGTCATGTGTGCGAGGTTGTCGTTGAGACCCTGGTCGAAATGTACTGCCGTCTCTCGCTTGTTTTTGCGTGTCATGGCAATCTGGTAGATGGTGTCGCCGATGCTTTCGAGATTGTCCACGATGCGGAGCATGGAACTGATGCGCTGCGAACCCTCTTTCGAGAGGTCTCCTTCCGAAATCTTGGTGAGGAACTTCGCAATCTCTATCTCCATGCGGTCTGTAATGCTCTCGTATTTCTCGATGCGGGCTACGATGTTGTTAAACTCTTCGTCGTCCTTGGCGGTGCGGAGAGGAGGGAGAAATGTGTACATGCGCAGCACACGCTTAGAGAAGGTCTCTATTTCCTTGCGCGCCGATTCCATGTTCAGTTCGGCGGTGTTCATCCAACCTCCAGAGATGTAGGTCAGGCGGAACTCGTCTTCTGCATCCTCTGCCTTGGGCTTTACCATCCAGTTGACTATCTTGCAGAAGGTGGGGATGAAGAAGGAGAGTACGATGGTGTTGGCAACATTGAAGAAGGTGTGGAAGGTAGTGATTGCCAAAGGGATAACGGAAGAGGCTTTCTGGGAATCCGCGTCGTATGGGCTGATGCCTTTCCAACTTTCGGTAATGTGGGCAATCAGATTCATCTCGGGGTTGAAGATGATCAGCGTGAGAATAGTACCCACCATGTTGAACACAAAGTGGGCGCGCGCCGCCTTTTTGCCTTCTGTGTTTGCAACCACGGCTGCTATATTGGCTGTTAGCGTGGTGCCGATATTCTGGCCCATGATGATGGCTACGGCTACATCGAAGCCAATCCAGCCGATTGCGGTCATTACAAGCGTGATTGCCATTACTGCGGAGGAGGCCTGGATTAGGACGGTGAGCAAGGCTCCTACTATGATGAAAATCAAGATGGACCAGAACCCGTAGTCGCCCCAACGGCTCATGGCCTCAAGAATGGCTGGATTTTGACTGAGGTCGGGCATGGCATCTTGCAAGAACTGCAAACCAATGAGCAACAATCCAAAACCGATGATGAATTCGCTGATGGACTTCATCTTGTCTTTCTTCATGAGCATGAAAGGGGCCGCTATGGCAATGACAACCAATGGGAAGAGGAATTTCTCTCCGCCGCCTCCCATGCCTAGAAGGATGATCCATGAAGTTACTGTTGTGCCGATGTTGGCACCCATCACTACGGCGATGGCGCTGGCAAGGGTCAGCAGTCCGCTATTGACGAAACTGACCATCATGACTGTCGTTGCGGTGGAGGACTGGATGGCTGCGGTTACTGCCGTTCCGGTGAGGATGCCGCTGACGGGGTTGCCCGTCATCTTGCCCAAAATATTGCGCATTTTGTTGCCTGCAACTTTCTGCAATCCTTCGCTCATCAATTTCATGCCATAGATAAAAACCACAACGGCACCCATAAATTTGATGGCAATCAAAAGTATATCGTAAAAACTCATGGAATTGTTAATGAATAGTAGATTGCAAAGGTACGTTTTTTCTTCGAATATATGATTATAAGTTTAACAAGCAAATGACTTCAATCAAGAATTTGTGAACCGTAATGGAAGTGATGCTGTTGTTCATATTTGCGTTAATGCTCGTTGTATGATTTGTGCATACAGCCCCCCCGTTACATTTCTTTTTGAAAAGCAAAACAGACGCGGCCATGCCGCGGGTGGTTGGGGAAATGGAATGATTAGGGTCTGTGGGGGGCGCCA
>JAZLKZ010000026.1:0-9745 GCA_045597845.1 Bacteroidales bacterium | reverse complement strand
TTGTTATCGCAGGTGATGGCATAGAAGCAAATCACACTGTCGGCAGCCAAGAACTGGGTAAGCAACGCCATGTCGATCATTCCGAGTCCATGAACGTTATTGTAACCATTGAACCAATAGTCGATGACCATAGGCGGTTCGATCCAGAAGGCGAGCAAAGTCCGGCAGGGCGAGACATCGAAATCGAACTCGAAATAACCCACCGCCTGGTTAGAGAGGTCGGAACGAATGGAAATCGCATCAACAATGTCCATTGGAGTTTCACATTCGACGAAATCAAGGGAGAGGTCAATAGAGAATACCTTGGTGCAGAAGTTGCAGTCGTCCTTGAGGCTGAAGGTAATGGTAGAGGGTCGTAGTTGCTGGATGTCCAAAACAATCTGGAAATTGAAGCAGTCTCCCGGTGCCAAAGAGGTTGACGTGAAACTGGTAGATTGAATGGAGACATACTCTTCTTTGAAGAGAATCCCCAGCATATCAAAACAGTCACGATTGACGAGGGAAAGGTTGCAGACAGTAACATTCACTATGCAGGAAAGTTTGCAGTCAACGATTTTCCATTCTTTCTTGAAGGTTACTTCGATGCTGTCGCAGTCGCAATCCGTTTTGGAGTTGATGACAAGCTCGGGAGTGGTAACATGGCAGTAGCCACCCACGTAGTCAACATCCAATTGGTAGTCGCCGAATCCTGGAATGGGGAGGTTCAACGGAGTGAAAGAATAGTTGCCGTGACCATTGTCGATGGGAATGCCGTTGTTTGCCCAGTCCCAGTCGATTTTTTGATATCCGGAAGTCAAGCCCCAGACGTTCATGGTGTAATTAGGGGTGAAGAAATACTTGCATTTTTCGTAGCATCCCGTAAGCAGTGCGTCGAAATTGGGTTCAGGCTCTATCTCCAACACAGCTTCCTTTGATTTGCAGCCCGAGGCGGGGTCGAGGTAGTATGCCACCGCCAGTCCCGGAGTGTAGTAGTTGGCGGTGGGGCCAACGTCGCCGTTGTTCCAGTGGATGTCGGCAGGAGCGGTGCCTTGCAGCACTACAGGCGGGTCGCTGATGCAGCGGTTGCCGCCGAAACCGATGGAAGGTGGAGCTGGTTTCGCCAAGACCGTGATGGTGCGGCTGTCGGTGGCGGAACAGGAGGAGGTGAGGTCGGAGATGGAGAGGTCGAGGCTGTAGGAACCCGCTTGCGGAGGCGTGAAGGAGGTTGTGGCGGTGTGGCGAAGCTCCACAGCGCCAGTCTGGAGGTTGGTGATGGTCCAGAGGTAGGTGAAATTGTTGGTGTCGGGGCTGTTGGCGCCGAAGAGACGGACCTTTTCGCCCAGACAGTAGGTAGTCTTGTCGGTGACTGCTGCCGCAGTGGGCTGGGTGAGAAACTGCACATTGACGAGCGTGGAACAGTTGCAGAAGTTTTCGTCAACGGCAAAGACATGATAGTCGTCGGTGTAGTAAGTGGCATAGCGGTTCAGCGGACTTGGAACCGTGGAATGATGCCAATAAAAGTCGGTGATAATATTGGGGACGGTTGCACTACCTTGATAAAGTGAAATGTTTCTGGCAATACCAGGACATTCTATATTTCCAAAAGCTTGCAACTGTCCATCTTTGAATGGGTGAGAGTGCGATGCTATTTCAAATGGTGCAGAGGAAACCGGGCATCCATTTTCATCTTTGGCAGTTGCCACAATGTAATATCTATTTGAAGATTCCTGAAACATGTGGCAAACCGTATTCCCCGAATGGGAGTATAAGGAGCCGTCGCCAAAATTCCAATCCACTGAACTTATATAGTGAGCTGGAGAGAAAGATGCGGAGAGTTCGATGGGCGTGTTGTCGCAAGTGTGTCCTTGGTTCTGGGTGTTCTCGGAGGTGACGCTCAGCGTGTAGGAAGTTGAAGAAAAACTAACGCTGTAACTGTGACATGTTCTGGTAATTCCATTGCCAAATACGCTTATGTCAATATAATAAGTCCCCGAAGGAGCAACCATTATGGCATAGGCTTGGTCACTAACCATAAAGGTATGGTTATGTCCGTTTATCGTCGCAGTAATTGTCTCATTGTTAGAGACGCTCCGACTATTGTTGTGGATAACGATTCTGTCGCATTTTTTCTCAAAGGTGAAAATCGGAATAAAATCCACATGATAGACATATTCGCTTTTTTGGCATGAGAAGCCCTGGCGTCGCGCAGTGATTTTATAGGTTCCAACATCGAAGAATTTAATGGTGATTTGGTGTCCATAATGACTATAGCCAAGAATTTCATAATCACCCCCACTGATTTCCCATTCTATGTCGCCTAGACCAGAAATATTGGAATGAAGGGTAAGCGTAGCATCGCAAAACTCATAATGGATATCCTGCCATCCAACGGATGCGCAATGAGGATCCACATTGGCCGTAATATTTTTCCTGAAACTATTGGTACAGCCATTGGCATTGGTAACCACACAAAGATAGCTGCCAGGACCTTGGTATGGGATTGACGATGAAGTCAGTCCCATGACCAACTCATCTTCGTAATACCACGTGAAAGTACACCCAGTGGAATTTGCCATATCCACCACCACAGTGTTGTTTGATTCGTCATACTTGATGTCAAAAATGGTTGGACTTTGTAGTACCCGAATAGATTGCCTATCTTGATTGATGTAGTCTGCATTTGTACAATAGTCCATAGAGTAGTAATAGACATCCACATCATGAGTTCCCGCATAGGAAAATGTATGGGTAAATGGATTGCCCACGAAAGAATTTTCCACCCCATCAACCACCCAATGATATTGATTGGGATTTCCCCCTGTGGCTGAAAAAGTAAATTGCTCACCGATACACCCTTGCAAAGGAGACGCCTGAAGGTTTATTGCGGTTGGTGCGTAGGTGACGACATGGATGTAAATGGTGTCGCGGTGGTCGTTGCCACAGCAAAACCGTTGGAGTTCCACAAAGAAAGTGTAGTTATAGCTACCCGAAGCCATTTCATGGACAGAAAGCGTGACTCCGTTGTTGTGCTCTTCGCCTTGTACCGAAGCGCAGTGTTGCATGTTCTCTTGGATGCGCCAGGTGTAGGCTACGCCTTCTTGGAAAGGCACTTCGGCATTGCCCCAAACGATGGTGGTGCCAGGGCATACATCGATAACGGATGGGATGGTGATTGGCGCAAGCCGACGTTCGACGACATGATGGACGTAGGGTGTGGCGGACTTGCAGCGGAGTTCGGGGTCGAAGGTGTAGGCGAGGACATCGCAGACCGTGTTGCCGTAGCTGATGGTGACATCGGTGCCGGTGAGAGACTGGGGATTGTCTTCGTCGCAGTCGGTCTCCCAGACGATGGTGTAGTTGGGATTGCTGGGATTGGCGAGGAGGTTGATGCCACTGTTGGCGCAGGCGATGGTGGGGTTGGCAGGATTGAGGTCTCCAATTGTGGGGGCAGGAGGCGCATCAACCACAGTGATGACGGTAGTGGCGGAATGGCAATAGTCTGGGTGTGTAGCAGAGATGAGGTAGTTGCCCGTGTGGGGGAAGGTGTAGCTGAGTGAATTGCTGGACGAGAGGGTGTGGATGACCTGGTTGGTGGAGAGGTCTTCCACGGTCCATTGCGCAGAGACCGATGGAGCCAGCGAGAGACCGCAGGGAGAGGAGATGCAGACGCGATTGTCGCCCTGGATGGCGAGTTTGGGCTTTACGGTTATGGTGAGGGGTTCGCTGGAGAAGGTGCCGCAGTCGAGGAAGTCGCAGCGGTAGTTGACGGAGAGCCTGTAGGTGCCGGCATGGGAGAACACGGCAAGGTACTGGTTGGCGCCGTTGTAGGTATGGGACAAAACTCCTGGAGAAGGATTGATATTCCAAGTGTATTCGGCAGAGCCCAACAGCGGGACGCTGTAGAGGACTGCGTCGCCTACGCAGACTTCGGTCTGTCCGCTGATGGGCAGATGGTCCTGGATTACGGAGATTTTCTTGCTCAGCAAGGTAGGGCAGGCATCGTTGCCACAGAGGTAGCCGTCGAGGCCGATGATGCCGAAGCCGTTGGAGGCATGGTTCCAAACCACCGTGACGGAGGGTTGGTCGTTGGCGCCGACGATTTCACCGCCTTCGACATACCAGGAGTATTGGTCGCAGGTGGGCGACAAGGTAGAGTATGTGACTTCGCTTCCTTCGCAGACAGTGCCATAGCAGCCGAGGTCAAGAATGTCGCCACCAAGGATTTTTATTTGGTATTCGTCGGTAGCGGAGCATCCGCAGTTGTTGAAGACCTGGTGGATGATGTTTTCGTTGTTGGCGACGTGCTCGATGACGAAATTCGGTGTGGAAGCCGTCTGTCCTGACGTTGCGTCCCACTGGTAGCCGACAATGTCGGCATTGGAGGAAGAGGAAAGGTCGGTGAAGGTGACCGTTTCGTCACGGCAAACGTAGATGACCTTGGAACCGTCAGGGAGTACCGTGTAGGCTGGGGTTGTGACCACTTGGATGGTTGGTTGTTCGATGAGACGGACCTGGATGGAGTAGGTACAGCTGGATCCGCCGCTGAAAGTTGCGGTGACTACAAGTTGTCCGAGATCGCCGTTGTCCCAATTGACGGTGGCGGAGCCGTTGCCCAGATCGTTCCATGAAGAGGCGCCAGAGACATCCCAGTGCCACTGCGAGACGGTGGCATTGGAGGCGTGGGCGGTGTAAGTCACCGTCATGCCTTGACAGGCGACCAATATATCTTCAGACTCGTCGTAGTAGTCGTCCTTTCCTGTCAGCATGGTGCACCGAGGCTCGAAATCGCCCGTGATGACGATGTCGCAGGGTGTGGCCTGCTGTGCTACGGCTCCGAAAGCAGCGCATAGCAGCAAGGCAAGCATTATAAATCGAAAGAAAGTTTTCATGACAAATTTCTTTGGGGTTTTTCTTTGTTGATGAAGCCTCAAAGAAAGGCTGTCGTTTGACAGCCTTTTATCTCATTGAGGAGCCACTCTGTTACTGGAGGTTGAACGAGATCGGCAAGTTGAATTTCACTCGCACCGGCCTGCCCTGCTGTTTGCCCGGCGTCCACTTGGGCATGGACCTAACCACGCGCAAAGCTTCCTGACCGCATCCGCCGCCAATGTCGCGCATCAGCTTGATGTCGGAGATAGACCCGTCCTTTTCTATGATGAAGGAGACATATACTTTTCCCGTTATGCCGGTTTCCTTGGCGACGGAGGGGTATTTGATGTGGTCGCGCAAATATGCGTACAAAGCATCTACGCCTCCCGGGAACTCGGGGTCTTTTTCCGCAACAAGCACATAATCGTCAACAACCACTTCTTCCTCTTCAGGAAGTGCAGGAGGGATGTATTCGGCCTGAGCCATGTTCGCATTGTCGTCGGCATTGACGCGGACGGTCTCTACTGTTTCGGAATTATCCACACGGTGGATGTCGGTAACGACAATTTCTGGCTGTTTGGCAGGCGGCGGAGGGGTGGGTGTCGTGACATCGGGGATATAGTCGATCTCCGATTCCGGATCACATGAAACGATTTCGATCTCCGACCGATTGTACGATTTAAGGTTGAAGGCCAGCAATGAAGCGACCAAAACGACGATAAACCCAATTTCAAGGCACAAGCCTTTTTTGCTTTCGATATCTGCTCGAGGTGTTTTTTTAGTTTCCATAATATTGGTTTTTAAAGGTTTATTTGTTTTCAGGTGATTTTCACCTTGGTTTTTCATTGCCTCTAAATTACGAAAAAAATTTCAATCATCAAAACTTTTTATATATTAAATTCAATAAAAATAATACAAGACAAGAAACAATTGTAAATCTACAAATTACAAACCACATGAAAACACTCACCACCATTCGCATTTTTCATGTAGCTCAGCCAGCACCAGTTCCCCAGTCACCAATCACTAGTCATTTTTTTTTAGTACTTTTGCAGTGGATAATACCAAAATAGTCCATCAATATTCAACTGTCATGCCAACAGGAGCAAACTTTATCATTTGCAGAGCTTCAGCAGGTTCGGGAAAGACCTACCGCCTGGTAAAGCAATATCTGAAACTTGCCTTCTCGGGTTCCGAAAAGGAGCTCGCCAACCAGTTCAAAAGCATTCTGGCCATCACCTTCACCAACAAAGCAGCCAACGAAATGAAGGACAGGGTGTTGCTCTATCTCGACGAAATCATCGAACAAGGACTCAGGAGTTTCATGGCGAAAGATCTTTGCGATGAACTTTCCGTTGACATCAACACGTTACAGCGTTACGCCAAAATCGTATCCACCTCCATTCTCCACAACTACTCCGACCTGGCAATCTGCACCATCGACAGTTTCTCACACCACATCGTGCGCACCTTCGCCCACGACCTCGGCGTGTCGCCGAATTTCGAAGTGAAGATCGACCCCAAAGAGCTCATTCAAGAGTCGGTAGATGAACTCATGAGCCTCGCCGGCAGCGACAACGACAACGGCCTCACCGACCTAATGTGCGACTTTTCGGAAACAATGATGGAGGAAAGGGGAAAGTACAACATCGAAGGCGCCATCCGCAAACTCGCCCAAGAAGTCTTTAAGGAAGACACCCCACAGTTTCTCAACAAGTTGCAATCAATTTCCATCGAGGAATTCAGAAACAAGTACAAAAAGCTGAAAGAGGAAAACAAAAAATTCGAAGAAAAGCTGCGCTCATTGGGGAGCGAAGCACTGAAACTACTGAACGACAACGACATAGCCGCAGAAGATCTTTACAGAGGAAGTTCCGGCATCTATAGTTTCTTCACAAAAATCGCCAACGGCAACTTCGCCGATCCAAGCAAAGGCACCATCGGCTTTATCGAAGAGCAAAAGAGCACCAGCGCAAAATGCAGCGCTTCAAAGCAAAGCGTCATCGCCGGGCTGCGTCCCGAGATAGAGAACCATTACCGAAACATCGAGCAACTGCGCCAGGAAGGAGTAAAACTTTACAATTCCAGAAAAGCCGTCATGGACAACCTCTACACTTTGGCGATGCTCAACAAAATCAACTCCATCATCTCCGAATATTACAAAGAGAACGGACTGCTGCACATCTCCGAATTCAACAAGATGATTTCCGAAATCGTGCAAGAAGACCCCGCGCCGTTCATCTACGAACGCATCGGCAACAAGTACCAAAGCTACCTGATCGACGAGTTTCAGGACACTTCCAAATTGCAGTGGCAGAACCTCATACCGTTGGTGGAAAACGGCGTTGCGAACCACAATCTTTCGCTCATTGTGGGCGACGGAAAGCAAGCCATCTACCGATTCCGAAAAGGCGACGTAGAACAATTCAACGCCTTGCCTCACGTTGACTCAAAACTACACGGCAGCGTTTTTGAGCATCCGGCAATCTTCCAAAAAGACAGGCTGGAATGCAACCGCCGCTCAACCAAGGCCATCGTAGATTTCAACAACGAATTTTTCAAATGGGCCGTACAGGAACGCTTTTCCAACAATGAAGAAATCGTACAAACCTACATCGGCGAAAAGCCCGACAAACCAGATCTGGCGCAAGTGAGCGTAAAAGAGGGCGGCTATGTGCAAGTGGGGTTCTACGACGACAAGGAGAGCAAAGACATTCTTTGGGAGCAACTGTTGCAAGCCATACGCCAACAAGTAGATGAGAAAGGCTACCAGTATCGCGACATAGCCATCCTCGCCCGCACAAACACAACGCTCTCAATAATTTCCAACTATTTAACAAAGAATAACATACCAATCATTTCATCCGAGTCTTTCTTGATAGCCAACAGCAAAACAATCCAGCTGATTTGCGCCATGTTGCTTTATCTCGAAAATCCACACGAACGGCTCTACAATCTATTCGTAATAAAACACTTGCAAACCATTACTGGTGCAAGCCTCGATGCCGAAAAGCTGTTCCAGGACAAAAACATCATCCCATTGGAGGAGTACCTCAGAAACTACGGATTTGAAATCCATTGCGACCAACTGCGTTCGTTGAGCCTCTACGACCGTTGCGAACAGATTGTGAGAGAACTCAAACTCGGCGACATCGAGAAAGCCTACACTGCCACGTTCCTCGGCGTGGTGGCCAACTACACCAAAACCCACCGCAACGACAGCAACGAGTTTCTGGAATGGTTTGACGAACAGGACAAACTCTCCACAGCCACGGCTTCCGACCAAGACGCAGTACAGTTGATGACCATCCACAAAGCCAAAGGCCTGGAAGCGCCCATCGTGATCTACCCCGTTCTGATCCCACGCAACCATAACACCGTTGAGCTGTGGGTTAACATCGAGGACAAAAGCCTTGAAGTACCCGCCAGCATGGTGAAACTGAACAACAAAACCCACACCTTGTTTGACGACGCCTACAACGAGGAACGCAAAAAAGCCGAAATGGACGACCTGAACGTTCTCTACGTTGCACTTACACGGCCTAAAGAAAAGCTGCTCATTTACTGCGAACAGCCTCCCAAAGAAGGCAACGGATACACCTCGTTGCTGCACGACTACGTACAGCAACACTTACCTCACATGGAAGGAGACTCGGAACTGTACGCTACGGGAGTGGACAGCAACAAAACAGCAAACGCCCCAAAAGCCGAAAAATTCGCCTGCCAACCTCTGGAAAGGGTCTCTTTCCCAGACTGGACCGACAAAATACGCATCGCCAACCAAGGCTCAAAAGCACTCGACAAGGAACTACAAGAGCATATCCTGCACGGATTGCGGATGCACGAAATACTGGCTTCTATTATCACCCCGGAAGACATCGACCCAGCCATCGAACAATTCAGCGCAAGGCATCAGCTTGAGCCAAACGAATCCGACAAGCTTAAAAGCGACCTTGCAGCACTGGTCAACGACATTCAATGCAAACGTTTCTTCGAGCCTTGCAACAAAGTGTTGAACGAGCAGAGTCTCTATTACCACGGCAAAGTGCTTCGCCCCGACCGCATCGTTTTCTTCGACAACGAGACTTGGGTGGTGGATTTCAAGACGGGCGGTTTCCACGAGGCTTACCGACAACAGATTGCCGACTACTGCGCCGCGCTCGCCGAAATGGGGCATCCCAACGTTAAAGGTTGCCTGCTCTTCGTGGGCAACAACATAAAGGTGGAATACCTATAGTTTTAGAACAACTCCCTTCCAACGCGGAGAATATTTGCGTTTAGTTTATGGAAAATTGCGTTTTCTTGCCGCACAAACATTAAGATAATTTAAGGAAACACAATCATTTTTCGCTCTCTGGTATTTTATATAAGTAACTGCAACTCAATGAATTATATTTTAACATTTTAATTTATTGTAATTCAATACATTATAACAACCTTTCGGTGATCCTTCTGTGATCCTTCGATGAACTCGTTTTAAAATATTATAAATCAACAACTTGTGAAATTTTCAAAATTGTTGCAAAATATTACAAACCAATATATTACAACTTTCGTTCAAATTTTTTAAGAATTTTTATGTTAAAACTGCCTCAACGCCGACACTTGGTTAAAATTATAAAAATTAAAATTTTGGATGGCGTTTTTTACAAGTCCGCAAATTGCCAGCTCGACAATGCGACCATGGGGTTTAAGAAGTCAGAAGCGTGGGGCATAGTACCTCGCACTGAAATAGGAATAGCCTGTCTCACAGTTGGTTTCCTTGCCGGTAAATTTAGTCTAAAAAACATGCCGTTTTCGTCCAATTATAGTTTGTTATAGAAGTGGTTTTCACCTTTGTTTATAGAGATTTGTTTACCATATTCGGGAGTATTGGGACCATTCGTGTCTTAGTTGT
>JAZLKZ010000025.1:0-9265 GCA_045597845.1 Bacteroidales bacterium | reverse complement strand
CCTCCTAGCAACCATCTTAGCCCCTCTAATATCCCTCCCTCTCGCATAATTTGAAATTCCAACTGATAATTCTCGGCCTTCGGGCCTAATGTTTCATCAAATAATTTCAAATTTATGTCAGGTTTTATCTTCAAACAGGACCTAGCTATGGCCTATTTCCCCGACTGTAGCAAAGCCACGGCCAGCAAGCTCCTCGCCCGCGAGATCCACAGCAACAAACCCCTTATGGCCGAACTCCAATCCGCCGGCTACACCCGCACCCGCAAACTCCTCTCCCCCCGCCAGCTCCAAATCATCTACACCCACCTCGGCCACCCCTAAGCCATCCCCCTAAAAACCCTAAAAAATAAAAAACACAACCCCAAAAAACAAAAGGGCGAGCCCCCGGCCTCGCCCTTTATTCTTTGTTTTTGATGCAGCAATTCTTGAACCGAAGACAACTATCACTTAATCCGAACTTCCTCATTTCTGGGTGTAATATCTTCCACCTCTCCCAATCACATTCTGCAATCTCCTCCATAGGCGAACCATATATTTGACTCTTAAGTTCCATCAACATATCATTATCGCCATTCCATTTGCACCATACATTTGTCTCGAAATATATTGCCTCCAATCGTTTGAAGAAAGACAATGGAGAATCCGTCTGTTTGGCTGTAATTGTAGCGATAACAGTCTCCCCATCGACATGAACGAGTTCGACTATCCGGCACACTCCAACAATAATCGCAACAGGCCTTATCGTAAAATTCCTACAACCGATTAATCGTTGTTCCTCATTCATATCAGCAAATATCAAAAACAATTCAAATCTCGAATTTGATTTAGTTTTTCAGAGAGACTACCACCATCACCATCCAGACCAACGCCCTCGGCGACACCACCCGCATCACCACCCTCCGCGACCGCCAATCCGCCACCCATCGCAACCTCGCCGCCCTCCAGAACTATTGCCCAAGAGGTGCAAGCAACCTCAACTATCCACACCACAGGAAAGGTCTTTAGTCACTTCTCGTTGCGGTTTTTCGTATTGGCAATCCTCTTGGGTTCCTTAGGTCTGGTACTAACAAGGTTTTTCAGGGGCTTGTCGAGAAAGCAATAATTTGCCCTTCTTCCCAAGTTCCTTTCTCTTCTTTTTGCAACTTAGAATCGGCGATGTAGCCCGATTCCACTTTCTTCTGCCTCGTCTTCAGCTTGCCAATAGTGCAAAGAATCTTTACAGTGGGTGTAAAGAAATCTTACAGTTTTTATGAATCTCATTTTGGGTATAACTTTGAATACCAGCCTAATTTATACTTTGGCACGATTCTTGATGTATAATAGGTTGTAGATATTATCACATTGCACTTCTTTGGTGCCTCAATACATGCTTAAAAAACTATAGAATATCATGATCAAAGTATCTAACCTCAGCAAAGTATGCCGCCATCGTGCTGATATGTTTTGTGATAGCGGCACCAGTCAGCTATCTTGTTACGCAAAGGTATCTCAGCAACTTTGCCTACCATACGTCGATACATCTGTGGGTGTTCGAGGTAGCCATGATTGTTGTGCTTGCGACGACGACGGCCCTTGTCGTGGCCCGCAGCCTCAGTGCTGATACCAAGAATCCAGTGGAGTCGATCAAATCAGAATAACCAATCCCCAATCTCCGCTTCCGCCAACACCGAAGCGGAGATTGTTTTTACTATTTAGGATGCTCAAAAATCTCCGTTTGGTGCGGGATTGCGGTGCAAAATTTCTCAATTTGGTGCAATATTGTGGTGAAAGATTTCTCCATTTAGTGCATGTTGACTAAAATAATATTCTGTAATTCAGAAATAAATCGTACCTTTGCATTCTGAAAATTAATAAATTTTGGACATGAAAAGAAAGATTTACGACGACCTCATAAAGTGGAAAAACGAAGAGCAAGGCGCTGTGGCACTTCTGATTGAAGGCTCTCGCCGTGTGGGGAAGAGCTATATCGTTCAGGAGTTTGCAAAGAGGGAATATAAGTCGTATATTCTTGTCGACTTTGCCCATATCAGCAAATCGATGAAGGCTGTCTTTGACGAATATCTGAACGAGACGGACACTTTTTTGATGTTTTTACAGAATGTTGCAGGTGTGCAGCTCTATGAGAGGGAGTCGTTGATTATATTCGATGAAGTTCAGAAATACCCGATGGCGAGGCAGGCCATCAAACACCTTGTTGCTGATCACCGATACGACTACATTGAGACGGGTTCGCTAGTAAGCATCAATGAGAATACGCAGGATATCCTGATTCCGTCGGAGGAGCGTCCGCTGCAGATGAACCCCATGGATTTTGAAGAGTTCCTCTGGGCTCTCGGCGATGAGATGACGTGGCCGTTCGTAAAACAGTGCTTTGAAAAGAAGATGCCTATGGGCCCCATGCACCGCAAGGTGATGACGCTGTTTCGCCAATATCTGATTGTGGGCGGCATGCCTCAGGCGGTTGCCAAGTTTGTGGAGACGAAAAACTTCCAGAAGGTGGATGTCGTGAAACGCGACATTCTGTCACTTTACCGCAAGAGTATCGATAAGCATGTGAAGGGCTATACCGAGAAGGTGAAGGCCGTGTGGGATCAGATACCAGGGGAATTGCAGAGGCACGAAAAGCGGTTTAGGCTTGCCGACATAGAGAAGGGCGCCCGTTATAGAAGCTACGAATCATCGTTCCTTTGGCTGAAAGACGCAAGATTGGTCAACACGTGTTACAATGTGACCGAACCCCAGGTGGGGATGAGGCTCAAGCGCGACGACCTTGTCTTCAAGTGCTATATGGGGGATACGGGACTGCTGATTTCGCATGCTTTTGACGAAAAACTGATTCAGGGCGAGGAGTTGTATCAAAAGCTCATGTTGGACAAACTGGAAATCAACGAAGGCATGTTGGTGGAGAATGTCGTTGCCCAGATGCTAGTGGCAAGCGGACATTCGCTCTATTTCTATAGCAAGAATTCTGAGGTGGCCGAAGACCGTATGGAAATAGACTTCCTTGTGGAGAAGCCGACGCTCACCAATGCCCATAACATCTGTCCTGTGGAGGTGAAATCCGGGAAGAGCTATACGTTCTCATCGATAGAGAAGTTTAGAAAGAAGTTTCCGGGGCAGGTCCATATCCCGTATATCGTGCATTGTCTTGACTATAAAGAAGATAGCGGATATCAGTTTCTCCCGATATATATGGTTCCATTATTGTAATGAGAAGAATGAAGAAAGGAAAGATACTTGTAGTGGATGACAACCTGGGCATCCGAAAGGCGCTGAAACTGCTGCTGGCACCTCATTTTGCCGAAGTGGAGCTCATCCCTTCGCCCAACAGCATAGAATCCACAATTAGGCGTTTTCGACCCGATGTGGTGCTGCTGGACATGAACTTCTATGCCGACATCAACACCGGCAACGAGGGTCTTTATTGGATTGACCAGATCAAGCGGACGTACCCCGATGTGCAGGTGGTTCTGTTCACGGCCTACGCCGACATTGCCCTTGCCGTAGAAGGGATGAAGCGTGGCGCCTTTGACTTTGTGGTAAAACCTTGGGACAACGACCGCCTCATCGAAATACTGCAATCGGCCATACCAACAAAAACCAAGAAAAGCCAGCCCCAACCGTCTGCCCCTGAGATGTATTGGGGAGAAAGTCCTGCTATGATGCAGATCCGCGACATGGTGCAAAAGATTGCCCCGACCGATGCCTCGGTGCTCATCACCGGCGAGAACGGCACCGGCAAGGATGTGCTGGCCCATGAAATCCATTCTCAAAGCCTGCGCAGTGGACAACCGATAGTGTGTGTGGATGCCGGAGCCATCACCGAAACCCTTTTCGAGAGCGAGCTGTTCGGCCATGTGAAAGGTGCCTTCACCGATGCCCATACCGACCATGTAGGCAAGTTCGAGCAAGCTCATGGTGGCACCCTCTTCCTGGACGAGATTGGCAACATACCACTTCACCTTCAGGCAAAACTACTGCGCGTGCTCCAGAACAGGGTGGTCTCGCGAGTGGGGTCCGAAAAACAGATTCCCATCAACATCCGACTCATCTGTGCCACCAATATGGACCTTGAAGCCATGGTTCGCGAAGGCCGATTCCGACAAGACCTCTACTACCGCATCAACACCATGCAGTTGCGCCTTCCCGCATTGCGTGAGCGTCCCGCCGACATAGTCCCCTTGTCCGAGTTGTTCATGCGGCGTTATGCCGAAAGGTACCATCGTCCAGTCTGTGGTATTTCGCCTGAGCTGGCACAGCAACTGGCCGTCCACTCTTGGAAGGGAAATATCCGCGAACTGCAGAATGTGATAGAAAAGGCCGTTATCCTCTCCGAAGGACCGATGCTGACCTCCAAGGAGATTTCGCTCAACACAAATCCTCAGCCAACCTCGGGAACCAGACAGACGCTGGACGAAGCTGAGGAGATGACCATACGCGATGCCGTGGCCCGCTGCAACGGCAACCTCAGTATGGTAGCCAAGGAACTGGGCATCAGCCGTCCTACGCTCTACAGCAAACTAAAGAAATACGACATCTGATGGGGGCTTGGACATTCATACTGATTGCAATTGCCGTCATGGCATTGACCGTTGTGGTCACGGCACTCTGTGTTCGAGAGAAGGACCGTAAGAAACTGGAATACATGCTCGACGCCTTCGAGGACGAGGAATACAACTTCCGCTTTCAAGAGAACAGCCGCTACAACCGCACCCTCAACCGCATCAAATGGATCGTAGAACGGCGCCGTCAGCAATATGAGCAAGACTCCTGGACGAAACTCATCCGAGTGCTCACCCACGAGATCATGAACACCGTAAGTCCCATAGCCTCGTTGAGCCAAGCCCTTCGCAAAGAGGCCGACTTGCCCAAGGAAGCGCAGCAGATGGACGTCAAAACGGGCTTGGAGACTATTTCCAGTTCGTCCGAAAACCTGATCAGATTCGTAGAATCCTATCGTGAACTCGCCGGAATAGTAAAGCCCGTCAAGAAAGCCGTGATGCTGGACCAACTCATCGGCAAAGTCATCGAACTAACCCAGGTGGAATGTCGGTCAGCCAAAGTCGAAATCACCTATAGGGCAAAGCCTGATGATATACTATTCTATGTAGATGAGTCACAGATCAGCCGCATTTTTATCAACCTGGTCAAGAATGCCATCCAGGCAGGGGCGCACCCCATCGTGATAGAGGCCGAAGAGGGAAGAGACGACAGCATCAAGGTAAGTGTGTGCAACGACGGCATCCCCATCACACCCGAGAGCCAGCAGCAGATATTCATTCCCTTCTTCTCCACCAAGAGCGAGGGCTCGGGCATCGGCCTCAGCCTGTCGCGCCAGATCATGCGATCTCATAACGGCACGATAGACCTCATCCGCAGCGACCGCGAAGCCACAGTATTTGAGCTCGAATTCAAATAACAAAGAGACACGCAGCCAGGCAGGGTGCCGAGCGATGGGATTTTGAGCATTCGACACAAAAAAAACACACACGCCAAGTTGTGATTCTCCCCTCCAATGCGTCTAATATAGTGTATCAACAAATATGCACTAACGATAGACCATGCTAGTAAAAGAAGAAACTTTCAAAAACTTAATACACCGACACAGGGACCTGATCTGGTCAGTCTGCAAGCACTACCAGTTGAGTGCGGCATGGCAGGTTGAAGACTGCTTCAATGAGGTGGTGTGTGCCTTGTGGCAGGGGTACGGGGGCTACGGTGGCCGTAGTTCCGAGCGGACATGGGTTTATAAGGTGGCCAACAACACGATGATCTCCATTGCGAGAAGATGCAATAACCAACATTCGGCCCAGCCACCTTTGCTTGAGCAATCATACGAATGCGAAAGCGAATTTCATTTGCAACAAATGATAGAATCCCTTGACGAACCCGACCGTACAATTGTCAAATCGCATCTTCACGGTTTCAGCTATGCAGAAATAGCTAAGGTGGTAGATTTGAATGTCGGTGCCGTATCAATGAGACTAAGCAGAGCAAAACGGAAATTACGTAAAATATACAACCAATAATACAATGACAAATTTTAAAAAAGAATTCAAGCAATACGGAGAGCAGTTACGAGAAGAAAAATGTCCGTTGTCCGATGCGGAATTGGATAGAGCTATACGGAATGCCATTTGGCAAGAGCCGACTGCCACAACAAATCCGCGCCCAATGAAAACACAGCACAAATGGCGGTGGGTGGTAGCGGCGGCTTGCATTGCGGCACTGCTTATTCCGTTAACAAAAAGCATCACAAACAATCAAAAAGAGACGGTCGGCAACGATATTGTTTTTGTGTGCAATACCGAATGTAACAGCAATGCCATACTAGCTCGGTTAAACAACATTGTAAAATAATCAAGTCATGAGAAAGTTCATTATTCCAGTTGTGGCAATACTGCTAATAATAATATCTTGCCAAAAAGAGAACACCAAAACCGAAGCTTTGTCGGCAGCAAGACAATTATACAACGAGTATGCCGATGTCGACGGACTGACTGTTGCATTGATTGGAAATTATGCGACGAAAGGCGACACAATCAATGCAGTTATGATCCAAGCCCAAGACCATGCAGCATGGTTGAAGCTTCTGGGCGAGTTCAATGTGGTGCAGCGACCTTACGAAGGCGCAAAGGTTTCGTCACTCTCAGTAAACTATTTTCACGCCGACACCCTTGTTGGTGACATGGATGAGTATTTCGAAGAGATTCTTCACTCAATGATGTCAGAACTTCCACATTATGACAGCTGCATCACAATCCACAATTACCAGAGTTGGGAGAAGGGAGTGAAAGTCTCAGACACAACCATCGTAGATACGGAAAACGGTGTCACTCCAAACAAGCAGCTGATGGATGCCGCCATCAGCGACAACCAGGCCGGATACATCACCCACGCCGAGAGCGAGGAGATGACATTGTGGCTATTTTTCTACAGCAACAAAAGCCAGTACAATTCAATAATGAACAGAATAAATCAAAATTAATTTTGCTTCCCGCCTCTGCGTAATACTCCGTTCGCCTCCATAAGAAACCTGAAAATCAGATAATAAGTAATATCGAAAATGAAGACTGATAGTATGAAAAATTTCAGTAAACAGTTAATCTTTATGTTCATGCTAATGCTTTGCGGAACTGTGACGACCTTTGGTCAGAGAAACCCTGCCCAGCAGTTCTACCGTGACACACTGTTGCCTGGCCTCAAAGCTCAGCGCGTGCGCAACTTTACTGTGAAAGGTTACGACACTTGGATTACAGATACCGGCACCACATTGCCTCAATTGACTTGCTACCGCCACTACCATGTGTCGGACAAGTGCTTGGCCATTGAGACCGACAGTTCAATGGTCGGCTTCAACAGGAACATGTATTACGACAAGGAATCACTTAGGTTGACCGATCTTTTCGAGGGATACGTGGTGGACGGCATGAAATCGCCTTCCGAAAACAAACTATCCTTTGATGGATTTCAGTTTGTCCTCAGCCAGATGCTCAATTACAACGAAGCCTACTATAGTTTTCTTTTGCGTTCATTCATCAACGCTCCGTATGCATGGAATCCTAAGGAGAAAATAGATACAGTGATTGACGGTCGGGCCTACATTGTCCTGCGTGGAAAGAAAGTAATGGGCTTTACCAGAGACACCTCCACTGATGAACAAATTCCTGTTGTGAACCATTACGAATGGTTTTGCGACAAGGAGAAATTGGAAGTGACTCTTGTCAACATTCTCATTGAACCACATAATATGAAGAAAACCTTCGAGATTAGCGACTACTCGTATGAGAACAGAGACTTATATGTTGACAGCCTTTTCTTTCGCAACCCTGCTCTCGAACGATTTACCCGATACGATTGCAACGTGGCTTTGCCAAACTCTTTGATTATTGACATGACGGACAGCACGAGATTCAGTATTGACAGCATCTTTAACATGCCTATCATCGCGCTCTCCGGCGACACCACAACGCTCAATCGGCAAAAAGGATATGTATTGCTCGACCTGTGGACTATCCGGTTCAACCCAATGTCAATCAGCCACATACACCCATTCCGCCCATTAGCCCCATTCTCCTTATCCTTCCCAAAACACCAGCGACCCCTCGCGCGATTACATATCGCACAAGAGGTCGCTGCCTTTATCCACAAGCAGCAGGAACTTACACCCTTATCATTGGCACTCCCAGCGCTTCCGAAATCTTGGCCAGTGTCGCCAACGTGAAATTGTGAGTACCGCCTACCCATCGGCACACTTCGGCTTCCGACCGTCCCACCTGTCGGGCAAACTCTTTCTGGGTCATGCCGCGTTCCTTCAAGATGCCGTCTATCTTGTCGGCAATCTCGAACGACCATTCCACACGCTGCTTTATGTCCTTCGGTGTGGCAGCGACACACTCGTTGAAAAGTTCCGCTGTCTTGCTCATAGTTCGAATTCTGTTTTGTCTATTCCTGTGATTGTCGTCTCTTCAATCGTTACCTTGCCGCTCTTCATGGCCTGCCCCAGCAGTTTGTCGAGCCGTTGCAAGGTGATGACGTATCCGTTCAGGCTCTCGTCCTCTTCGTAGGTCTTGGTGCTTTTCATACCGCCGTTGCCCACAATCAACACGCTGTCCGACATCCGTAGGCAGTACAGCCGCATCCGTGTCCGCTCTATCGGCAGGGCCACAACGTGGTCACCCATCTTGCCCTCGGGACGGAAGTACCTCTCCAGGAATCCGCTGGCGGTGAGCATACGGTTTATGGCCGTCAGTATCACCGACAAATCTTCCTTGCGAGTGGCATCTTCCTTGAATTTCTCGATGAATTTCTGGAATTCCGTAGCGTCGTCACCCTCGAAGCAAATCGTGAAAAGCCCTGCAATATCAGTCTTTTGCACCTCTTCTATCTTTACCTTAGTCATCTTTTTATGTTTTGTTTTCAAGTGCAAAGATACAACTTTTTTCCGGATAATTACCTTTTGAGGTAATTTTTTTAAACTTTTGCCATTTTGTTTCCCCATCCAGCCCCATTCACCCCATTAGACCCATAAAAAACCTGTCCTGTATCTGAAGAAACTGCCAGTGACCGTTTCGATAGCGCAGCGGAGAACAATAACACCGCTGCAACCATACCCTCACCTTCTTTACGTCCCCGCGATGCCATCGCGTCCCCCTTCGTCCTTTGCCCGGGCATTCCATGCCCGCCATCCACTCTCCGTCGTCCCGTTCCCAGCCGCCAGTCTCCGCCCCAATGGCTTGCCCCGTGCAGGCACTTTACCCCCGCC
>JAZLKZ010000024.1:0-17476 GCA_045597845.1 Bacteroidales bacterium | reverse complement strand
AGGAGGTCGCCTGTTCGAATCAGGCTATCCCGACAAAAATGCAGCGGTTCCGTAGCTCAGCTGGATAGAGCAACTGCCTTCTAAGCAGTAGGTCCTGCGTTCGAATCGCAGCGGAATCACAAAATAATAACGAGGATGCCAGTCGGCATCCTCGCTTTGTTTTATTGCTTTGTTGGGCGAAACAAAGGAATGGATATCAATGCAGTAAGCAGTTCGGCGATGGGCACGGCGAGCCACAAGCCGGGAATATGAATCATGAGTGGCAGCAAAAGGAAACCCGCTACGGGGAAGAGGATGCCGCGGAGGGTCATCAGAAATGTTGCTGTTTTGTGCTTTTCGATGCTCTGGAAATAGCCTATTGCGGAGATGTTGAACGCTACGGAGGTGAACCCTAGGGCATAGAGCGGAAGTCCTTTGACGGCGATGGGAAAGGCTTCGCTATTCGAGTTGAGAAAGATGGAGATGATAGGTGTTGGAAACAGCAGGAACAGCACCGTGACAACGGCTCCGAAAACAAGGCTGAATGTGACGCTGTAGCGGAAGGTGTGGCTCACTCTTGTTGGTTGCTGTGCGCCGTGGTTGTAGGAAATAATAGGTTGTGCCGACTGTGCCACTGCGTTGTAGATCATATAGACTACGGGAAACAGATAGCAGATTACGCTGTAGGCGGCAATGCCCGAATCGCCCAAATGGCGGCCAAAGACCCAGTTGCCTGTGAGCATCATGACGGAGATTGCAAATTCACCGATAAAGGCGGAGAGTCCCAGTTTTGCCATATAGCCCACGTTGCGCAGTGAGAGTCGCAGACTGGTGAGGGTTGATTTCAGGCGATAGAACTTGAGGCTCTTGGCGTGGAAAAGCATATAATAGAGGGTCATCAATGCGCCAACTCCCGTTCCGATGTCGGTGGCGAGGGCGGCTCCTTTGAGTCCCATGCCACAAGGAAGGATGAAGACGTAGTCGAGTAGGATGTTGAGCAACGCAGGGATGATGTTGGCGTACATCGCATATTGGGGCGACCCGTCGAGGCGGATGACAAATTCGCCCACTATCTGGAACATCAGGAAAAGACAGGTGGGAACAAACCACAGATAGTACTCCCGCGCCAGTGCCATGAGTTCGTTTGAGACGCCTAAGAGATGTAGTATCGTTGAAGGAAAGAGATAGAAGCAGAGTCCGAGCAGGCCAGCGAGGGCGATGCAAGTGAGATAGGCTTGGGTGACGTTGATGCGTGCCGCTTTGGTGTTGTCGTGCGATAGGTGGATGGCCGCCACCACGCTGCTTCCGATGCCGAACATCATGCCCAGGCCGGTAACCAGCATCATGATGGGTGCCACAAGATTCACGCTTGCCAGTCCTTCGGCTCCTACGCCGTGGCCCACAAAGATGCCGTCGGTGATGGTGAAGGCTACGTTGAAAGTCATGCCGAGCAGTGTGGGCACAAAGAGCGCCCGAAACAGCTTGGGAATGTCCGCAGCTCCAAAGTCGATGTTGTCTCTATTGTCGAACATTTTATTCAGTGATTGTCATTTCATTGTTAGTCATACGGCGCATATAGGACTGTATGATGGCTTTGAGTTGGGTGAGATCGCCTGGATTTTGGTTGGGTGTGAGCGTGGTGCCTTGTCGGTCGGCGCTCAACGTAGCGTGAAACATTGTTTGCGAGCCGTCGAATTGGATAAACTCGTTTAGCGTAATGTATTGATAAAGACCGTTGTTGTAGTTCACTGCCCAGCTTTTTTCTGGCGGTGTGGTCATGAGGTCGATTCCAAAAGCGACAAAGGGTTTTTCGTATCCCAGCATAGAAAGCAATGTGGGCATAATGTCTATCTGTTGCGCCACGGCATCCATCGTGCCTCGAGGCAGTTTTCCCGACGGGTCGAAGAAGGCGATGGGGACGCGATAGGGTGCTATGGGAGCGGCGTGGCTCTTGCCTTGCAGCATGTTGGTGTGGTCGGCGGTAAGCACGAAGAGGGTGTTGCTGTACCACGGCATCTTCGATGCAGTAATGAAGAACTGTCTCAATGCGTTGTCGGAATACCGCACACAGCGGTGAATCGCCATAGGACCCTGATGGAAACGTTGTTCGTATTGTTGCGGAATGGCGAAAGGATGGTGCGACGAAGCGGTGAAGAGTGCCGTAAGAAACGGCTGTGGCAGGGTGTCCATCATCTCTGCGTAGTATTGTAGGAAAGGTTCGTCCCAGATGGCCCATGTGCCGTCAAAATCCTTCTCGCCCCCAAAACGCGGCTCTTGGTCGTATTCGTTGCGGCCGTAGTAGTACTGGAATCCGGCGGCTTTGGCGAAAGCTTGGAAACCCATCGACGAGTTTTCCGCTCCGTGGAAGAAAGCGGTGCGGTAGCCCAGCGGGTTGAGCAGCGAAGCTACGCTGTTGATGGGGTTGAGCGAGGCGGGGGTAAGCACGTAGGGTTCTATGAACATCGGTATCGATGCGAGAATCGACGGCATGGCATCAATCGACTTGCGTCCGTTGGCGTAGCTCTGCGAGAAAGTCAAACTCTCATGTAGCAGCGAGTCGGTGAAAGGTGCGTAGCCTTCTTCGATGTATTCCGAAGAGAAGCTTTCGAGGATGAGGATAACTACGTTTTTCCCTTTTAGATTTCCCTCTTCGGAAGCTTCAAATTGGTGCAAAGGAGAGAAATACTGTTCGGGATTTTCGAAATAGTTGGGGTCTTTGAAGACGTTTTTGCCCAATGTGCGGATAAGCGAGAAGGGTGTGTTGAGCACCAGCGAGGCCTGCGATGGGTTGCGGACGTATTGGTTGGCGTTGCTTACCGCAATGGGGCGTATTGCCGTTGAAACCCCGCCACGCATCGCCACCACCGATACAGCGAGGTAAAGCACTAAGTTCAGCGTCAGCAAAATGTAACGAATCAGGCTTTTGCGTCTTTCGGGCTTCTTTTGGGAAACATCCTTGTACAAAAGCCAAAGCATGACAATAAGTGCCACCCCAAGTAGCACCAAATACCAATGGCTCAGCAATTCGGTGCCGATGATGCTGCCGAGGTTGTTTTCCGACTCAAACTCCCGAAATACCGTTGTTGTGGTTCTTCTGCCCGTATATTGCGCATAGACGCAATCCACCAAGTTCGTAACAACCGCCACCGAGTTAATCACCACAAACACAATTTTCTGGATGCTTCCAATCACCTTGTTTCCATTATGTCCGATGAACAGAGGTATAAGCACCAACAAGGCGTAAAGCAGGTTGGTGTAGAAAATGGCGGAGGAGTCGAAGATGAAGCCGCCTTTGAGCACCTGCAGCCAGTCGGGTTTGTTGTCGGCAAACATCGCCCAATTCTCCCATAGGAACGCCACTCTGCAAACAGAATAGGTGGCGTAGGCGAGGAAAAGGTTCCACACCATCTTTAGTTGAGAATTGAGAATTGAGAATTGGAAATTGGACGTTGGACGCATGACTGACTGCTTAAAACTTAAAACTGAAAATAAATAAATGGTTGCACGTCGGCGGTGACGAATTGGCGCATGATAAAAATAGCTATGAGTGAGATGATTACAAGAAATGTCGCTGGCATTTGGGCGAACCATAGGCGATAGCGGCGCTTGAAGTGTTCGGGCAACCAGTGGATGATCATTCCGATGGCGAAAAGGATAAATACAGCCGAATAGTGGCTCACAATCTGAGGAATCTGTTGTAGGTTCCAGCTGCTGCCTATCTGGTTGACCATCTGCGACGCGGTGCGCCATGCCACCTCGTTGGCTTCGGCGGGGTCGAGGTTGGAACCGCTACGGAAAAAGAGTCGCGTGAAGCTGATGAAGGTGAAAGTAAGCAAGGTGTTCCAAATGATGGAGGCACTGGTCTTCTGGATATTGAAGTCTTGTTTTCGGCGCTGTACTAACAGTTGTACGATGTTGAGCAACGTATAGGCGATGAAGATGGCGATGGTGGTGAAGTTCAGCATGTTGAGTAGCGGACAGGGTACGACTATGTGCAGCACATAGGTGATGACGGCTGTAAGTGTCACCACAAGGATGCGTCCAGCGGGTGCTATTTTTTTCCACCATTTGTAAATCAAGATGCCCAATCCGTTCAAACCTCCCCAAGTAATGAAATTGAAGCTTGCCCCGTGCCAGAGTCCGCCCAGAAGCATGGTATCCATGTTGTTGACATTGGTGTTGAACTCTTTGCGGTGCTTTGGGAAGAGGACATAGACAGCGATGAGCAGTGTGATAACCGCCGAAACTACCAACGTGGCGTAGAGATTTTTGGCCATTAAGGCGATGATGATGAGAATGCCTCCCAAAATCACGTATGAAGGCCACGAGGCGCCGCGGTTGCCGCCAAGGGGAATGTAGAGATAGTCTTTCAGCCAGTTGGAGAGAGAGATGTGCCATCGTTTCCAAAAGCCCGCAGGATTGGTCGCCTTATAGGGCGAGTTAAAGTTCTTGGGTAGGTAGAAGCCCATGAGCATTGCCACACCGATGGCGATGTCGGTGTAGCCCGAGAAGTCGGCATAGACTTGCAGCGAATAGACGAAAAGTGCGGCGCAGTTCTCGAAAGGCGTATAGAGCAGCGGATTGTCGAATACGCGGTCGATGAAGCTCACGGCGAGGTAGTCGCTGAGGATGATTTTCTTGAGCAAACCATTCAAAATCCAAAATACCGCGATGCCGAACTGCCTGCGGGAAAGAAAGAATGGTTTGTAGAGCTGGGGCACGAATTGGTCGGCGCGGATGATGGGGCCTGCCACCAGTTGGGGGAAAAAGGTGGTGTAGAAGGCAAAGTCGAGTACATTTTCTACATGGCGGATTTTTTGTTTATAGACATCCACGATGTAGCTGATGTTCTGGAATGTGAAAAAAGAGATGCCTACGGGCAGGATGATCTTTATGGCGATAGAGTAGTGGCTGTTGGTGATGGTGTTGAAGATGTCGGTGAAGAAATAGGCATATTTGAAGAAAAACAACACGGCGAGGTTTATTATCACCCCAAGTGCCATCCATATCTTGGCCTTCCGCCTGCTTTCGGATTGTTCCTTGTCCAGCAAAATACCAATAATCCATCCCGACAAAGTGGAGAAGAACAGCAACAGCACAAACCATCCAGAGGTTTTGTAGTAGAACAGCACACTTACCAGAAAGAGGTATGTGTTGCGCAGCAGTCGGCGTCCTTTTGTGAAAGGTCCTTTTTGTCGCCCTACTACAAGGCAGAACACTGCAAAGACGATGAAGAAAAACGCCCAGAAGTCGAACTGGGTGAAAAGCAGCGGATGCGAACTGTCGAAAGCGAATAGTTGTCTTAGGTAGTGTAGAATGGTAGGCATTTTCATTTGAGTTTTTTATTCCCATACACTAATCACCAGTCTCAGTTATCGCTAATATCGCTTCGCTTAGCAAGTCGCCCAACAGTTGGTATCCGGCATGAGTGAAATGCACGCGGTCGGTTTGGGCTAATTTGGCCTTCTGCCATTTTTCCATGGATTTGAGTCCTCCCATAATCTCGAACTGATCCCATACGGCTCCGTCGGCCGCATTGGCGATGCGGTAGAACGCTTCGCGTGCCAAAGGTCCGTTTTGGTTCACGCTATAGCTTTTGCGTCCTTTTTTGTGGTAGCAGTCGTTGTTGGTGATGAAGATAAAGGCGCAGTTGGGATTTACGGAGCGAATCCGCTTGGCAAGCTCGAGGTATTGGTTTTGGAAAGCCACCGTGTCGAAATCCGAGCCAAAGGCGTCGTTGATTCCGATGCCGAAAATCACCAGGTCGGGTTTCACCAATTGCAAATCCTGTTCGAAGTCGGGACAGCGCAGATGGTCGTTCAACGAAGCTCCGTTCACGCCGATGGAGCTGTAGCTGATGCCTGGACGCCCATTGGCGAGATAGACTCCCGTGAGAGTGAACGACTGAGCGGAGTCACAGGGTATCAGGATTTCGAACGAATCAACGGGGTGGGGAAGGCTGAATTCGAACCTCCGCGCCCCAAGGCGGATTTTTGAAGGCGCAAGGGTGTCGCCATCGATGCTGAGCAGGGGAATGACAGAGTCATCCGACTCTCCCAATACCGTAATCTTGGTGCTTTCGAAACGAATAGGATAGGATTGCGAAGGCACGTCCATTACCATCTGGACATGTGTCATGCTGTCGTGGGCCGTGATGGCGATTCCGCAAAGTCCCAAGTCGTGCTCAGGTTCCTTGTACACGTTGCGGGTCAAGCTCACCGCTTCGGGACAATGCACTTTGTAGTCGGCTGGATTGTTGCATTTTGCCGCCGCTGAATAGGGAAATACCATGCCACGGTCGGAGACCAGTTTAGGATATTTTACAAGCAAGTTCTTTCTTATTCTATGGGGCAGTGTTCCGGCTTGCACATGACTGCTGCCTATGTGCATGATGCTGATGTGTCCTTTTCCCGACGTGGTTACTTGTTGCCATTTTTCGACAAAATGGTGCATTGTCGTGGAGTTTGTGTCGTAGTGCAGGTAGTTCGCCTCAGTTTGCACGAATGGGTATTGGGCTTGCGTATCCTTGACGCATCCCCAAAGGAGGAATAAAAGTAAAGAGAATGAGTATATTTTGATATGCATATTATAATTTGCTGTTTTTAATGTATTTCAGGAGCGCCTCTCCCATGATGTCTCCCATCTTGTCGGCTCCTTTTTGACTGAAATGTACGTGATCCACTCCCGAAAGTCCTTGCTGGTAC
The DNA here is from genome assembly GCA_045597845.1 of Bacteroidales bacterium. Taxonomy (GTDB): domain Bacteria; phylum Bacteroidota; class Bacteroidia; order Bacteroidales; family P3; genus Colimorpha. Next base: position 10,793 of record JAZLKZ010000024.1, on the reverse strand, counting down.
CAACGTTCCATCGAGCCGTTTCCGCCCATGGCGTGGTAGATGCTCCAATAGGCTGCGCCGTGTGCGTTCACGGTTTGGATAAGGCTTTCGATGACTTGTTCCATGTGGGGATAGGTGCGCCAGTTGCCGTTGTAGCGTTCGCTCATGTCGGATGGCCCTACAAAGAGGATTGTGACCTCGGGACAGCACTCTTTGAGGCGGTCTATTTGTCTGCCTATCGCTTCGCAATATTCATCGCGACTTTTTTGATACTTGAGATAAGGAACGGAATTGCCTCCGAACTGCATGATGATGAGCCCCACGTCCATCAAGGCGTAGGCGCTCGCCAGTTGGTCGCGGTTGATCTGCGTGAATTGCTGGCCGGAGCATCCGCGCATGGGAATGTTGTCAACTGCCACGCCAGCCGCACCGTCGAGCAGTACGCCGTAGATGTCGCCCGACCCTCTGACGTTCAGTCGTACACTTTCCACGGCGGTGTCGAGTTCCCATTCCATGGCATGTACGCCAGCTTCATTCTCGGAGTAGTCGATGCTTTGCCAACTTCCCGAGGCGTCTTTCCATTTCAAGGTTGCGGAGATGGGTCCGGGGCGGTTGTTGAAAATCAGTTTCACGCGCTGCATGGCGAGGTTGTGTTCCTTTTTGTCACGAATGGTATAGGTTGCCGAAACCGGACTTGCAAGTCGGTGAGACTGTACCATAGGTCCGTAGTTGCCGTTGGCGCGCACCACGAGGGTGTCGCCGAACGGCGACTGTCGCTGCGGTTCGCCGCTGGCATAGTGACTCATGGTCATGGTGGGGATAATGGGTGCGATGGGCATCATGCCACATCCGCCGCCGCCAAATTCCCTTTGCAGTCGGGTGCGGATACGGTTGGAGATGCGGTCCATCTCAATCTGCGAGTCGCCGTAGTGCAAGATACGCACGTAACGGTGGTTGGCTTTGGCGGAGGAAAGCTTTTCGTATAAAGGCTGAAAGAAATAGGGGTCATCGTCGGGAAGCCAGAAACGGGTGGAGTCACCTTCCATTTCCATGATAAACCGTTCGGCTTCAGATGCGGCCTCTTCAATGGGCAACGTATCCATTACTTTCTCGATTTCCGTTTTGGCGAGAAGTTCGTCGTGGTGCATGATGGTTCCCAAGGTGGGCATACGCAGCGCAGTCTTTCCAATGGTGATGCCATTTTTGGGAAAGAAGATGCAGAGCAGTGCGAGTAGCGCAAGGAGTATGGCGAAAAGGAGAAGTATTTTCTTGGGTTTCATTGTGTAAGGTTGTGAGTTCGAGTAGTTTGAAATGTTTAATTGTCAATTGTCAATTGCTTAAGATTCTCTCCTGGGCAGAAACTATTGTATCCTATGGCGAAGCCTTTGGGTTGGAGGTCGGCGGGTATGTCTTTCCGTTGTGTGAAACGACAAAGTACTTCGGTGGTTGTTAAGGCTTTGAGGGTGTCGGTTAGGGGAACCGCAGTCCAGGGTTGAACGTTTTGGGAAATATAGTAGTGCATGATGATGCGGATGGGGTGGGTTGTGTCGGGCAGGATGTCGTATGGATAAGGATTTCGGATTGCCATTTTGTAGCTCACATAACCGCTGTCGACGATTCGTTGCGCAACGATTTCCAATCGTCTCAAAGGATGATAATCGTTGATTTCTTGATAGAAGAATTTCCCCGAACAGGGAAGGGTCAGCACTTTTGCGTCGTTGCGGTTGCCGTCGCTAACCAGAATGTCTTTACCTAAGAAGGTGTCATCCAAATTGCTGTATTGCCATTGGCTTTCGCGATTCCAATAGACTGCCGAAGTGTAGGCGGGTTGCCCGGTATAGAAAGCGTATTTTGCCGAGGCTGTGTAGTTATGGGTAAAGAGTACAGGACGTCCATCGGCGAGTGTGGAGAGCGCGGCGTAGTCTTCTTTATTGTTCCAAATCTCTCCTTTGAAATCGAACGGATTCCAGATAATTACGATACGCACCAGAATGAAAAGCACGGCACTTGCCGTAGCTACGCGTAGTACGAAGCGTTGTGCTTTCTCGTTGGTTTGGGTGTAGTTGAAAAGTGTCCATACAAGCGCAAAAGCTACTGGGAGCACCCATTGCGCTTGCACATGGCCACGCAGTGACGAAAGCGCAAAAAAGAGGAAGAATCCTATTGTCATCCAACGATTTGTGGTGGGGATGCATAGTAAGTTTTCCTTATTGTCATGGTATGGGTAGTCTTTCTTCTTGCGTAGCGCTTGAAAGAAATGGTAGTCGAAAAAAGGATTGAAAATGAGCAGAAAGCTCAGAATATAGGTAAAGATGTCCGTCCATTCGAATCCGCGGTTGCGTCCCATAAGATGGTATTCAAACGAGGGCCATCCATGGGTGTATTGCCAATGGAGGTGTGGAATATAGAGCAGCAACGCGATGAAGAGTGCGGCATAGAAATTCTTGATTCTCAAGCATTTTGGATTTGCCAAAAAGACAAATAGCACCACCAATGCGCCGTGGTATTTGCTGTAGCCGAGCAGGGCGATAGCGATACCCAGTCCGATGGAGTAGTACCATTTTCTTTCGAGCCGATTGAACATCCACAGAAACAATGCCGTGGAGAAAAGCAGGTAGGCGTCTGGCAGAGAAAGCAGTCCATAGAGTTGCAGGACGGGCATCGAAAAGCAGATGGCTGCATAGGTGAGGGCGTCTTTGTAGGTGGGTTTGACTGGCTTTACAAGACTCCAAAAAATGAGCAGCGAAAGGGGTTGCATCAAAAGGGCGAAAAACCTAACGCCCAATGTGCCAGGTAGAAAGGATGAAATCCAGATTCCCAAGGCAACCAAAGGTGGATGGTCGAAATAGCCCCATTCCAGCCCAACGCCCTTGGTGCCACGACAGAAAACCCACGACCAATAGTAGGCTTCATCGTCGGTAAGTTCCATAAGGGCTCCTTGCGCCAAGTTCAGAATCCACCACGCCAAAAGCATCATCGTGACGATTCCGCTTGGGGATTTGATAAACCGAGCGAAAGAGCTTTGTTTTGCCATGGTTTTTATCGTTTGATAAGCGTCTTGCGTCTAAGGCCAGTTCACAGATTACTGTTCCCCGTTCACTTTTTTTTCAAGGGCTTCGATACGTTTCACATAATCGTCCAAATGACGTTCGTGGACGTAGATTTTTTTCTGCTTGTTGGCTTCGAAGGCGGGCGAGCCTAAAACCGTGCTGTTGGATTTTACGTTGTGGGTTACGCCACTCTGTGCGGCAATGGTTACGTGGTCGCCCACTTCGATATGGCCTACGATGCCAACTTGACCGGCAATGACGCAGCCTTCTCCCACTTTGCCGCTTCCTGCCACGGCGCTTTGCGATGCCATTACGGTGTTGCTGCCTATAATCACGTTGTGGGCTATTTGGCAGAGGTTGTCGATTTTGGCGCCTTTGCGAATAATGGTGGAACCCATCGTGGCGCGATCTACGCAGGTGTTGGCGCCAATCTCCACGTCATCTTCAACAATCACATTGCCGATTTGGTCGATTTTTGAGTAGGAGCCATCCTGCGAAGGAGCAAATCCAAACCCGTCTGAACCAATCACTACGCCGGCATGGAAAGTGCAGTTGTTGCCAATCTTGCAGTCGTGGTAGATTTTCACGCCGGGGTAGAGCGTCGCATTGTCGCCGATGGTACAGTTGTCGCCGATAAACACTTGCGGATAGATTCTGCAGTTGTCGCCGATGGTGACGTTTCGGCCAATGAATGCAAACTCGCCGATGTAGCAACGCTTGCCGTGCTTGCTTTTGCGCCCTATCTTGCATCGCCAGGAAATACCTTTGGGTGGTTGACTGGCTTTGTTGAACACATGCAGCAACTTGGCAACGCAAAGATAAGGATTATCTACACGTATGAGCGTAGCGTCGATTGGCTTTTCCGGCACGAAATCGCGCCGAACAATGATTGCCGTGGCTTTGCGTTCGTAGATGTAGTGGGTGTATTTGGGATTGGCGAGGAAGGTGATACCGCCCTCATCGACTTCTTCAATCTTGCAGGGTTTCCAGATGAGTGCGTTTTCGTCGCCCTCAACGGTGCCTTTTATCATCTGGGCAATGTCTTTGGCTGTATAAGTCATGATAGAGATTTGAAGATTAGTTAAGAATTAAGAGTTTTCGATTCACTAATCACTATTCACAAAATAATTGTCAATTCTCTTCTTCGTCCATGGGTTCGTCTTTGACTTCCACGGTGCCTCTTTGGTGTATGATTCTCAGATTGTCAAAATTGTCGTCACTCTCGAAACCGTCTCCGTAGGTGATGCGTTGTCCGTTATGGGCTTCCACCAGATGTCGGCTATATACGCGCCTTTCGTTCTTGCTCCATATCATGTCTTCGAGGTAGATGGTGTCGTGGGTGTTGAAGTCAATGATGACCACACTGTCTTTTACCATGGTGAGGCCTTTATTGTCGTAGGTTGATGCGTATTTTGCCGTTATGTATGCGCTTTTGTGGAGCGCTTCATCAAAAAAGACCATTTTCACTCCTTCGGGATAGATGGTCTTTTGTTCAGGCGATGTGTATTGAGCCACCACGGGTGCTGTCATGCGCATCTGTACATGTCCATATTCACTATGTGTGATGTCGGCGTTGTAGAGCATTTGGTTTGGAAGTTTCTTCCTGTCAAAGAATTTCACCTTCCCCATGTCGTTGCTGCATCCCCATAGGAACAGCGAAACAGAAAAAAGACTTAAGACGTAAGTAATCTTACGTCTTAAGTCTATCCTTTTGTTTGTTGTTACAATCATGCGTAGATTGTTATCTGGTGCGGATGGTTGTGCTTTCGCTGATCCATCCTCCTACGAAGTAGGATTTTCCATCGATAAGGTCGGCCATGAAGGCGTCGTTTTTCTTGGGGAAGTTGGAGGAGTATGCCGAGATGAGTCTGTTGGCGAGTTCAACGTTTTCGGGAGAGGAATCCACGTTTCTTGCGCGCACGGCCTTGTCAACGGCTACCCAATATACGCTGCGTCCGTTCACGCCATCGTCCACTCCGCGGGTGCCGGCATACAGCTGGGCGATCTTCAGGTAAGGCTCACCCTTGGTGGGGTCGATTTCCGCAGCTTTATAGTAGGCGCTGCGGGCTGCGCCGTTGCTGTTCTGTCCGTCATAAGCCATGCCTAAGAAGATATATGCTTTGTAGAGGTCTTTCTTCTCGGTAAGACCCTTGGTGGCCTCCTGCAGATATTCAACAGCTTTGCCGTATTTTTTCTTCACGATGCTCATCGTGCCCATGCGCAGAGCGGTGGTGGGTGAGGGCTCCAAGGAGTGGAGTCTTTCGGTGGCGTCGAAGAAGAGCTGTTCTTCGGTGCAGCCTTTTTTCATCATGATGTTGGTGATTTTCTTCAGCAAGTTGATGTCGTCGGGGTTGGCGGCGAATTTCTTGGTGTAGATCTCCACCAGCTGTTCGCAGCTTGCATAGGGTGCGAAGTTGGCCTCGACGTTGGAGATGAGGTCGCGGACTTTCTGAGCCTTTACGCTGTCTTCGACATATTTTGCAAGTTCTTTGTCCAGCAAGTCTGAAGCCAAATCGTAGTTGTCGATAATCAAAGTGGGCTCTGCAAAACCTTTCTTAACGTAGTTGATGGTGGCTTCAAAGTATTTGGTGATGTAGGCTGCATCCAATGAGCTTGCCTCGTTGTTGGTGGCTTCGTTGATGGCGTCAGCGTAGAACTGATAGTACTGTTCAAGGCCGGCCTCGCGCTTCATTGCCTCGACGTCGGCGGCCTTGCGTGCCATTACCTCAGCTCTTTCGCCGTAGTATTCCATACGTTTGTCGTACATCATAATCAGGTCGTTGACCAAATTGTCGCGCTCTTCCTGGGTCTTTGCTTTGGCGTACAGATTCTTCAGTATGGTAGCGCCGTTGATGTAGAGATTCTTGCTCTGTTTGGGGCAGTTGGCAACAATCTGCTTCCACAATGGGTAGGCTTCATCAAGATAACGAACGTCTTTGGTAGTCTTGAAGTTCTTCATGTTGTCCTGATAGAGCGATACGGGTTCCATCATCTGCTCCTGGGTCGCTTCGTCGCATCCCCAGTCTCTTACCTGTGCGTTGGCGCCCATGCTGAAAATCAGCGCTAAAGTCAGTGTGATTTTGATTTTTTTCATAGTGAGTTATTGATTTTAATTATTGATTCGACTTAGATTTCTTTGTTTTATTTATTAGTATTGTTAGATTGCGATTTATTAGAGGAATTTGCAAAAATTGTGAATTGAGAAGTTTGGCAATCCACTTTTAATTCACTAATTGTACTTGCGTTTCACAAACCATTGTTCGCAGCTGTTGAGGGTGAGTCCTACCATAAAGCAGTTGCTGCGCAGCACGTCCAAAGTTCCGAACGAGGTGTAGTTCAGGTTCAGGGTTACTTGCGACTTGCCTCTTCTCATCGGGAAAGAGAAAGCGAGTCCTGCGCCAAACTCGTCAAAATTGTAGGTGTTTTCTTGCAATGAGGTGCTGTAGATTTCGGTGCTGAGCGCAGATCGGTAATAGTGCGCTCCTACGTTCATTCCAATGCGTTTCCAGTACTGGGAAGCTTCTTTGTCGCCAAGCCAGGCGGCTCCGAAGGCGAGTCGGGTAGTAGGCGTTTTGGCGCTCTCGGGAATGGTTGTGCTGGTGGCGAAGGGAGACAATCCAATGACTTGCTGTTGGATGTAGGAAGCATCAACTTCAACCAGCCATTTCTTGTCTTTGGTAAGCGAAAGTCCCAGACCTACTTCCATGGGATGTTCCAGTTCGGTGGTATAGGTGTCGGATTCTCCTTCCTGAGGGAAAATCAGGTTGCAGATGTATTCGTTGTTGGCCGAATTCACAAAAGTGTAAATCAGCGATTGCTGCTCGATGGAGAGCGTTTTGGGAAGTCCGCAAGTGAGGCCCACTCCCAATTCATAGTGGTCGCCGATAGGCTGAAGGTAGTGGAGGCCAAGGTCAAAGGTGAAGTCTTTCACGTTCATCTGGTTTTGACTGCGTGAATCCATGAAATAGGAGGTGTCGGCAGCGGTGTGCTTGTGTGTGATGGCGCGGTTGATGGAGCCATAGAGGTAGTTGATGTTGAAGCCTGCCGAGAGGTGTTTCGTGATGTTGAAACCGTTGCCCCAGTAAAGTCTGCTAACTTCGCCAGATCCGTCATATACGGTCTTGACTTCCTGCATCCAGTCGGCGCCGGGAACGACAATGTTTTGCTTTCGGGTAGATTCATAGGATACGTCGCCATAGGGCATCAAGCCAAAGGACATCTTCCACCATTTCAATATTGGGAAGGCTATCGTGAGGTGGTCGAGCATTCCGTCGGCGTCGCTTACCTTGCTGTCGTGGTTGGCGATGGTGCGCGTTTGGAAGGAAAGGCCGATGTTCAGCACAAAACTCTCCATCTCTATTCCGGCATAGGATGCAGGATTGAAGGGGTTTGCAAAGTTGTTGCCCATTCTCACGAACGATGTGCTTCCCATGCCCGGGGCATAGGACATGTTGGTTCCAATACCGAATTCTCCCAGTCCGAATTGAGAGAAAGGCATATTGAATCCATCCTGCGCTCTTGTCGCACCTATGCAGGCAATCAGCATGACAAGTATGGTTGTACGATATTTCATGGTTCTTAATTATTGTGTGGTTTTGTATTGTTGTGGTTATTGTGTTGGTCTCTTGTTCATTGCAATCTCGTTCATTCCAATCATCACCAGGTTCGGTTCAACGTGCACATTGGCATTGTTTTTTAAGAGTGTTTCTACCCATGTGGAATTGCCGCCCGTTAGCCATATTTCTGCATCAGGGCTGAGTTTGAGATAGTGGTTCACGAATCCCGCTATTGCAAATGCCGTGGCGGTTTGCGTGCCGGCGAGCATGCTTTCTTGTGTGTCTTTGCCGCAGGGCGACGGAATGGTTTCCAGGTTGGTGGTTATCATCGGCAACTTGGCGGTTTCTTGGTGAAGGGCTTTCAGCTGCATGTGCACACCCGGCAGGATGGCTCCGCCTTGGTAGGCATCGTTGTTGTCAAGATAGTCGATGGTGATGCAAGTGCCGGCATCGATAATCACGCACCCTTTCCCTTTGGAAAATTTCCACGCACCGCAAGCGGCGGCCACTCTATCTACTCCTAAGGTTTTTGGACTGTTGTAGTTGATTTTGATGGGAAGATGGTCGAAGCTGTCGGAATGCAACCATTCAATCTTGTAGTTTTTCAATATTTGTTGGGTTGACTCTTTGTCGCCCACGCAGCATCCTATCGTTTCGTCTATTTTGTAGTCGTTCCACGGCAGGGTGTCGTTTGCTTCCCAGTAGCCACAGTCCAACATCCGTGCGCCATCAAAAATGGCCCATTTCCGTCTGGTGTTTCCAATGTCAATCGTAAGTGTCATTTATACCTTTGAACTGTGTTTTATGTTAAGCCTCGAATTAAAACGCTATTTGTGATTGTGCAGATTCATCGCTCTGTCGGCTCCTTGGGTGACAAAGCATTTTACCATTTCGGCGGCTTCGCTAAAGCAGGGTTCCATCTTGGCGCTTTCTTCGGCGGAAAACTTTCCTAACACATAGTCAATCTGTTTGCCACGTGAAAATTCAGATCCTACACCCACTCGCAGGCGGCAGTAGTTGTTGGTTCCCAGCAATTCTTCGATGTTGCGCAAGCCGTTGTGGCCTCCGTGCGAGCCTTGCTTTTTCATGCGCAATGTGCCAACGGGCAAGGCGATGTCATCGACCACCACCAACAGGTTCTCCAATGGCACCTTCTCCTTGCTTAGCCAGTAATTTACAGCCTTGCCGCTGAGGTTCATGTAGGTAGTAGGTTTTATGAGAGTAATCTGTTTCCCTTTCAGGCGCATTTCGGCACGATAGGCGTGGCGGTCGAGCGTCCAGCTTGCCTCCGCCTCTTTTGCCAAAGCATCGACAACCATGAAGCCACAATTGTGACGTGTCTCGGCATATTCCTCACCGCAATTGCCTAAGCCAACAACGAGATATTTCATGTCAATATCGACCCTATCCTCTGATTTGCAGAGCGATAAGAGCCTTTTTATAAAATTCATAATTATAAAAAGTAACTTGCAAATGTACGAAAAAAAAGTGAAACTGAAAAAGTGAAAAAATCGGTTTCAAGTTGCCTTTTCAAGTTTTTTTTACATTTGCAAGAGTAGTTGCATTTGGGTCTGGAATCTATCCAATTGATGCGAGGCAAGATTATTTTGATTATACGGAATTAATTTCTTATCTTTGCTTAAATATTATGCAACGTTGCGAAGATGGATAACTCATTGATAAATAATGGTTAATATCCATTTTCCTCATTGTTGTGATTTGCTTATTAATTATATATACATAAAATTAACACGGTTGCAATCAAAAAAATTGACCACAAATAACATGCCTACCAAGAATGCAATTATCCCCTACGTTGAGGTGTAAAATAAAGTTGCATCCAGAAATAATATTGCGGAATAAAGATTCAAAAGAATAACAGCTTTAAATCAATTCATAAACATCTAACAAAAAAAGTTATGGCAAAAGAAAGAAAATTCATGACTTGCGATGGCAGGATAATGTGAAAAAATGATGGTATGACACAAAAGCAGGCAATACGACTTTTTGAAGAGAAGCGGGTGCGTACCGTTTGGGATACTGATGCGGAGAAATGGTGGTTCTCTGTGGTTGATGTGGTATCGGTGCTGACGGATAGCGACTACCAGACGGCTCGCAAGTATTGGCAGGTACTGAAAGGAAGACTTGTAAAGGAAGGCAATGAAACGGTAACAAATTGTTACCAGTTGAAATTTCAGGCTCCTGACGGCAAGATGCGACTTACCGACGTGGCAGATACCGAACAGTTGTTCAGACTTCGATCTTTCAAATTTTGATTATCAGTTTTTTGCTCTTCTCTGGTTATTTCCAAAGATAATTCCTTGTCATTGGACTTATCGTCAATACCATAAGGTCCCACAGAATTTCCTTTAATACGATTCTTCTTCTCACAATGGAAAATGGTGGGAAACCAAAATACACAATAACGAGTATTTGTATCCATAAAATTGATTTGAAACAATGGAAATACCAATAGGACACTATAAAAGTGTACTAACCCTAAATCATCTTCAAATAGAGAGAACGGAGTTCTATCATAATAATTCTTTCTCCCCTTGAAGTGACTTGATAACGTTTTTCTGCAGCGGAATTTAAACCAAACTTAATGATTCCAGTTCGCTGTAAATAATTAACGAAAACCTCACCTACTTGTTTTTTCAAAGTTGATAAAGAGTCAAAAGGTTTTTTTAAAAGATACTCGTACGCATCAATTTTTTCTATAGTGCTTTCTTTGTCAACCATGATAAGGTGTATATGTTAATATAACTTCTGCATAAATTATGTTTGCAAAAGTACCTCTCAAATCCTATTCCTTCAAATATTTTTTTATAAAAAATGTTAAAAATTTATGTAATTACATGAAATTCATAAATTTATGAATTACCATAAAAGAGGTATTTGTTCCTACAATTCTGTCTAAATATGAAATTTACCCTTTTTTAATTACCAAATTTACATCACTTGCAACTCATAATTTGTTAAAAATTATATAAAATCATGTTTTACAAAGGTTTGCATGGTGTCCTTTAGGATAATTTCAAAAGATTCTTTAAATTATTGTTTTATTTTTATAAATACCAAAATAATTGTTAAATTTGTTCAAAAATACAAAGTCATTAATTTGTAGTAAGAACGGATTTTTTCATTTTTTTTGACAAATTTTATAACGGGGAATATTGTATCATGTTGTTTTCTATTAGTTTAATAT
>JAZLKZ010000023.1:0-19052 GCA_045597845.1 Bacteroidales bacterium | reverse complement strand
AAGAAGGAAGCGGGAGCACGTCAGTGCTCCCGCTTCCTTTGTTATTGATTCATGTTTTTCTTAGATCAGCAAGTCAACATTTCAACGATTCAACTTTCTTACAGCTTTTCCACCCAATGCTTGATTTGTTGCTCGTCTTCCAGACGGCACACCAGCAGCGACTTGTCGCGGTAGGCTACCAGGCAGTTGTCCAAGCCTTGCACGATGGCTTGCGTTCCGTTTTCCACGTTTACGATGGTGTTGTGGGTAACAACGGTTACCACCTTGCCGCTTACGGCGTTGTTGTCTGCGTCTTTCTGCGCATGGGTAAAGAGCGATCCCCAAGTGCCGATGTCGCTCCAGCCGAAGTCCGTCGGAATGGTGAAGCGTTTCGTTGAACGTTCCATCACGCCGTAGTCGATGGAGATATTTTCGCAGTCGGGGAAGATACTGTCGATAAACGCTTGTTCTTCGGCGGTGCCGAACTTTCCGGTGCCTTGGCCGAAGAGTTTCACCATATCGGGCAGGAAGGAGGCGAAAGCTTTGCTGATGCCGGCCATCGACCATACGAAGATGCCGGAGTTCCAGAAGAAGTTGCCTGCGGCGAGGAATTTCTTGGCGGTCTCCAGGTCTGGCTTTTCCTTAAAACTGCTCATGGGAACCACTTCGCTCTTGGGACCTTGCCATGAGCCATGCTCGATTTCGATATATCCGTAGCCAGTCTCCGGGCGCGAGGGCTTGATGCCGATGGTCAGCAGAGACTCTTGATGTTCGGGCTGCTCTACAAAGTCGAATCCCATCTCTATGATGTGCTGAAATTCACGTTCGTTGGTTACCAAGTGGTCGGCAGGCGTCACAACCACGGAGGCTTCGGGGCAGTACGACTTGATGTGGTAGTTTGCGTAGGCGATGCAGGGTGCCGTGTTGCGACGCATGGGTTCGCACAGCACTTGATTTTCTCTCAGTTCGGGGAGGTGCTCAAGTACCAACTGCTTGTAGTTCTTGTTGGTGACAACCACGAAGTTCTCAGCCGGCACTACGGGAAGAAACCGCTCGAAGGTGCTGCGAATGAAACTTTTTCCCGTTCCCAAGATATCGAGAAATTGCTTGGGATAGTTGTCTTTGCTTAAAGGCCAGAAACGGCTTCCGATGCCGCCTGCCATGATAACACAGTATCTTTTGTTACGTTTTTCCATATAGATAATTGATTATTGAAAATCGACAATTGTTGATGGGTTTTCCTATTCACAGTTTGCAAGTCGCTGGTCACCGCTCACAGGTCACTTAATTTGCAAAGATACGTTTTTTTATTGGATTCAGAAAATAATCGTAAATTTGCATTTTAATCTCTAATCTTGGTCTCATGAATAAAGACATCGTTTGTAGCGGTATCCGCCCCACGGGCAATCTGCACTTGGGCAACTATTTTGGAGCGTTGCGTAATTTCGTAAAGATGCAGGATGAATTCAATTGCTTTTTCTTTATCGCTGATTACCACTCGCTTACCACACATCCAACTCCCGAAAATCTTTACAATAACGCCCGTCAGATTCTCATCGAATATCTTGCTGCCGGACTTGACCCTGAAAAATCGGCTATCTATCTTCAGAGCGACTTGCCCGAAACCATCGAATTGTACCTGTTCCTAAATATGAATGCTTATCTTGGCGAGTTGGAGCGCGTGACTTCCTTCAAGGACAAGGTGCGTCAACAACCCAACAATGTTAATGCAGGTCTGCTCACTTATCCTACCTTAATGGCTGCCGATATCCTGATTCACAAGGCTACAAAGGTCCCTGTCGGCAAAGACCAGGAACAACATCTTGAAATGACCCGTACTTTTGCAGGACGTTTCAACAATATGTATAAGCATGACGTCTTTCCTTTGCCGCAGGCCTACAATTTCGGAAACGACTTGGTGAAGATTCCTGGGCTGGACGGTAGTGGCAAGATGGGCAAGTCGGAAGGTGAGGGCAATGCTATTTTCTTGAATGACGAGCCTGGCGTGATTCGCAAGAAAATCATGCGTGCCAAGACCGATTCGGGTCCAACGGAGATGAATCAAACAAAACCTGTAGAAATAGAGAACCTTTTTACCCTTCTTAAGGTTGTTTCCACTCCCGATACGGTGGAGTATTTCGACGACCTGTACAACCGTTGTCAGGTGCGCTATGGCGACTTGAAAAAGCAACTTGCCGAGGATATGGTGAACTTTACGCAACCGTTCCGTGAACGTATCGCTGAGTTGTCTTCCAACGAGGACTATTTGAGACGCATCATGGACCAAGGCAAGGAGAAGGCTCACGAAAGCGCTCGCCGCACCATTGATGAGGTGCGCCATGTGATAGGTTATCGCAATTGATCTTATTCCCAATTCCGGTAAAGCCTGCGGCATGCTTGCCGCAGGCTTTTGTATTTTGGCCTCTTGAAATCGGGTGTGCAGTTTCGCTGTTTGACGAAGACGGGTTCTGCCCAATCTTGGGTTGTTTACGAGAGTACATAAAAAAAAGAGCGATACTGAGTATCGCTCCCTTTTTTGTAGTTGGTGTGTCTGGATTATTCAGCAACAACAGCTTCAACAGCTCCTTCAACAGCTTCTTCAACTGCAACAGCAGCGCTATCGAGAACTTCTTCAGCGGTTTCTTCAACCATTTCAGCTGCGATAACGGTGTCAGCAACTTCTTCTTCAGTAGCTGCATTGTTGCAAGCTGCGAATGAGAACATACCAGCAACAGCCATCAAAAACATAACTTTTTTCATCTCTTTTTTAATTTTAAATGATATCAACTATTGATTTTTAACGATGCAAAAGTACTACAATTCACAATACCAAATAGAAAAAAACAAGAAAAAAAACTTAAAATGTGTTAATGTTACTGATTATCAATGAATTAAAAAGTGATTTTTTTTTGTTGCAATAGCACCTTTATCATTGTTTTTTATTGTTTTTTCTTCTCAGAATGTGCTTTTTAGACGGTTGGAACCAATCCATTGAAACCCATAAATGCCATTGCCAAAATGCCGGCGGTGATTAATGCGATGGGAATTCCTTTCATGCCTTTAGGTACTCCGGTAAGTTCCATTTGTTCGCGGATGCCGGCAAAGATTACCAATGCCAAAGTGAATCCAATAGCGATACTGCCTGCGTAAATCATGCTTTCGAGCAGGTTCATGCCTTTCTGTACAACCAATAAGGCAACGCCCAAAACGGCGCAGTTGGTGGTGATCAAGGGGAGGAACACACCCAATGTCTGATAAAGTGCGGGAGCGATCTTCTTCAAAACTATTTCTACCATCTGTACCAAACCTGCAATGACCAGAATGTAAGCGATGGTTTGGAGGTACTCAAGATTCAGTGGCACCAAGACGTATTCATTGATGAGAAAGGTCGCCAAGGTTGCAAGCAGCATTACGAACAATACTGCACCACCCATGCCTAAGGAACTTTTTACGTCTTTGGATACACCCAAGAAAGGACAAATACCAAGAAATTGGGCTAATACTACATTGTTGACGAAAATTGCGCCAATAACTAATGCGAAAATACTGATACCCATGGTTAAGATTTTGTTTTAGAAATATATATAATCGTGTGTGTGTTTGTATGTCAACAAATACAATTGGCAAAAATACATTTTTTTTTTAATATGGCAAAATCCTAGTTAATTCTGTTCTTGGAATTTGGATTGTTGTGCGTAATTTGCCATTGTTTAAAGTTTTTTGTTACAAAACAATGCTTTTGCGTTTTGGGTGGTTTGTTCGGCTACTGCTTCAAGCGGTAGTTGTTTGATTTCCGCTATTTTCTTGGCTACTTCCACCACATAGGCGCTTTCGTTGCGTTTGCCACGATGGGGAACGGGCGCCAGATAGGGCGAGTCTGTCTCAAGCAGTATTTTTTCCAAGGGTATTGCCGCCACTACGTTGGCGAGGGTTGCGTTTTTGAATGTCACTACGCCGCCTACACCAATGTAAAATCCTAGTTCAATGGCTTTTTGTGCCTCTTGTACGCTGCCTCCAAAGCAGTGCATCACGCCGTCGTAATGCTTGTAGTTGAGTTTTTTAAGAAGGTTGAACAGTTCGTTGTGTGCTTTGCGGATGTGCAACGCGATGGGAAGATGCAGTTCTTTTGCCCACTCAATTTGTCGGCGAAGCACTTCTATTTGTTCTTGCTCAAAGGTTCGGTCCCAGTAGAAATCCAGTCCTATCTCGCCTACGGCCACGTATTTTCGTGTGCCGTGGAATAGCTGGTGCTGCACCAATTTCAGTTCTTCTTCAAAGTTTTCCTTTACTGAGGTGGGGTGGAGGCCTGCCATCTCGAAAAAGTTTTCGGGATAATTGTCCACCAATAGCTCTTGCCTCTGAGTGGTGGTGCTGTCGATGGCGGGCAGGAACATGGGAGAGACCCCGGCCTCAATGGCACGGCGAATTGTGGCGTCGCGGTCTTCGTCGAAGGCTTCGTCGTAGATGTGGGTGTGGGTGTCTATCAGTTGCATTGTTGAATCAGTCGGGTCATCAGATTGTAAAGTTCCAATAGCTGGGGTTCTGCCTCCAGTTGTTTACGGTGGGCTTCGAGTGTTTTCTGGTCGTGGCGGATGGCGGGTCCCGTCTGTTGTTGTTGCAAGTCGCCGAGGTGGGCTTTGCGGGCGGTTTCGTCGATAATGGGCAAGAGCAGTTCAAAAGGTATTTCGTGCTTGCTCATCAGTTGTTGCGCCGATGCGTTCAGTGCGTTGCCGAAGTTGTTGACCATCACGGCGGCGAGATGAGCCCATTCCCGTTGTACGCTGTTGAGGGAATAGACGTTGGAAGAGACTGACTGCGCCAGGTGTGTGATGGTTTGTGTGGAATGGTTGTCGTTGCCTTCCACGCAGAAAGGCAGTTGTGTGTAGTCCATCACCGCAGTGCGGACGTAGGTCTGTGGCGACCACAGCACGCCGATGTGGGGTGAACTTCCTTCAAGTACCTGTATGGCAACGCTGCCTGAGGTGTGAAGTACGATGGTGTTGTTGAAATGCAGCTGTTGGGGGATGTCAAACAAAGCGTCGTCGCTGACGGCAACGATGCAGATGTCAGCTTCTTGCGACAGTTTGTCAAGCGAATCAACGACTTGCGCCTCCACAATGTCGGCAAGAATTTGTGCATGTTCATAGTGGCGGGACCACACTTGCAAAATCTCATGTCCAGCCTTACTGAAGGCTTTTGCAAAATGTGTCGCCACATTTCCCGATCCTAAAATTGTTATTTTCATACTTTGCAAAAGTACATTTTTTTAGTCAAACGGCGAAAAGAAAAAATAATGCAGCCTATGATGTTGGCTGCAATGACTATACAGGAACTTGCAATGCGGCTTGCGTGGTGCTGGTTTCTTGCGTAAAACGATTCAATCTAAAAGGTGAAATTTTGCAAGAAATTGGATTCCAGCGCAAAAGTGCGTTTTATTTTCTAAGAATGATCCACAGCAGGTATCCCATGATGACAAGTTGTCCGAAGACGAAAAGTCTTGGGAAGAAAGAGATGAACATCGTAATTCCTCCGATGATGAAAAAGAGCTTGTAGGCGAACCGCTTCTCTGGAGGCAGGCTGCGAAATTGATATTTCCAGGTGTTGCGCCACTGTTGTAATTTTTGTTTCCAGCGTGGGAATGGCTTGCCTCGGTCGTCGATGGTCTCGGCGCGCACGGCTTTCATCTTTTTTACACGCACTTTTGCGGTGTGGTTTTTCGACTTGCCGTTGCGTGTCTCGGTGAGGGTGAAGATGGTCTTTCCTGTGCGGTTGAGGCGGAATTTCTTGCATCCGTTGCATTCCACCAGTTGCGAGTCGCTGCGGTGGCCGTTGTCGATGGTAAGCCTTGCCTGTTCCGCGCCGGTACAGTCCCATTGCAGTTCCACAATGTCCCCTTCCGTAACTTTTGTCTTGTCGATTTGCAGTAACTTCATGATAGTAGTATTGTACATATAAACCTCTGCAACTTTTGTGCCAAACGCCAATGAGATGAGAATAGGTCTGAAAAAATTATTAGTTTTGTCGGGTTTAGGGAGCTGGAAAAACCGAGTGGCGACATTGCAATTGAGAAAAGTTTTTCTGTATCCAAGGCGATTTGCAAGATGTAGAAATGATTTGATCATGGAGGGACCGCAGACGTCTCGGACTTGTGTAGGTACTGATTTTATGTCGTCCGCTATTTGTGGTTTTGGTTGCTGGCACAATCGGAAATCAATATGTTTGTTAATTTACTGTTGACGGAAGTTCAACAAATCAACATTTTTTGTTATCTTTGCAAATTAAAACCCTAGTTGCTATTTCCTAATCACCATCACCAATCATCAGTCACTAATCGCTTAATCATGAATATTCTATTACTTGGTTCTGGTGGCAGAGAACATGCCATCGCCTTTAAGTTGGCTCAAAGCAAGTTGTGCACAAATCTCTACATTGCCCCCGGTAATGCGGGAACGCTTCAATGTGGCATCAATGTGGATATCAAAGTCGATGATTTCGAGGCTATTCGCCAGTTCGTAATCGAAAAGGATGTGGAGATGGTCGTTGTTGGCCCTGAGGCTCCTTTGGTGGCCGGCATCGCTGACTATTTTGCCAACGATTCCAATCTCTGCAACGTGATGTTGCTTGGTCCCAGCAAGGCGGGTGCCATGCTTGAAGGCAGCAAGGACTTTGCAAAGGATTTTATGCTGCGTCACAATATTCCCACCGCTCGTCACCAGACTTTCACTTCGGCGACGTTACAAGAGGGTCTTGAGTTTCTGAAAACCATGCCAGCGCCTTATGTTCTCAAGGCCGATGGATTGGCGGCTGGCAAGGGCGTTCTTATCTTGGATTCGTTGGAGCAGGCTCAGGATGAGTTGAAACTGATGCTCAACGGAAAGTTTGGCGACGCCTCTACAAAGGTGGTTATTGAAGAGTTTCTCTCGGGTATCGAATTGTCTGTTTTCGTCCTCACCGATGGCCATCACTATAAGATTCTCCCATCTGCCAAGGACTACAAACGTGTTGGTGAGCATGATACGGGGCTTAACACGGGTGGCATGGGCTCGGTAAGTCCGGTGTCGTTTGCCGACAAGGATTTTATGCAAAAGGTGGAACAACGCATAGTCATTCCTACCGTCAAGGGCCTTCGTAAAGATAAAATTGATTACAAAGGGTTTATATTCATTGGTTTGATGAATGTCAAGGGCGATCCTTACGTCATTGAATACAATGTTCGTATGGGCGATCCTGAAACGGAGAGTGTATTCCCGCGCATTAAGAGTGATGTGGTGGAACTGTTTGAGCACGCATGTAACAAAACCCTCGATCAGGCAAACCTTTCTATCGACAGTCGCACGGCTGCAACGGTGATGCTTACAGCGCAGGGTTACCCCGAAAAATACAAGAAAGGCGACATTATCACGGGTCTTGACGCAGTTAAGGGTAGTCTTGTTTTTCACGCTGGCACCGCGCGCAACCAGAATTTCAACGTTGTGACCAACGGCGGTCGTGTGCTTTGCGTCACTTCTCTCGCCGAAACATTGCCACAGGCGTTGCTGCAGTGCTATCAGGAGGCAGAAAAAATCCAGTGGAACGGAAAGTATTGCCGTAAGGATATCGGTCAGGATTTGTTGGCCTTGTAACTTGCCGACAACGACTTAAAATCAAGTCCGGCATTCTCGCTAGCGAGAATGCCGGACTTTTACTTGTACCAAAGAGAGACGTAACTCCTAATATTCTTTCAGTGGTGCGTTCCCCTTCTATGGAAATGTGGATTATAGCTTGTTGTAGTCCATGGTAAAGAGTACGTTTCCTTCGCTTACGTTGCCAGTGTCGTAGCCTTTCTTGAACCAGCGCATACGCTGCTCGGAAGTGCCGTGGGTGAAGGAGTCGGGAACGGCATAGCCTTGTGCCTGTTTTTGCAACTTGTCGTCGCCAATGGCGCTTGCGGCGTTGAGGGCATCGCGGATGTCGGTATCGGTGAGTTTGAGGTTGCTCTTAGATTTGTTGGCCCAAACGCCAGCGAGGAAGTCGGCATGGAGTTCGAGGCGTACCGACATCTGGTTGTATTGTTTAGTCCCGTAGTAGGAGTGGACTTTTTCAAGCGTGCCCGTGAGGTTCTGCACATGGTGGCCGATTTCGTGGGCAATTACGTAGGCTCTTGGGAATTCGCCTTTGGCGTACTTGGTGTCCAATTCGTAGAAAAATTCCAAGTCGAGATAGACTTTCTGGTCGGCGGAGCAATAGAAAGGACCGCTTTGGTAGGTGGCTGCGCCGCACCCAGACTGGGTCTGTCCGGCGAAAATCTCGAGGGCTGGCTCAACATATTTGGAGCCTTGTTGCCTGAAATAATCGTTCCAAACATCTTCGGTCTCGGCGAGGATTACGCCTACAAACTCGACAAGTTCGGTCTCTTTTTCAGGAGTGTAAGGACTTTTGTAGTTGACGGTTTGTGTTGCACCCTGCTGGGCTGCATTAATGAGTTGGGAGAGGTCGAGGTTGCCGCCGTTGAGGAGCATCATTACGGCAGCAATGAGAACGGCTCCTATGCCGCCTCCGGCTACGGCTTTCTTTGTGGTGGAACCACGTTTGTCTTGTACGTTATCGCTTTGTCTTCTGCCTTTCCATTCCATAGTGTTATTGCTTTAAAATTGTTGCTAGGATTAAGATGCAAAGATACGAAATAAATGATATATTGAATGATGATTTTGTATGAGTTTGGGAATTAAAAAGTAACGTTCTTCATACGGTTCGTTTTCTTATGCTTTGGGGTCGTGGGTTTTGAATATAAGCAGTGTGCCTTGCGTAAAAGTGATTGTGAAAGTGTCTGTTTCGGCTTCGTTCAAAGTGCCTTCCCACCATTGTCGCAATGGGCGGTTTTCGATAGGATATCTAAGTCCGGAAACCGATATGGCGGTGTCGGGCGTAAGCGAAAAGATGGATACTTGTTGTCCTGGAAAACTCTGGAGCGATGCACTGTGTGTAAGGGTTGTGAAGGTTCCGTAATTGGTAATCATGGTCGCTTCCACTCCCATTTGGGCGTATTGTCCGAGTAGGCTAATGTTCCCGAGGGTGTGGTCTTCTCTCAATCCAGTGGCTCCTAAAATGACAAGTGCTTTCCAATCATGCAACAAACAGTATTTCACGGCTTTGGTCAAATCGTTGGTCTCTTGGTCGGGGTCGGGTTGGAATTGAATCTCGTTGAATTCACCATCATAGGAGTCGCCGTCCCCTACAAGGTGGATTGCGGCTTTAATCGTTCCGTATTGCGCAAGATGGTTTATGGCTCCATCGCAGCAGACGATATGGCCGGCTTCGCGGAGGGCTTTGAGCGCGAAGTCGTGACGGGGCGTTTCTCCATTGCAAAGTATAACGGTATTCATGTTTTCCAAGTGGTTTTACAGTAGCGATTGTAAGATTTGTGGGTTACTGATTGTTGTAGATGTTTTTCCATTTTCGGTATCCCAGAAGCACAACGACGAGATTGACGGCGTAGAGCAGCGCCGTCGCGTACATTCCGGTTAGTATTCCCACGGCAATCATCAGTGGTTCAACAACCATCCACAGAATCCATTCTTGATAGTATTTGCGTATCAACATCCAGGTGGCGGCGATGCTCAACGTGGTGCTAAGGCTGTCGAGCCAGGGTACTTGACTCTCTTCGAGGCTTCCTAACAATAGTGCGACAGGAATGGTGAGCAGGGCGACTATGGCTATTACTACCCACCATTGTTTGCGGGGCATGCTGGCTATGGGCTTCTCTGCGGTTTGTTTGGTGTGTTTGAGCAGACCTTTCCATTCCAAAAGGCCGTAGATGGACATAATGCCATAGAGGACGTTGATGGCTGCATTGGCATAAACGCCGTTGATGTAAAACAGGTAGATGTAAAGCGCTTGCATTATCAATCCAAATACCCACATCCAGGCATTGGCGTGGTATTCAAAGTAGAGATAGATGAGTCCGAGTATGGCGGCGATAATTTCCATATTCTATTGTTACATGTTGAAATCGAACCGTATCATCAGATTGAACCCTGGTTGTTGATAGAATCCCCTATAAACCGTGCAGGAGCCGTCGATGTCGTAGTAGTCGCTGGTCCATGCGGGCAGGCGGTAGTGGCTGTTGAGCAGGTTGTTGAGCAACAGTTCGGCGCGGATGCTTTGCCGCTCGCCGATTTTCCATTTGTGCGAAATGCGTCCGTTCAGGGTAAAATAATCGGGTTGAAGTGTTTCGGGTCGGGAGGTGTTGTCGCAGTACATCTCGCCGACATATTTGCCCATGAGTTGAAGCTCTATGGGCTGTTTTTGCTTGATGGGGATGCGTCCCGTGGCGGTGAGTGCGGCTACGAGCGACGGCGAGAAAGAGAGGGTGGTGTTCCCCAGTGCTTGCTCACAGAGGTTGCCGTAGTAGTCGGTGTAGTGGTAGCTGTAGTCGAGGATGCGGTTGCTGCTTGCTGTGAGGTTTCCGTTCAGTGTTAGGTAGTTGTGCAGCGATTTCGGCGTCCAGGAGGCCGATAGTTCCAAGCCGATGCGGTAGCTCTTGTCAACATTCTCCATCAAGGCGTAGCCACTTGGACTGAGACGCCCCGATGCGGTGAGCTGGTCTTTGTAGAGCATGGCGTACCCGTTCAGGTCGAGATTGAATCCCAGTCTGTTGTTGAGGTTGTAGCCAATCTCAATGTCCAACATTGCCTCCGCTTTCACGGTGTCGTGCATCTTGATGGCATCTTTGATGTCGGCGCGTGCCGGCTCGCGGTGGGAGATGCCTGCCACGGCAAAGAAATGATGATTCCCCGTCTCTCCTTGTGGCAGAAAAGTGACTCCCAATTTAGGATTAAAGAAATGATACTGTTCGTGGAAGTCCATTGCCGTCAGGTCCTCGTCGGGCCCCACAATGCTATAATCCACAAAACGGTACTGCAGGTCTCCATAGGCACTTATACGCTCGTTCCAGGCGTAGCTGGCACGGCAGAATGAGGTGGCGTCGTTTTTGATGCCATCGTTGCGGTACCATTCGTCTTGCCGTTGCGGTGTTGGCAACCATTGCGATCCACTTTTGGATGGGAATGGCTGCCGCCAGATTACTTCGCCAAAATGGTTGCCGTGGTAGTGCAGGAACGTCTCGCCAAAGGAGAGATTCAGCCGTTTATGCGCAAAGTGCGCCGAAAGCGATTCCGTAAAGGCGTTGTTGTCCATCTTTTTCTGCGTGATGGAGTCGACAAGGTCCACGGCTTCATGGTATTCCTCGTAGTAGCCGTCGCCGTGGGTGAAATCCAGGGCGGCTTTGAGGGACCATCGCTCCGAGGCGGCATAGGAATAGTAGAGTTGGTAGTGCCGTTGGTTGTAGTTGTCGCTTTGGTTGTCGTAGTAGTAGGTGTTGCCGGCATCGTCGTGGAAGGCCCCAGCTCCGTTGTAGCGGGGATTTTGGTCCAGCTCTTCCGCCATGGCGCCGTCCCAGGTGATGCCGGTGTGCTGTTTGCCCACGATGATGACGCCTTTTAGGAGCGAACGTTCGCCATAGTGGCTTAGTGTGGCGAAAATAGATTGATGGTCGCAGAAGCCGTTGTGCACATAGCCGTCGGACAAAAGTGTGTTGTATGCGATGTCGGCAGCCCATCCTTTGGCGGTGATGCCAGTGCCTGCCGTGACGCCAAATTGACGTGTGTTCCAGGAACCTAACCCAAGTTCTCCCTGCACATAAGGTTCTGAGGGTGAGTGGAGTGTTTGAATATTCAATGCCCCTCCGAAGGCGGCACTGCCACCATTGGATGAGCCGATGCCTCGTTGCAGCTGCATGCTCTGTGCCATGCCGGCAAGATTGGGAATGTTCACCCAATAGACTGTCTGGCTCTCCGCGTCGTTGAGCGTAATACCATTGATGTTCACGTTGATACGTGTGGCGTCGATGCCACGCAAACGGAATGAGGTGTTGCCGATTTTGCCATTTTCGCCCGATGCGACAATCGAGGGTTCTTGCTCTACGATGTACGACATTGAGGTCTCGCCCTTGCGGGTGGCGATGGTCTCTTTGTCGAGGTTCGACACCGTAAGTGGGGTACGGTCGGTGGCGCGCGTATCAACAATCAGCACCTCTTCAAGAAGATGTAGCGAGTCGGTTTGACACCAAGAAAAATTCGAGAAAAACTGTGCTATTACAAGCACAACCCATGTTGCTGTTTTTTTTGTTTTCATAGTCATTCCTCCGCCGGCATTATCCGGATCAGGTTCTGGGGTATGTTCTCAGCCTCCAAAGGTTTAGGCACCCCCTGCTGGTTTCACTACTATTGTGAAACAGTTTGCAAAGATACGAATTTTTCTCAATAAAAGATACGAATTTTTCTCAATAATTGTATGGCAACTGTATGCTTGCTGTATAACTTCTTTCAGTACAAGACATTCAGTCTGTTCGTATTTTTATTATTACAATTAGCATGAGTAATATAGATAACATATTAGGCAAATCTGTAAAAAGCATAGACAGGTCGCACTTATGATACAAGACAGCATGGATTATCATATATGTTTTAGTCCCAAAAACATACTCGTAAAGGAATGAAAATATTATTTTTAAAGATTTTATCTTTTGAAACCTTTTAGATAGGTCTTTTTCTCAGGGGTGATGCGGTAGCTTTCACAAGCTTTTTGGATGGTCTTGTTGTGAATCCAGGGCGACAGCCGATGCTGTTCAATGAAAGAGATGGTAGTTTCATACTGCTTTGTCAAAGCGGTGGCAAAGTACCATGCCACCATCATGCGCACGTAATAGTCTTCATGGGTCACGTTGGCGGCCATGTCGAGTTGCGATGCCTCGAAGTCTGCGTCCAAGAAATGCCCCATCAGCATCCCCAATCCAAAACGGATGGTGTAGGTCTGCTTTGATGTCAGCCATAGCGGAATTTGCTGCAGCAGTTCGGAATGATGCTTTTTGAATACCTTTGGCGACATTGAATCGCAAGTGGCCCAGTTATCGACATAAGGCAGAAATCGCTGCAGTGCCGCAATGCAACTCTTGTAGTCCTTAATCTGCTCCAGCAAAAAAGCGTGCAAGTTGTCCTCCTCGTGATACTGGTGAGGAAGTTGTTCCATAAACCGCGCGGCTTCGGGTGACCCCTTCAGCTTTTTTGCCAATGCACGCAACTGCGGAATTCGCACGCCAATCACCCGTTCCTGATCGACGGTTGGCATCAGCTTGCATTGAAAATCACGATATTGTAGGTCTTGCAGCGTAAAAAGCCTTTCTTGAATCGAATCTTGCATAAAAAGTGGTTTGATATGCAAAGATACGGTTTTTTCGGTAATTTAAACAGACAAGAGGAGTCTCGTATTTTCTCATTTATTCATGTTCTCGGCGGAATCTTCTTCGTCCTCGATTTTTCTGCCGCAGGCGGCTTCCGAAACATTGATGACATAGTCGGCAAGTTTCTCGTACAGGGCATAAAGTCCACTGTAGGCGGCACCTATGGCGTAGTCGTAGGTGCTGTTTTTCAGGGCATCTAAGTGTTGCTGACGCAAGAGGTCGCGGTATTGGTTCACGGCCTTCTCGGCTTCGTAGGCCTTGCCGAGATCTGCCTTGCTGTAGTCGCCTTTCAGGTTCTCGTCCATCACCTCCAAGCTGTGCTGCACCAACATAGTCATCTGCTCGAGGTTGTCGTTCAGGTTCTGGGCGAAATGGACAGCGTCGCTACGTTTGTTCTTCCGTAGCAAAGCAATCTGGTAGATGGCGTCGCCAATGCTTTCCAGGTTATCTACGATACGCAGCATGCCGCTGATGCGTTGCGAGCCTTCGGGAGAAATCTCACCAGTACCCACTTTCGACAGAAATTGGGTGATTTCCAATTCCATGTGATCGGTGATGCGTTCATATTTCTCGATGCGTTCTATGGTGTCGCTGAACTCTTCCTCGCTCTTGGCGGTGCGTAGCGTGGGTAGGAAGTCGTACATGCGCAACACTCGTTTCGAGAAGTTGACAATCTCCCTTTGTGCCGATTGGATGTTCAGCTCGGCGGTATCCATGAAATTACCCTTAATATAGGTCAGCTGGAAGTCGTCGTCGGAATCTTCCGCCTTGGTAGGTACCATCCAATTGACAATCTTGATGATGACGGGTATGAACCAAACCAAAATCAAAGTGTTCATTACATTGAACAAAGTGTGGAAGATGGTCAGTGCCATAGGTATGGCTTCAGCGGAATAGCCTTCCGTTCCTAAGATGGCGTAGGGGTCTGCACCTACCATGTTGGTTGTAATCATGACAATCAGTCGCATCATGGGGCGGAACACAATCAGCGTGATAATCACACCTACTACGTTGAATACCAAGTGGGCACGAGCAGCCTTTTTGCCGGCGGCATTGGCTACCATGGCGGCGATGTTGGCGGTGATAGTCGTTCCGATATTCTGACCCATCACAAGGGCGACAGCCATGTCAAGACCTATCCAGCCCTTGTAGCACATCACCAACGTGATGGCCATCATTGCGGAAGATGACTGTACCAGGCAGGTCAGGCCGGCTCCTATCAAGATTAATAGCAAGACAGACCAAAATCCCCATCCCGACATGCGAGCCAAACCTTCAAGAATCTGTGGGTACTCTTCAAGGTTAGGCATCGCGTCTTGCAGGAATTCCATCCCCACTAATAGCAGTGCCAGTCCGATGATGAATTCACACAAGGATTGTAGTTTGCTCTTGCTCGAGAACATGAAAATGAGCGAGATGGCGCCCAAGAACATCGGAATGCTGAAACCACTTCCGCTGCCTCCCAAGCCAAACAAGGTGATGATCCACGCCGTGATAGTCGTTCCGATGTTGGCACCCATAATCACCGCTACGGCACCTGCCATGGAGAGCAGTCCCGCATTTACGAAACTCACCACCATCACCGTGGTGGCGGAGGAGGACTGGATGGCTACGGTCACGCCCGTACCCGTGAGGATGCCCCGGAAAGGATTGTTTGTGATTTTGCCCAAGATGTCGCGCATCTTTTCGCCTGCAATTTTTTGGAGACCTTCGCTCATCATTTTCATACCGAAAAGAAAGAGCGCCAAGGCTCCAGCGAAATTCAAAATGATAAATAATATATTCATGTGATAGTAATGTTTTTATTAGATTTGGAGATTAGCAGGGGCGATGATTCATTCACTATCCACTAATCACCAGTTCACAATGCAAAAGTACCATGAATAAATGAAAAAGCTGTTACATTCCCGTTACATTTCGGTTACGTTTTTGTTACGAAAAATAGGGTTGCCAGACAGCTGTCCGACAGCCCTATCACATGAAAAAATTGTAAAAACCCTCATAGTCCTATAGCACAAGTGCTTCTTCGATGTCCTCGAAGGGTAGGGGACGTGCGCAGAAAAACCAGTCG
Source organism: Bacteroidales bacterium (assembly GCA_045597845.1). GTDB lineage: Bacteria > Bacteroidota > Bacteroidia > Bacteroidales > P3 > Colimorpha. The sequence continues at coordinate 3,726 of JAZLKZ010000023.1, read as the reverse complement.
AATCTTTCCGCTGTTGTCAGCCATGCGCTCTTTGGCGCTCTCGCTCGGCTGAATCATGTTTGCGAAGGTGATGAATTCGGAATAGCAGACAGTTGTGAAGTCGGCGGGATGACTGAAGAGAATCTTCCATTTGCCACGATAGGCGGAAGGGGACGTTGAATGGCGGTGAATTCTGGAGCGTGATTCCCGATGCGTGGCATCGTGTGCTGCTGCTCCTGACAATTGTTCTGAGGCAACGTGATGACGATGTTTCCATGGTCGTCTTTTGCCATTTCTACGGTTTGTTTTGTGTTTTTCATAGTTGTTTGGTTTTGGTTAAGACGATGCAAAAGTACATCGCTTTCCAAAACCTCGCAAACCGAATTGTTGAATGCCGCAATTCACAAAAGCGATACGGCTGTATATGTCAGTGTTTTCTGTTGAAGTCGGCTGGAATTTCACCCCAACGGGCAGTGTCCCATTTGCGTATTTCGGTGGTGTAGGTATTGTTGCGCAGCCATGCTTCGGCACGATGCACGTAATCCCACAAATCGGCTGTTTGGGGCGTGAGGGGCAGTTTGCTTTTGCAGAGTTTTTGTTTTACCCAGCTGATTGCATTGGCTGAGTCGCTGTATAGGATTTGGTTGAGGTTGTTTTTTTTCAGGTAGGCGAGTCCGTGGACGATGCCAAGAAATTCTCCGATGTTGTTGGTGCCTACGGCTGTCTTGTAGTGGAACAACTGCGTGCGACTTGCCACATAGACTCCTTGGTATTCCATCACGCCAGGATTGCCGCTGCAGGCGGCATCAACGGCAAGGCTGTTGAGTTCGGGCCCGTCGATGCTGCCGGCTTTCAGTGTGGTCATACCGTCGTTGTCAACCGATAGCACGCTGTGTTTGGACTCTTTCTGCCCTTTGACGTCGTTGTAGGATTGTTTGAAAGCCTGTTCGGCTGCTTCGCGACTCTCAAAACCTTTATACTGCGCGCCGGCAACGCCTTTTACCTGTGCTGCACATTCCGCCCAAGTGGTGTAGATTCCTGGTTTTACGCCTTGCCATACAACGTAGAATTTCTTCCCCATGTCAATAGTCGATAATTGTTTGGTTAATAGATTATTGGTTTTTGAAACTGAGAATTAATGAATATTGAGTTGAGAGTCGGTTAAACGTTTGATCCTTTAAGTCAATATTTGTCACGCCACAGATCATCAATATTGCTATAAAAAAAGTGGTTACAAAGTTGTAACCACTTTTTTATTGATGAGCTTCTCCTTGTAAACGGATTAAGCGCCAAGTTCGAGACGTTGGAAACCGGTGCATTTAAGGTCCTTGTCGGTGCGAGCGATAAAGTCCTTAACGCTAACCTTGCTTTCCATGATGTACTCTTGGTTCATCAGAGTGCTTTCCTGGAAGAACTTGTTCAAACGACCCTTGGCGATAGCTTCAATCTTAGCCTCGGGGAGGGAAGCTGCGGTTTCTTCGGCAACTTTTGCCTTGATTTCGCGAGCCATGTTGCCCTGTTCTTCGGTGATCCAGCCCTTGCCGATGTTGGAGTTGATGTGGTCGTCGGAATCAACGTGAGCGGGGTTGATGCCAGCTTTCTTCAAAGCACCTTCAACGGCTTTCTGTATGAGTTCTTCCTTGGTCTTCTCGCGGTAAACGTTCAGTTCGCTGTCGATAACGTTCTGGGGAACGCTTGACTCGTCGAGAGCCACTGGACGCATTGCTACAACCTGCATTGCTACGTTGTGACCTACTTCGTCGAAACCAGCCTTGTTCATGCTGGCGATGGAGGCCATACGGTTGCCCGGATGGATGTATGCATAAACTGCTTCAGCCTGGATGGTCTCGTAGTGAGCCAATTCGATTTTCTCGCCAATCTTGGCAATCTGGTCGGTGATGCAGTCGCTTACGCAACGGCCGTTCAAATCCATAGCCATAACCTCGTCCTTGGTGGTGAGGTGTTTTGCCATGGCGCCATCGATGATGGAGTTGGTGAAAGCTACGAAATCAGCATTGGTGGCTACGAAGTCGGTCTCGCAACTGAGCATGACAACGGCACCAAACTTGCCGTCGCTTTTTGCCAATACACAACCTTCGTTGGCATCACGATCAGCGCGCTTGGCGGCCATTTTCTGGCCTTTCTGCCGCAGGAAGTCAATAGCTTTTTCGAAATCGCCGTCGCATTCTACGAGCGCTTTCTTGCAGTCCATCATGCCTACGCCGGTGATTTGGCGGAGTTCGTTTACTTGTTTAGCGGTTATATTTGCCATTGTGTGTCTTGTTTAGAGTTAAGAATTATTCTTCAGCCTTAGGCTCTTCGGTAGCTTCAGCTGCTTCTGCCTTTGCTTTTCTGGGACGGGTCTTCTTCTCTACGGGAGCTGCTTCTTCGCCGTTCTCTTCGCTCTGTGCGTCCTTGTCGAGCATACGTTCGTTCAAACCTTCCTGGATGGCCTCTACCATGTGCTTGAGGATGGCTTCGATGGATTTCGATGCGTCATCGTTTGCGGGGATGGGGAAGTCGATTAGGTCGGGGTTGCAGTTGGTGTCAACCAATGCGAAAGTGGGGATGTTCAAGCGGCGTGCTTCTGCAACGGCAATGTGCTCCTTGTTGATATCGATGATGAACAATGCGCTGGGCAGACGGGTAAGGTCGGCGATGCTGCCAAGGTTCTTGTCGAGTTTTGCGCGTTCACGCTGCACCTGCAGACGTTCGCGTTTGGAGATGTTGTTGAAGTCCTTGTCGCGCATCAACTGATCCAAAGAGTTCATCTTTTTCACAGCCTTGCGGATGGTGGTGAAGTTGGTGAGCATACCACCAGGCCAACGCTCGGTAACGAAAGGCATGTCAACGGTCTTTACCATTTCGGCTACGACGTCTTTAGCTTGCTTCTTGGTGGCAACGAAAAGAATTTTCTTGCCGGACTTTGCAATCTGCTTCAGAGCTACAGCAGCTTCGTCAGCCTTGGCGATGGTTTTCTGCAAGTCAATTACATGAATGCCATTGTGCTCCTTGAAGATGTAAGGAGCCGTTTTGGGATTCCACTTTCTTTTGAGGTGTCCGAAATGACAACCTGCTTCGAGCAATTCTTCGAATTTTAATTCTGTCATTGTTTTTTTTGTATTTGTTTACGTTCCTAAATTGCCAATTGCAAAGTAGTCCATAAGTGTCGGGTTTTTTGGCTTTTGGAAAACCAAACTGGCAACTCGACGGAGCGTCTTTGCAATTTGGATACTAAACTTTCGATTGGAGGATGTAGTTCGTAGAGCGTATTCCATAAGAGAGGCTCCACAATCTGCATTCCACACAGTCCAATACTAACGCTTGCTGAACTGGAAGCGTTTACGAGCTTTGGGCTGACCGGGTTTCTTACGCTCAACCATACGAGGATCGCGCATGAGGAAACCTTCTTTCTTCAGAGCGGTGCGGTCTTCTGCATTAGCTTCGCAGAGTGCGCGGGCGATAGCCATGCGCAAAGCCTGAGCCTGACCGGTGAATCCACCACCATCGAGGTTGGCCTTAACGTCCCATTTGCCTTCAGCGTCAATGGTCTGGAATGCCTGGTTGACGATGAATTGTAGTGGACCTGTGGGGAAATATTCTTTGTAGTCTCTGTTGTTGACAACGATTTTACCGGTACCGGGGGTCATATAGACGCGGGCAACAGCGGTTTTTCTTCTACCGATGGTATTGATAACTTCCATATCTTGTCTTATCTAATGTCGTTAATATTGATGGCTTTGGGGT
>JAZLKZ010000022.1:0-20784 GCA_045597845.1 Bacteroidales bacterium | reverse complement strand
AGTTCTTTCTTCCGAATCAAATAAACCTTGGTTGCCAAGCTTTCTGTATGCCCTTTTGTACGTGTCCATTTTCTCTTTAAATTTGTGGCAAATATACAAATATTTATCTGATTATCAATGAGTTTTTTTTTAGAATTGCCCAATAGACATATTATAATCAGATAGCACTTGTTGCTGTCCTTGACTCTCAATTTTCCACAAGTCCCCATTTTCGGGGGCAACAACTCAAGGACAAGTTACAAATGCCGTAGTTGCTACGGCGTGGAATACTTGTTAGAGTTGTGGGCGTGGAAACCCGAGAGTCAAGCAAGGAATTGATTCCACGCTTTTTTTATTCTCAAATTTCAAGGACAAAGCCATGCAAGAAGCACCACATATCGGAAAACTCATCAAGGAAGAACTCGCCAGGCAAGGGCGGAGTGTGCGCTGGCTTGCGGAGCAGGTAGGCTGCACAAGGCAGAACATGCACTACCTCCTTGGCCGAAGTTTCATCTACACCGATGTGTTGCTGAAAATAAGTGACGTGCTCGACTGCGACTTCTTCAAGCACTTCACTGATTGCTGGAAAGCGAGGAAAGTGTCAAAAGACGTTTGACAATCTGTCAAATAATTTGGAAGGATTTGTCAAATAATCCATTACATCATAATGTATTGGTTTTCAAGTTGTATTGCTATTTTTGCTGCATTATTTAACCATAAAAACCGACGAGCCTGATGGGATATAACTGGGCAAAAATCGACAATGGCAGATAGAAGAAGCACTTATCTGATTGAGAGAGAAGATGACTACAACGATGCGAGAGACCATCTCTATCGCGAAATGTATAGCGATTATAACAGTTCTGATTGCATTTACTTTTACGGGTACTGGGGCGGTTGCTCGAAGTTTGATTGGAGCACCTGCTACCGTATCGACATCTACAGCGATTGCTCTGATGCGACAAAAGCCGCCGACATCATAAGGGAGCATCGCGGAAGATATTATGATATGTGATTAAGTGTTTTGATTAACAGTAAAATACGATTCTATAATGGGAATAGAAAATCATGAAAATAACCTTAACTAAAATTAATTAATATGTGTTGGGGATTCATTGATAAAACAGGAAAAATAGTGATAGAGCCAAGATTCGCATTCATCAATTCCGGTGGGTTTAAGGATGGTTTGGCAGGAGTGAGTGTACATACAGTATATCCACAGAAATATGGTATTATAAAAGGCTATATTGACCCAAAAGGAAATATGGTTATACCATCTAAGTTTGAATATGTAGGTGATTTTTGCAATGGTTTGGCTGAAGTTCAAATAAAGAATGCTGAAGGCCAAAAGAAACATGGTATTATTGATAAAATGGGTGATTACATTATTCAGCCATATTATGATAATGCCTATGTGGTTGATTATATGTATGAAGGACTTACATTGGTCCTACTTGATGACAAGAAGGTGTACATAGATAGAAATGGTAAGCTAATCCTAGATCCTCAAGGTACACCTGTTAAAATAGAATATCGCGACCAAGGTGATTCATTGTTGCCAATTGCCAAGGAAAACAAATATGGATATGCTTTAAATGGGTCAGTGGTAATCGAACCAAAGTTTGATGAAGTCACGGGGTTCATGATTTCAAAACACTATCCATGTCCAAATGCTAAAGTGAGGATTAACAACAAATACGGTTTCATTGACAAAACTGGAAGGTATCTTATAGAACCGGAATTTGATGAATTAGAATGGTTTAGAGAAGGACTTGCTAGTGTAAAAATGGATGGAAAATGGGGGTTCATTGATATGTTAGGGACTGTTGTTATTAAACCAGAATTTGATAGAGTTCAGTGGTTCTCTGATGGATTAGCTATTGTAACAATTGAGGAGAAATATGGAGTAATAAACAAAAATGGTGGATTTGTAATATACCCGCATTTTGACAATCTTTGTTCTTTTTCCGAAGGATTAGCAGGGGTTGAGTTTAAGGAGATAATGTATGATGATAATCATCAAGAATGGGCATATAAAAACAAGTACGGGAATTGGATCCGCAATAAAATCTTCAGACATGTTCTACAAGCTTCACTTGATGGATAATTGAATAATTGGTGAATAAGAGAACCAAATTCCTTGTGCTGCTGTAATGCGGCAGTTCCACTATCCTCGGCCTTAGGGTCGGGGATTTTTGTTTCAGGGTGTCTTGCGTTTCCCCCTTTTTCCGTACAGATTTACAATTGAATCGAAAATTTGTACTATCTTTGCCGAATCAATTGAATGTGTGATGATAGAAAGAACGATTACCGCAAAACTGCAACGGATGACAACGCTTTATCTGATTGTGTTGCTGACAGGCCCACGACAGTCGGGCAAATCGACTCTGCTTCGTGAGAAATTTCCTGAATATCAGTATGTTTCGTTGGAAGATTTGGATAACCGCAGCTTTGCCTTGGACGACCCTCGAGGTTTTTTGAATACCTACCCCGACAAAACCATCATCGACGAGGCGCAATATGCCCCAAACTTGTTTTCCTATTTGCAAACCCACGTGGATAGCGCCAATAAGGAGGGAATGTACATCCTTTCCGGCTCACAAAATTTCCAACTTATGGAAAAGATTTCGCAGTCTTTGGCAGGTCGTGTTGCCATTTTGGAGCTGTTACCGTTTTCTCGTGAAGAACTTGATTCGTCAAATCAGCTTCCTCCATCCGTCGAGGAAGAGATTTTCATGGGGGCTTATCCTCGTTTGTTCGATAAAGGCATCCCTCCTACGGAGTATTATCCATATTATATCAAGACTTACGTGGAACGCGACATCAGACAGTTGAAGAATGTGGGCGATTTGGGTCTGTTCGTGAAGTTCATCAAGTTGTGCGCGGGTCGCATTGGGCAGTTGCTGAACTATTCCTCGCTGGCCAACGATTGCGGCATTGCGGTTTCCACGGCACAGGCATGGCTTTCAATGCTTGAAACGAGCTACATCGTCTATCGCTTGCGCCCTGATTTCAACAATTTCTCAAAACGCCTTATCAAGTCGCCCAAGTTGTATTTCCACGATACAGGTTTGGCTTGTTCGTTGTTGGAGATAAAGGACGCGAAACAAGTTGAATCTCATTATCTTAAAGGCGGATTGTTTGAGAATTATGTCATCAACCTATTCATGAAAAAAGCGTTCAATAAAGGTGAAACGCCCCAATTGTCGTTTTGGCGCGACAACAAGGGCAACGAGGTCGATTTGTTGGAAACCATTGAAGGAAAGCAGTTTGCCTACGAGATTAAGTCAGGGAAAACGTATTCGTCTGATTATGCCACTTCATTGCTTTATTGGGCGAAATTGTCCTCAGCCGATGCCCAACATTGCAATATTGTGTATGGTGGCGAACAGAAACTAAAAATGTCAGAATTTAATGTACTGACTATAAATGATATATAATATATTGGTACAGATTTACGATTCAATCGTAAATCTGTACCAACGCCGCTTAATATGACTCCTTTTTTGTGAGATTGAGCCTCATACGAAAATTTTCCGTACCTTTGCCGCCGATTTGAAAACGAGAAATTTTATTTTATGACCAAACCATTGAAAATCGTGGTGCTTGCCAAGCAGGTGCCCGATACGCGTAATGTGGGCAAAGACGCTATGACGCCGGAAGGCACCGTCAACCGCGCCGCCCTGCCCGCCATCTTCAACCCCGAAGACCTGAACGCCCTTGAACAGGCACTGCGCCTCAAGGAGCAGAATCCAGGCAGCACCGTCGGCGTGCTCACTATGGGCCCGCCGCGCGCCGGTGAGATCATCCGCCAAGGCCTCTTCCGTGGAGCCGACACGGGCTGGTTGCTCACCGACCGCCTCTTCGCAGGCGCCGATACCCTCGCCACTTCGTATGCCCTCGCCACCGCCATCAAGAAGATTGGCGATGTCGACATCGTCATCGGAGGCCGTCAGGCCATCGACGGCGACACCGCCCAGGTGGGTCCCCAAGTGGCACAGAAACTGGGTCTCAACCAAGTGACTTATGCCGAGGAAATCCTCAAGATCGAAAACAACATCGCCACCATCCGCCGTCATATCGACGGTGGCGTGGAGACCGTTGAAGTGCCGCTGCCTTGCGTGATTACCGTCAACGGTAGCGCAGCACCCTGCCGTCCTTGCAACGCCAAGTTGGTGATGAAATACAAGTATGCCTCATGCCCGCTGGAGCGTCAGCCCGAAGATCCTCGCGCCGACCTTTATGCCAGCCGCGACTACCTCAACCTCAACCAGTGGAGCGTGGCCGATGTGGATGGCGACCCCAACCAGTGCGGCCTCTCTGGTAGTCCCACCAAGGTGAAAACCGTGCAGAACATCGTCTTCCAGGCCAAGGAGAGCAAGACCCTCACCGCCAGTGATGCCGATGTGGAAGGATTGATTAAAGAATTGTTGGACGAAAAGATTATCGGATAATGAACAACGTATTTGTATATATCGAGACCGAAGGCACACAGGTGGCCGAAGTCTCCCAGGAGTTGCTCACCAAAGGGCGTAAACTGGCCGACCAGCTGGGCGTGGAACTGCACGCCGTTGTGGCTGGCACTGGCATCAAGGGCAAGGTGGAAGACCAAATCCTGCCTTACGGCGTGGATAAGCTGTTCGCCTTCGACGGCGAGGGCTTGTTCCCCTACACCTCTGCACCCCACACCGATGTCCTCGTCAACCTCTTCAAGGAGGAACAACCGCAGATCTGCCTGATGGGCGCCACCGTCATCGGTCGCGACCTCGGTCCGCGCGTCAGCTCGTCGCTGACCAGCGGCCTCACCGCCGACTGCACCCAACTCGAAATCGGTGACTTCGACGACATTAAGACCAAGAAGCACTACGACAACCTGCTCTATCAGATTCGTCCCGCTTTCGGTGGCAACATCGTGGCGACCATCGTCAACCCTGACCACCGTCCGCAGATGGCCACGGTGCGCTCGGGCGTGATGCAGAAAGCCGTCTATGAAGGCAAGGCCAAAAACGAAGTGGTCTATCCCGAAGTGGCGAAATATGTCTCTCCCGAGGCTTACGTCGTGAAGGTACTCGACCACCATGTGGAGGCTGCCAAGCACAACCTGAAAGGCTCACCCATCGTGGTGGCTGGCGGTTATGGCATGGGCTCGAAGGAAGGCTTCGACATGCTGTTCGAACTCGCCAAGGTGCTTCATGGCGAAGTCGGTGCCTCGCGTGCCGCCGTCGATGCGGGCTTCTGCGACACCGACCGACAAATCGGTCAAACGGGTGTCACCGTTCACCCCAAGGTGTATATCGCCTGCGGCATCAGCGGACAGATCCAGCACATCGCCGGCATGCAGGACTCCAAGATCATCATCTCGGTGAACAGCGACCCCGACGCACCTATTAATAAGATTGCGGATTATGTGATTGTTGGAACGGTGGAAGAAGTCGTCCCGAAGTTGATTAAGTATTACAAACAAAACTCGAAGTAATCATGGCAAACTATTATAACGATAACCCGAACCTGCAATTCTACCTCGACCACCCGCTGATGAAGCGCATCGTCGAGCTGAAGGAACGCAACTTTGCGGACAAGGAAACCTACGAAGACGCCCCCGTCGACTACGAAGACGCGATGGAAAACTACCGCCGCGTTTTAGACATCACGGGCGACATCACCGCCAACATTATTGAACCCAACTCCGAGAGCGTCGACCTCGAAGGTCCGCATTTGGAGAATGGCCGCATGATATATGCCTCCAAGACTGTGGAGAACCTCGATGCTTGCACCAAGGGGGGGCTTTGGGGCGTCTCCATGCCGCGCCGTTACGGTGGCTTGAACCTGCCCATCACCGTCTTCTCCATGCTGAGTGAGATGGTGGCCAGCGCCGATGCTGGTTTCCAAAACATCTGGTCATTGCAGTCATGCATCGACACCTTATATGAATTCGGCAACGAGGAGCAGCGCAAGAAATACATTCCGCGCGTGTGTGCTGGCGAGACCATGTCAATGGACCTCACCGAGCCTGATGCCGGTTCCGACCTGCAGAGCGTGATGCTGAAGGCCACCTATTCCGAAAAGGACGGCTGCTATCTGCTAAACGGCGTGAAGCGTTTCATCACCAATGGCGACTCCGACATCCACCTCGTGTTGGCCCGTTCAGAAGAAGGCACGAAGGACGGTCGCGGCCTGTCGATGTTCATCTACGACAAGCGCCAGGGTGGCGTCAACGTGCGCCACATCGAGCACAAATTGGGCATCCACGGCTCCCCGACCTGCGAGTTGACCTACAAGAACGCTAAGGCCGAACTTTGCGGTGAGACCCGTCTCGGCCTCATCAAGTATGTGATGGCTTTGATGAACAGCGCCCGTCTCGGCATCGCCGCCCAGTCGGTCGGCTTGGGTCAAGAAGCCTACAACGAGGCCTTGAAATATGCCAGCGAGCGTCAGCAGTTCCACAAGAGAATCATCGAGTTCCCGGCTGTCTACGACATGCTCTCGCGTATGAAGGCCAAGATCGACGCTGGTCGTTCCTTACTCTATCAAACGGCTCGTTACGTCGACATCTACAAGTGCCTTGAGGACATCCAGCGCGAGCGTCCATTGACGCCCGAAGAACACGCCGAGTGCAAGAAATACAGCCGTTTGGCCGATGCCTTCACGCCTTTGGCCAAGGGCATGAACTCCGAGTATGCCAACCAGAATGCCTACGATGCCATCAGCATCCATGGTGGTTCGGGCTTCATCATGGAGTACAAGTGCCAGCGTCTCTACCGCGATGCCCGTATCTTCTCGATTTATGAAGGCACGACGCAGTTACAAGTGGTGGCCGCCATCCGTTACATTACCAATGGCACCTACCTCACCATCATGAAGGAAATGCTTGAGAATGAGGTCTCTGAAGACCTGAAGCCTTTGCAGAACACGGTGCGCACCCTCGTGGAGCTCTACGAGCAGAGCATCAACTACGTGAAGGGCGCCAACAACCAGGAGGTTCAGGACTTCCTGGCCCGCCGTCTCTACGACATGACGGGCGACATCATGATGTCGCTCCTCATCTTGGACGACGCCACCCACGCCCCGCACCTCTTCACCCAGTCGGCCAACGTCTACGTCCACGCCGCCGAGGAAGACGTCATCGGCAAGAGCGTCTACGTGAAGAACTTCATCGAGGAAGACCTGGTGAACTTCAGGGCGAAGGCTGCTGAGGTTGCTGAGTAAATCTTACTCAATTGATTTGAACTAAGACGCGGCTTGAATGAGTCGCGTCTTTTTTCAGGCCGTTTTGCCAAGTTCCCAAGTGAAATCGTGCCAAGTTCCCAAATGGAAAGTGTAAATCTTTAAAACACAGTTTTAACGTTTTTAACCGTTGTTTTGGATTCGGACACCTATAACTATCTCAGCCACTTCTCCAAAATCTGTTTCTTGCGTTCCGCACAACCCGCCATCACCGTCTTTGCCTCTGAAATTTTCTGCTCGTAAGTTTCGATTTCTGAAACAATGCGGTCTTGGTCACTAATTGATGGAATTGGAACTATAACCTGCTTCAAGTATTTATAGTGCCTTTCATACTTACCAGCATTTTCAATTTGAACAGTTTGCAAGTACTCATACAAGAACTTGGGGAGTAAAGTTCCTGCATCTACTTTCAATAAATGTGTACCATCAGCACCGCGCACAAATGGGAAATCGACATATTTGAATGTACAACTATGATCTCCAAAAACAATGAGTGGTAAATCATCTATCACATTTTCATCATTTGTGTAACCAGCAATTAGCCTGTCGGATTCTTGTGTAATAACTGGATATTTGCCTTGTTGCATAATTTGGTTTTCCGCTATTTTGGTTTTGTATCCTTTTATTCCAACAAGAAGACTTTGTAGTTCCTTATACTTTATTCCTGATTTGCTTTGTATCTTCTCAAGCAATCCTAAAATCTTTCTCTTGTTTTCCTCTATACACACACGACTATGATTGTATTCGTCATCGACTTTCTCGCATTCAGAAACGATTTGTTCCTGAAGTTTATCATCAACATCTGGAACTTGTATTAGTTTTATGTCATCGGGATAAACATGAGGCTGTGCAGACCCTTTTTGTAAAGAAAAAATTTGATTCTGGATGGAGAAAAGGAAATTAAACAAAAACTTTGTGTGCAAATCGTCTCTGCCTCTGACCGTCGTGCAATCTGATGCGAAAATTGGTTCTTCCCAAAAGTTGACGAATCCTGCGTTAGCACCACTTGCGCTAATTGTAATTGTATTAGCAGGTCTGTTTGATTCGTTGTGCAAATAGGCATAATCAATTCCACCAGCAACGACCTTAATATTCCCTTCTTTTGCTTGTGCAGAAGTTATGGATTTACCTTTAAGGACATCTGCAATATCACCCAATTTTACCAACGGATATTTGCTCATAACCTCAATCTTTTTGTCAACTGAGAGTTTTATCTGCATGTCAAAAGTCGATTTTGAAAAACTCAGCATGTTGGATGTCTTTACATATTTAGCATACTTTTCCAATTCATCGTTTTTACACAGTTCCCCCTTGAAGGTTTTTCGGACAAACCATGCCAGTTTCTGATCATCATTTCTATTTGAAATGTTAGTAAGTAAACCGCCAGTTTCTTTCAATCCCTCGCTGCCACGTCGTTCACTGCTCGTATAACCCAAGAATCGTTTTTGCTCGTTATTGTCAGTAGGTGCTGTGATAATTAGCGTTTGCTGTTGATATGTAAGCGCGAAGATTAGCAACTTGTTTTCCTCTATCTCTTTCACCCAATCGAAAAACTCATTGTTAAGCATTTGTTTCTGATCATCACTGCTTTTTTCGTTTCTTTTGAGTGGTTGCTTCGCTTTCTCTTTCCGCTCAGTTTCTACAATCTTTTCAAGTGCTTTCTTCGTGCTTGTTTGGTTTCGGAATGCCGTTTCATATTCCATAAAATAGGGCGCAAAAGTGTTCTCAAATAGTGATTCAACTTTGGAAACAAATTGGAGATAGGATTCCTTCGTGGTGTCAATTGTTTTCAAGTATTCATTGAACAAATCGGCATCTTTCCAATCGTCAAGGTTTTCTCCATTCACAATTGCAGTTGCACTATCTTTCAGCAGTTTTGCTTTTTGAGGCGGGAAATCAAAGTGTTCCAAGAAGAGTATGATGGTATTTGTGGATGTTTTGCCAAAAGTCTTTCCTCCAAAACTGGCTATGCAACGGATATAGAAATTATGCAGCAGAATCTCTCGGGTTTTAATGTCAGACGCCTCGGTGTTGCTCAGCAAAGCCGATGGCATGACTATGGCGGCAATTCCTTTGGGCTTCAAAAGATGATGCATGCGCTCGATAAAGACATTTTGAATGTCGCCGCAATTGAACGACATCAGTTTTATTGTTTCGTATGCGTTTTGCACCTTGCGGCTTTCATGGGTTTTGAATGCGTCAACGCTGTAAGGTGGATTTGCCACAAGAATATCGAAAGAGTTAAGCTCTCCAAGAAAATCATAATCATGTTCAAGTCCATCGCCAGGTTTTATGTGGGCATTTGCGGCACCATTCAGAAGCATGGCCACTTTGCTCACACGAGCCAACCGGTTGTCTTTGTCGATACCGTAAAACGATTCAGATATGTTCTTATCCTCAATTTCTTTAATGCTGTCTGATATAGCAGAGACTCCCTCGGTAAGAAAATGTCCAGAACCACAGGCGAAATCTATAACTTTGGGTAATGTGGGAACTGTGGAAGACAAATACCTTTCAAGCGGTAGAGAATTCCACACAAAACGAGTGATGGGAACAGGCGTAAAGAATTGCCCTGCCTCCTGCTTGAAACCTTGATCCAACAGGTTTTCAAAGAGTTCTCCCAAGAATTGGTCCTTGCTTGTATAGGCAAGTTTGTAGTTTTGAAACAATTCCACCACTTCAACCAACACTTTCCCGTTTTGAAGAAATAACTTTTCATTGTAAACTTCTCTGAAAGCGAATACTTGACAAGACAACATCTTTGTTTTTTGGAATTTGTCAACCAATTCCTCTTCCAATGCTTTTCGCTTTTTCCCCGTGAATTGGTCAAGGGTTTTCCTAATGTAGTCATTATCAAGATAAAACACTTCTTCTTTTAGGTATTCTTTCATTCCGATTTGGAACAGTGCCAATAATCTCTCATATAGAGAGTAATAATTGTCGGTCCCATCTATGTATTGGAAATCCATTATGTCGTTTTCGTCACGATGTCTTTCCTCGTCAACAAACTTGCAAATGAAAAGAGAAAGCAATTTGTTGAAAGCGTTTTCTTTGTCACTAATGCTGTTGTGACGAAGTATCTCGCGAAACGAATCGGTGATGCCATCTTCTTTTTTGAACTTTTTTAAATCTTTGTTTTTGATGGGTTGGTCACCAATGTTATAGGCAACGGAATCATCTCCAAAAATAATATTGTGATAAACCTTTTTTGAATAGGTCTCGTCCCAAACAACAAAGAAGTCTTCAGCCGTTGATGCCTTTTTGTAAAGCAGTATAGAATCTTCTTCCTTTGCCAATAACTCGACATTTTTGTCATCAAAACTCCTAACGATTTCTTCTTTGAATGTTATGGCATCCTTTTCCTCGTCATAATCAGAAGCATATAATTGCAGCCATCGCGTTGAACGAGCCTGCGCCCAGTAACTGAATAATTGTTTTCCAGCAGGGTCTTCAAACAATTCCTTTCGGGCTTCTTTGTAATCGTTACCTGCGCGTTTGCACTCAATTATTAAATAGGCGCTGTTAGTTTTGTCATAAACGGTAATATCTGCCCTACCGCTTTTTCCTGTATGTCCAAGTGTCCATGTTTTTTCAAGGAAAATGTTTTCGGGTTTGTATCCTTTCTCTAACAATCTGTTTACACACTCCAAGACGACAAAATTCTCCTCTTGACTGAAATTGGTAGTTGTATTTGCTCCCGTGTCAATGCTTGATGGATATTTGATTCGTTCTTTTTCGAAGTCGATTGTTATATCACAATTTGCTCCATTATAATGCTTGCTAAATACTTTGCCATGTTTATCGAAGCCCAGGCAATCTAGTACTTTCGGTAAGTTATCTTTTGTTATCATGCGTTTTGCTTTTCCAGTTTTGCCACTTACCGATGATGCAGGTACACAACAAATGCCTCAAACTACATAAGAAAAGCGTGAACTTTGCTTATTGAGCTCTGAGGTATTTGGCGTAACCCGTCCATCAAATAAGTTCCATCCACGCTTAAGCATGGACGTTTACTGAACTTATTCAATGATGGACATCCTTTAATCGCCAAATTTCCAGAGCATCTCGAATAAATAGCAAACGCTATGTTTTATAATATGTCAGTTAAATTGTTTCTTTTACTTGTTGTAGGATTAAGATTATGTGTTTTGTCGTGTTACGATTGCAAAAATACGGTTTTTCCTTTTCGGTTCACTTTGAACTTGTAAGAAACTCTTGCACCTTTAACCTGTGTATCTTCTAGTGGGTTTTATCTATGTGTAGTTCGTTCATTGCTTCTTGCTTTTAGCGCTCTTCTTCACCAGCTTGGCAGTCTCCTTTACGGTCTCCAAATAGGCCTCTTCCACGGGCGAAAGCGTGTTGGTCTGGTATTTGCGGTACTCGGCGGTGGCCTTCTCCAAGGCTTGGGCGTGACTTACTGTGCCCGCACCTTCAAGCAACGGACGGTTGCCAGAAGTAAGCACCGAATCCAACTGGTGAATGTAATCACTCATGTACATGGGCTTATGTTCAAGCGCATTGATTTCGGCCAAATCGAAATAACCGGAAACAAGGTTGTTCAAAATCTTCAATTCGTTTTCGTTCAGATAGTTTTTGGCAATGCCAATGTCTTTCAGCGCAGGCAGCTCACCCGAAAAGGTGGTCAATCCCATAAAAGGCTTTTCCGCATCGGCGCGTTCGTAAATGACTTCGGCAGCAGTATGACCATGGGCGGCATAGTGCAGTTTGTTCTGAACTACTTTGAAAAAATGGATGGATTCATCACTCTTGGGATCATAATCCACGCTGGTGGCATAGAGGTCAAGCACCTGGCGGTATAGCACTTTTTCAGAAGAGCGAATGTCACGAATGCGGTCGAGCAGTTCTTTCCAATAGCTGCCACCGCCGTTACCTTTCAGCCGCTCGTCGTCCATCGTGAAGCCTTTAATCATATACTCCTTCAACCGCTGTGTAGCCCAGATGCGAAAACGAGTGGCAATAGCAGATTTGATGCGGTATCCAAGCGAAATAATCATATCGAGATTGTAAAAAGGCTGCTCCCTGCTTACCTCTCTGTTCCCTTCCAACCGAACCTGTCGGAAATTCCGACAAGTTGCCTCAGCGCTTAGTTCACCTTCTTCGTAAATGTGTTTGATGTGTTCTACCACATTGGATCTCGAACTTTGGTATAGCTCTGCCATCTGCTGCTGGTTGAGCCATACGGTATCGTTGTCCAATTTTACATTGATCTTCGTCAAACCGTCCTCGGTCTGATAGATGATGATGTCGCCGGTGTTTTCTATATTTTGTTCCATATCTAATCTTCTAATATTCAGCTAATACCTGCATGTAATTTTAGACGATTCTCCTGTCATGCCGCCAGCAATTCTCCAAAAGTTTGCTTCAGCTCACTATTTTTCAATACCAGCTTCAACACATACTGCGAATTATTGAGTGAGGCACTGATCTTCAAAAGCTGTTCGTTTTTCATTTGGCATATCATTCCACCAGCCTGATTGTCCAAAAATCAGCGCAGTTCTTGGTCTTTGAGATGTAGTCGTAGGGCATCCAGAAATAACCCTTGTCGCCCCATTCCTTGCCCCAGGAGTTGCGCACGAGGAGCAATCTTCTGTCGTTGTCATAGCCCGCTGCCATCACGGCATGTCCACCAAGCATCGACTCGCCTTTCTCAGGCATGGGCATGATGCCAGTCTTGGCGACCTCTTCCGACATGAAGCTGGAGTATACCGAGAAACCAAACACGAATGGATATCCGTCTGCAAGGCAGGCGCGGATGTCGAACATGTTCGCATTGATGCGCCAATACGACAAGATCTGGTTGTCGAGAGCCGACTCGTAGCATTCTTTGGGCGGTTCTTTGGCGTATTTTGCGCTAGGTTTGGTGCTCTTCGAATAAGTCCAGTCTTTTTCGAGGCACACGCCTTGCTTGTTCAATGACTTGACGCCGTCTCTCAGGTATGCGCCGCTGTCCGACAACACAGTGTCCATCATCACGCGCTCGTTGTAATACAGGAAAAGCCTCGACAATCTCTTTGTTTTTTTCTGCCCTTGCAACCTTTTGCAACATTCCACGGCAGCAAGCAGCGAATTCGCCGTACAACTTCCCAACTCGCCTTGGTTGAACACGGGCGGACAGATCTTCCTGAGGTCTACTTTCGATGGGAAATCGCTAGCGCTACGCAATTTCAATGGAGCTTCGTAAACATAATCCCTCTCGTCGGGAAGGTCGGGAAGCCATCCAAATTTATGCATTTTGAGAGCGGTTGCTTTAGGTTCTAGATTTTTGTTGGTCATGATGCGCTATTTTATGGTGATATATACTCTACATGTGTTCAATGGTTTAGTGTCTTTTTCCCAAGGCCTTTTTTCTTCGAGAACGACGATGGCTTGTCCTTCGGAAAGGGCTTTGATTTCAACCAAAACCGGAAAGCTCTTTCCGATAGGTCGCAATTCGTTGTCTTGCGAAGGTGTCTTTTTGGAGAGTTGCACTTTGACGCACTCGTCATTTGAGACGATCGACCACAGATATCCCCCTCCTTCGTGACTTTCCAACTCAAATGTGCGAGTATCTCCGGCCTTTAGTTTGATTCTCTTTCTCATATAGATGTAGTGTTGTTGTGAATGGCACTCGTGATTTGGCACAAAGATAGGCTTTTTCTGAATTGAAGAGGCTTTTGGCGGATTCTTTTTATTATGCAGGGGTGATATCCTGATAGTACCGCCCCTGCCAAGTTTCGCGTTCTTCCATGCGCTTTTCAATGCGGGCCAACACCTCGTCATATCGAAGCTTCATCCAGGGTTCAGAAACCAGGTAACGTGGTGGCACTTCACCAGCAAATCGCTCAATGACAATGTCAGGGTTGAGCCGCTCGGCAAAGTCGATGACGAAGTCGATGTATTCCTCCAGATCGAAGAGATGGAAATGATCGGGATGCTCAAGGTATTCCGTGGCCATCGTGGTGCCTTTGAAGATTTGCAGTTGGTGAAATTTGACCGTGGTCAATGGCAGTTGTGAAATGATGTCGGCGGCATCGAGCATCATGTTCTTGGTCTCTCCAGGCAGGCCGAAGATGAAATGCGCTCCACAAGGGATGCCATAGTCGGCCGTCATGCGGATAGCTTTCTCAGCCGTGGCGAAGTCGTGCCCTCGGTTGACGCATTTCAAAGTCTCGTCGTAAACGCTCTCCACGCCGTATTCCAGCATGACATAGTGCGTTTTCTGTATCTCATTGAGGTATTGCAAAAGAGCTTCGTCAACCAAATCTGGGCGTGTGCCAATGACAATGCCCACAATCTGTGGTTTGGACGACATGTCATACCGAGACTCGTCGTGCATAGATACTCTCTCTCCTTCCGTCGGTCGGTATGACATGCACGGTGAGGCGAGTGTATCTATGCCTTCCAAAGCCTGTTCGTAGATGCTTTTCAGCTCCTCCAACGGCTTATAAGTATTCGAAAACGGCTGAAAATAAGCCAAATACTTATTCGTCCTGCGATAACGCCTTTGGTGAAACGCTATTCCTTCCTCAATCTGTTGCTTGATAGACTTCTCGGGCCGACAATACGATGGGTTGAAAGCCTCGTTGCTGCAAAAGGTACAGCCACCTGTGCTGATTTTGCCATCGCGATTGGGACAACTGAAGCCCGCGTCGATGCTGATCTTCTGCACACGTCCCCCGAACTGCTTCGTGAAGTAGTTGCTGTAGCTGTTGAACCGCCGGTTGTCGCCCCATGGATAGGTCATGGCCTGGAATAATCTGTGTTGTTCAAAAACGTCTCATCCGTCAAAGTGTTGAGGAAGGCCTTCAATTGCGCTTTCTCCAAATCGGTGAGCTGCACTCCGCCGTCCATCACATGGTGCATCAGCGGGTTGATGTTCTCGGAATCCTTCACGCCTTCGCTATAGAAGTTGATGACCTCGTCCAAGGTAGTGAAGCGCCCATCGTGCATGTAAGGTGCCGAAACGGCGATGTTGCGTAGGGTAGGGGCTTTGTAGGCACCACGGTCCCAATGGCTTCCCGTGACGGCCGAACGGTCTTCGGGGTCATTGAACTCGTCGTCCAGGCCGTTGTTGTAAAACAGGTTGGTGGTCATCAGAGCCAGACCCCCACCACCATGGCAGTGGAAGCAGTCGGCGCCCTCTTCTGTGCAAAAAAGTTCATAACCAGCCATCTCGTCTTCGGTAAGTTCTTCTTCGCCTAACAGATAACGGTCGAATTTGCTGTCGGAAGAAACCAAACTTCTCACAAATTGTGCAATGGCTTTTTCCACATTGACAAAGGTGATTTCCCTGCTGCCGAAGGCTTTCTCGAACATCTCAGGGTAGTCGTCAGTCTTCTGCAGGTATTTTACTACCTGGTTGGTGTCGGCGTTGATCTCCACGGGACTGGTGACCGCCGCCAACACCATGTCCTCCAAAGTGGCCACGCCACCATTCCAGCCCAAACCAGTGCGGTTCCATGCCAAATTTATAAGCGGCAACATGGCATGATGGGTGTTAGTTGGGGCGCCATATTCAAAGCTGTTTTCCTGGTGATGGCACGAGGAGCAGCTGCGGATGCCATCCGTACCGTCGCGACCGGATAAACGTGAGTCGTAGAAGAGTTTCCTGCCCAAAGCTACGCCTTCCTCGGTCATGGGATTGTCGGCAGGGATGTTGTTTTTCGTGGGGAAGTAAGAAGGCTGCGACAAATCGTAAGGAGTGGCTAGGTATGTGGGGCCGTGCTCTGGAATACAGCCGGCCATACCGAGCAAAATCAAAAACAATATGAACACGTTTTTTTTCATGATTGCTCCTTGTCTTTGCCGTGGATTTGCGCTATCGTCGTTTTCACGTTTTGCCAAGTCCAGAAACCAGGTTTAGGAGTTGCTTTTTTCATGAGTGCTCTGAATGTTTCCTCCGTATGTTCGCCTATGTTCATGCTTGTGTGTTTATTGTCCGATTGTGTGATGATTTTGAAGACGTCGTTGCCATTGACGTTAAGCATTCTTTGCGCCTCCTGATTCTGCATGATATGACTGCCCCATACATTGAAATCGTAGGTGTGCGGGTTGCGGAACCAGTTGTCGATGACCATGGCAAGATGGATTTGGTTTTCATGGTTGGCCTTAATGGTAAGGTCAATGGGAATCTCAACGATGAAGTAGTTTTGGTAAAACTGGGTGCATTCCTCGTTTTGCCCAATGCCGAGATGAATGGCCAAAGGCGCAAGCCGACCTTCTTCGTTCACGTATTTCCCATTTAGTTTCATGTAATGGTAGCCTCCACCCAACATGTCGGGCCAAAACATCTCCGACTCAGGTAGGTCGTTGAAAAGCCCGGTGTAGTTATCGTTTTCGTCCAATCCGAAAGTGAATCGTATGGCGTTGTAATGCCCCACATTCACAGGCTTGGCATGCAGTGTTTGCGATTCTGGGATGTTGGTGTCGATGTAGAAGAAACGACAGAGGTCCAAAGTGTCGGAAACGCCACGCTGATGAAGCATGGTCCAATTGCCAGTCTCGTTTTTCAACTCGATGTTGGAAAGGAACCATTGCACTTCTGTGATGAGAAAGGTGTTGCCTGCTTCGTTGGTGTAGCATAGGGTGTCGAGCAGCAATGGACCTTCGTTGATATGATAGTCAACCAAAAGGTCAAAGTCGGCTTGCTCTCTTGGTTTGTTGCAGGAGTACAAGGCCGTCAGTGCGAGGATTAATATGAACCAGAGTCTTTTCTTCATGAATTCTCCTTGATTCTTTCAATTCAGCGGCGAAGATACAAAAATTTTGCCAAAAATGTGTAATTTTGCCGACCTAATCAGAAAAACGATGGCAGACTTTAAGATAGGAGATAAAGTGAATTTCCTCAGCACCGTTGGTGGAGGAAAGATTACGAAAATCATAGACTCTCGTATGGTGATGGTCGAAGTGGAAGACGGCTTCGAAATCCCGACTTTGATTACGGATTTGGTGCTTGACTACCGTTCCATGCCTGCTCCTAGCAAGCAGCAACAGACGGTCGACAAGGTGCAGAAAGAGGTCCAAGGCCAGGAGTTGCTGAAGCAACAGCAGGCCGAAGAGGCCCGAAAGGGAGGCCTGCGTCGCTATGCTAAGGAGGCTGAGAAGGAAGGCGTTTATATGGCTTTTGTGCCTCATGAGCAGCAATGGCTCCTCACAGGTCCGCTCGATGTGGTGCTGGTCAACCATACGCCCTACGAGATGCTCTACACGTTCACCATCAAGGAGGAAGACAAGTTCGCCAATGTGGACTACGGCCAAGTCGATAAATACGAGAAAATCGTCATCGAGACCATCTCGCGCGACGACCTCGAGTATTGGCTCAATGGCGTGGTGCAAGCTATTTTGACCACTGAGTCATCTGATAGTTTGTTGCTCCCGCTGAATGCGCCTTTTTCGCTGCGTCCTGGCCGATTCTTTAAGGAAGGTAGTTACCTGCCTTCTGGCGTTTTGGGTGAGAAGTCGGTGATGATTTGCCTCTCTGAGCTCATCGCATTGAAGCATGGTGATAGTGATTTCACCAAGATTTTAAAGGAAGGCGTCGGCTCACAAGCGCCTGCCAAGGATTTGGTGAAGAAGGAATCGCCCATCGACAAACATAGGGTGGCTCCAGGTGAGGCTGTCGTTGACTTGCACATCGGCGAGTTGGTCGACAACATTCTTGGTCTTTCAAGCCACGATATGTTCAAGATCCAGACCGATTATTTCAAGAAGATGCTCGACAGTGCTATCGCTGCCGAATACAACAAGGTGACTTTTATCCATGGTGTGGGCAACGGCGTGCTGAAGAATGCCATCATCGAGGCCTTGAAGGACTATAAGAACACCGAAAACCGCATGGCCAGCATCGCCAAGTTCGGCGTCGGGGCTATCGATGTGATTATTACGGATAAACAATGAAAAAGCCAAGCTGGCTTGGCTTTTTCATTGGTGAACCCGCAGGGAATCGAACCCTGAGCTAAGGAACCGGAATCCTTTATTTTATCCATTAAACTACGGGTCCTCAAGCGAAAGTTAATCTCATTATGGGCTGCAAAAATAGGAAGTTTTTGTTTCCCTTTCAATGTTGAGGTCATTTTTTCGCTTCTGGCTTTCAAAAAGAGTCATTGTTTCGCTTTTGAGAACAGTTTTTTCGCTCTCATTCGCTTTTTCATCTTTTCGCTCATCACCAAGGTTTCGTTGTTGACGCGAATGTAGGCAACGCCATTCATTTCTACGATGCCGCTTTCATACGGGTCGACTTTAATTGAAAGCACCTTGTCGTCGTACATGGGTTTCATCTGGAACATGGCAAGTTCGTTGACATCAAAATATTTCTTGGCCTCGTCTTGTATGAACCTCATGTAGGCATCAATCGTACCTAGTTTCAAATATACCATATCGGCTTCAAAACCAACGATGTATCCTAAGTCTGAAACGCCTATATATAGAGTGCCGCCAGCTTGTGTGTTCAGGAAGCCACAAAGCACCTTGAAAATGTTCTTTTCTTGGAGGTAATAGTTGGGTAGCATGTTGTAGTCGGGCGGGTAGACGAACGATGTCTTGAACTCCTGGTGACGGTCCTCAATGCCGAGATAAATGCCGTTCTCTTCGTCGAGGTTGGTCTCGTCGGAAGTCTCCACCGACAGACTTTTGGTGATTTCTTGCTTGATGATGTTTCGGGTGGCTGCGGGAATAATGTCGCCGATGTTGTTGCACGAGAGTGTCAGTTTTGCAATTTTGGTCAGGATCTCGTCGTTGCTCTCTTTGATAATGCTTTCCAGCACCTCGTTATCACTTTCGTGCCCGTATGCCTTGAGGATGCGCACGATGTCGCATCTCACTTTCACCACGTCGATGTCTTCGAAGCCGTGCGCCGGCTCAATCTCCTCGATGACGTTGTAGTCGCCCTTGGCAAATAGGATGAGCTGCTTCAGGTAGTCCATGATGAAGCTGATGTATGAGACGTATTCTTCCGAGTCGATAAGGCATGCCATGATTTTCAGGATGCAGAGCACCCTGAACCGTTCTGTTGGGCTGACAACGGTCTTTTGGTACCTTATCATCATGCGAATCAAGTCGCGGATGCTGCCTTCGTTGAGCATGGTCTTCTTGGCCTCTTCATCCCATGAAGGCTCAAAGACGAAGCCCTCAATCATTTCCTGTTTGACCTTGGCCATGTTGAAATACTCGGTGGTCTCGCCAATCACTATGGCGTTGATGTAGCCATAATAGGGTCCGGTGCCAAGATTGACGATTTTGACTTTCCCGAAACTGTCGCGCGAGAACCGCTCGTCGTAGGGAGTGTGTACGGCATAGCCGTCTTCGGTCATCCAATCGATTTGTTTGTCTCCTCGTTTGTTCGTCGCAATGTTCATTACACGGGCGACAGATATCTTGCCGACGTGCTCTCGGGCCTTGAGCATGTCTTCGATGAGATACCTGACAAAGCAGGTCTTGATGGAAAACGTCCGTTTGTCGTAACTTTCCAATTCCACCTCAATGTCGTCGTTCACATGGAGATATTGCATGAAATCGTGATAACCGTAAAACAGGATATTCGCTTCCGAAATGACAATCCGGCCTTCAATGGTGTCGTAGTCAGGGTCGGAACTCCTTACCCGGATTTCGTTGTTGGTGATGGAGACCACTTTTGCATTGAGGATGTCGCCATCGTTATACACTTTTTTGAGACGGTCTTTCGATGGCTTTACTGTTTGCTGTTCGAATACGAAATCTTTTGTGAATTTCTCCATAGCGTCGATGTTGTTCTCGACGGTGGTTTTTAGTTTGTCTTTTTTCATGGTGAACAGGCTGATCTTGCCGTCCAATATTTCCATGGATGGGACTAGGAGAAATCGTTTGCTTTTTGTGTTGTCTTCGTTCATCGCGGTGATGCCAAGCGTGTCGTTGGCAACCGATAAAGTGCCCTTGCCTTCGAAACTGAGCTCGGCCGATCTCGCATTCTCGAAAGTCGCGCTGTTGATAATCTTGTGTGCTAATATCTGGGGCTCAAAATTGATGATGTCGTCCCAGTTGAATAATATCCTTGGGTCGTCTTCCAAAATGATGTTGTCGACCATAAGCATCAGAAGGTCGCCACAAAGGTCGGCAGGCACCAAGAGCCCAAGTAGATTGAGCAGTGGCAGGAATATCCTTTTCTTTGAAGCGATGTCCATCTCTGAATTGGATAATAGGATAGTGGCCAATAATCGAGTCTCAAATGTCAGATTGTCCCGATCTTGCTCTATCGATTCACCGTAATAAACAGGCCTTGTTTTCAAGGTTTCAAGGAGTTGCTTGCATCTCTTGTCCAAAATGTCCAATGTGATTTTGTAGAACGAGTCTGCCTTGTCGCTGTTTTTCAGGTATTCAATGACTTTCTCGAAGTTCTGGTCAATAAGTTCTGGGTTGATGTCGAGCCATAGGGGAATGCTCTTGTTTGTTTGTGCCATGATTGTTGCTTGTTAGGTTGATTATTTGATTATAAAATAAGGGGACTTCTATTTTTAGCATTTTTGCGCCATTCCTCTGAACTTCGTGAAGTCCGTTAGCCAAAATTCAAAGTGAACAACGCGGCAAATATATGAATTTTCTTCTATTTTC
>JAZLKZ010000021.1:0-6584 GCA_045597845.1 Bacteroidales bacterium | reverse complement strand
ACTGGAAGAGTTGCTCCAAAAATACGAAAAACGTATCCTCGAAGACATCTACAATACCGAGCACCGCAGAATGTTAAAGGTATTCAAGTCCATTGAAGATGTAGAAATACGCGAAGCCATCAAAAAACAGTTCGGTTTCTCTTTGGTCTTTTCCAATGAATTTGAAATTGCCAAACCCAACAACCCCACGCCCGATTTCATGTGGATACGCAAGGAAGCCAAGGATTTCGGCATCGGCGTACTCATACAAGTATCCCCTTACACCGACCAAAAGCAATTCGAGGAAACGGTAATTCTCGACAACCTCGACACCATGATGCGCCACCACGTTCCCTGCTCCGCCCCCGAAAGCTACATGGGTACCGAACGCAGAATGAACTTCTACTCACAACCCGTAACTTTCGAGAACGCCTCCTATTGTCTTGAAACACGCGGCTGCTGGCGCGCCTTTGGCGACTTCATGGGTGGTCCTTTCGTCTCTTACACGCTCTCTTCGCCCGACAACACACAATTGATAACTCTCACAGGATATGTCTATTATCCTTCAGGGCGCCTGAAAAACCTATCCAAACGCGACCTCTTGATGCAAGTAGAAGGCATCTGTCACACATTCAAATACTAAACGCCCTCAAAAATAGTTATGCGCTTTCGCCATCTCATATTATTCGGAATGATCGCCTTAACGCTAAGCGTTTCGGCGCAAGGGTTTTTGGACAAGAACTACTTGGGCATCGGCGGCGGCGGCATAAACTACCAAGGCGACCTAAACAAACAAAGCCTTTTGGGCAAGGTAAATCTGGCTGGAGAGCTTTTTGTGCGTCACGACTTTGACGACAGATGGTCACTTAAAATCTCAACCGCCTACGGACACATCGAAGGAGGCAATCCCGACAAGGAAAGCCTTCGCAATCTCAGTTTCCGGTCTTCCATCTGGGAGGCGGGCGCCCATATTGAATTCAATTTTGTCCCTTTCGGTCAAGGAGGAAAACACTATCGCACCACACCCTATCTTTTCTGCGGCATAAATTTCTTCCATTTCAACCCCATGGCACAGTATTTCGACTCGGTTTCACAGCAACAACAATGGACTGAATTGCAACCGCTCGGTACCGAAGGGCAAAATTCGAGTCTCTACCCCGACAGGTTGCGCTACTCCCTCAACCAGATAGCAATCCCCTTCGGCTTAGGTTTCAGGGCACTTATCGGCAAAGACATCGTTGTGGCGATGGAATATGGATTCAGAAAAACCTGGACCGACTATCTCGACGACGTAAGCACCACCTACGTCGGCAAAGAAGTGCTTGAAAACGGCACCGACGCCGGCAGACTTGCGGCAATCCTCGCCGACAGGAGCGATGAAGTGCAATCGGGCTATGTCAACGCCCCAGGAATCAAGCGCGGAGACGACTCCCTAAACGACTGGTATGCGTTCTTCAACCTCTCTATCAGCATCCGCATGGAATTCCTTTTCGGATGGATGAAAGGCAAAGATTGTGAAACAGGAAAGTAGTAAAAAAGAGAATTTTATATAGAAAAACCTCAGAATTCCCCATAACCATTGAGCCATGAAATTAGAAGATCTTGACAAATCACGTATTCCGCAACATGTAGCCATCATTATGGACGGCAACGGCAGATGGGCGCAAAAGCAACAGAAAATGCGCATCTTCGGACACCAGAACGCCTTCACCGCCGTGCGTCAAACCGTTGAAGCTGCCGTGGAAAGCGGCGTGAAATACCTTACCCTATATACCTTCAGCACAGAAAACTGGAATCGCCCTCAAGACGAAGTCGATGGTCTTATGGAACTGCTCATCAAAGCCGTTCGCGAAGAAACCAAGACTTTGATGGACAACAACGTAAAACTTACCACCATCGGCGACCTGCAACGCATTCCCGAACGCTCGCGCAACAAACTGATGGAATGTATGCAGGAGACCTCACAAAACACAGCGCTCACCTTGGTACTGGCACTCAGCTACAGCGCCCGTTGGGAGATTGCCGAAGCACTGAAAACCATCGCCTCGGAAAGCGCCAAGGGACTACTCACCGACAAGGACATCAACGAGCAGACACTGGGCAAGTACCTTACTACCAAGGACTTTCCCGACCCCGACTTGCTCATCCGCACAGGCGGAGAACTGCGCGTGAGCAACTTCCTGCTATGGCAAATGGCATATACAGAGTTCTACTTCAGCGATATGCTCTGGCCCGATTTCCGCAAGGAAGACTTCTTCGACGCCATCGGCGAATACCAACAGCGGCAACGCAGGTTTGGGAAAACCGGTGACCAGATACGCAACAAATGTTAAAATTGTCCTCAAAAAACAATTAACACCATCTACATAACAATAAAAGGGATATATTTGAGTTATTAAACATTATGAGTCGCATTAAATTCTCCCTCACACTGATAACATTACTGGCTTGCCTAACCTTGGGCTCGCAGGCTCAGGTAGTCATTGGAAGCCAACAAGAATATGATATCGACTACCTTACGCCAAAGTCATACGAGATTGGTGGCATCACCTTTGAAGGTGCCGACCATCTGGACCATCGCATGATTCTGCTCATTGCCGACCTAGAGGTGGGCGAGAACATACGTATTCCCGGCGACAAAATAGCCACCGCCATCGACAACCTTTGGAAACAAGGCCTCTTCGAAGATGTGCAAATCAACCTTACACGCATCCAAGGAAATCTCGCTTTCCTGAAAATCATCCTTAAAGAACGTCCAAAACTGACACGATTCAAATTCGAAGGAGTCAAGAAAAAAGACGCCGACAAGCTTCGTGAAGAGATGAAAATCATGGTCGGCGACGTTGTTACCGAAAACCTTTTGATTACATCGAAAAACAAAATCAAGAGCTACTTCATCGAAAACGGCTACACCAATGTCGATGTCAACACCAAACTCATCGCCGACACCGCAGCGCAAAAAGACGACCGCGTGATTGTGCAATTCAACGTAAACACCGGCAAACGCATCAAGATCGACTCCCTGCTCTTCGAAGGCAACGAAGCCATTTCAACCAACAAGTTGCTCAGCAAGATGAAGAACACCCACGATGTACGTTATCATCGCAAAATGCGTTTCTGGACATCAGGATTCTGGAAATCATCGAAATACAACGAGTCGGACTTTCACGGCGACTTGGACAATATCATTACCTACTACAATGAAGAGGGCTATCGCGACGCCCGCATTGAATTCGACACGGTTTATGCTTCCACGAATCCCAAAATACCCCAAAAGCAAGACCGCATCAATGTAAAAGTAAAGATCCACGAAGGCAACAAGTTCAGTTTCCGCAACATCACTTTTGCCGGCAACACCATCTACGACTCGGAGACGCTGCTGCGCCACCTACGCATCAAAAAAGGCGACCCCTACAACAAGACCGTTCTTGAATCCAACATCAATTTCGACCCCAGCGGCACCGACATCTCCTCTATGTACATGGACAACGGATATTTGTTCTTTAGGGCAAATCCCGTAGAGATAGCCGTGGAAAACGACTCCATCGACATTGAGATTCGCATTGTGGAAGGCAAGCAAGCACGCATACGCAATGTCTCCATCGAAGGCAACACCATCACCAACGACAAGGTTATCATGCGTGAGCTCCACACCCGCCCCGGCGACCTTTTCAGCCGCGACGCCGTGCTGCGCAGCCGTCGTGAGCTTGTCACCCTTCGCTATTTCAAGGAAGAATCCATCGAACCCATTCCCAAGCCCAACGAAGCCGACGGAACCGTAGATATCGTATATAAGGTAGAAGAAGGTTCCACCAGCCAAATCCAACTCCAAGGCGGCTACGGCAGCGGCATGGTTATTGGACAAGTGGGCCTTACGCTGAACAACTTCTCCGCCCGCAACATCTTCAACAAGGAAGCCTGGGCACCACTGCCCGCCGGCGACGGTCAGAAACTGAGCATCAACGCCGTAACCAACGGCTCCTACTACTACGCCCTTAGCGGCTCCTTCACGGAACCATGGCTGGGCGGCAAACGCGCACAAGCACTCAGCGTATCCCTCTATCACAACCTCTACAGCAACGGCTTTTACTACGACAAGACCAGCGACAAATACTACAGTCTGCAAATTACCGGCGCCGGCGTATCGCTCACCCGCCGCCTAAAATGGCCCGACGACTACTTTATTCTCAGCCATTCCCTGAGTTTCAAGCACTACAACCTCAACAACTACACCAACCTCTCCAACCTCTTTACCGACGGCAGCGCCAACGACTTATCCTATGGATTGGCTATTTCCCGCAACTCGCTCGACTCCCCCATCTATCCGCGTAGCGGTTCCGAGTTCTCCATCGCTGGTTACATCACCCCGCCCTACTCTATCTTCCACCAAGATAGCTACTATGAGAACCTTAAATCCAACAATAAATACGATGAGCTGTACAAGTGGGTGGAATACTACAAGATCAATATCCGCGGTTCGTGGATGCACAACCTCATCGGCGACCTGGTACTCAACGCTCGTTTCCGTTTCGGCTGGATGGGCGCCTTCAACGACGTGATTGGCACCGCCCCGTTTGGACGCTACTACCTGGGCGGCGACGGACTCTCCACGTGGATGCTCGACGGCCGCGAAGTTATCCCATTGCGCGGATACCAGAACAACTCCCTCAACCCAGAGATGGGCGGATCTTTGTTCGACCGTTTCACTATTGAGCTTCGTCATCCCATCATCGAAAGCGCCGCCGCTACCATCTATGTTCTGGGATTCGCCGAAGGCGGCAACTGCTGGGACAGTATCAAGGATTTCCAACCCTTCAAGATGTACAACTCCGCCGGCATCGGCCTGCGCCTTTACATGCCTATGTTCGGACTCATCGGCATCGACTGGGGCTACGGTTTCGACAGCGCCAACTATGGCGGAAGCCAATTCCACTTCTCTATCGGGCAATCTCTTGACTAACAAATAGTATATCAAACAAACGTCATGAAGTCTCTTCGTACGCTACTGCCTCTGCTGGTTTGCATTCTCTTTGCGGGACAACTGTCGGCCCAAAAATACGCCTGCATCAATACCGACTATGTGCTGCAGAACATCCCCGAATACAACCAGGCCAAGCAACGCATCGACTCCTATGTGGCACAATGGCAGGTGGAGATCGAGCAACGACAGGCAACCATCGAAGATCTACGCAAAAGCTACCAGCAAGAAGCATACCTTCTTCCCGACAATCTGAAGCAACGACGCCAGGAAGAAATCAAAGAAAAAGAACAGGAACTGCGCGAACTGCAGACAAAGCACTTTGGACCCAACGGAGACCTTGACAAAAAACGCGAAGAGTTGCTTAAACCCATTCAAGACCGCATCTACAACACCATCGAACGCGTAGCCAAGGAAAAGAATTACGCATTTGTTTTTGACAAAGCCGGTTCTCCTACTCTTATTTACGCCAATGAAAAATACGACATCAGCGACCAAGTATTAGAACTGCTTGGCTACAAGCCTGGCGCTGCCAGAAACGACAATGGCTCAGGATTCACCTCACCCTCGAACAACAACGGTGGCAACAACGGGAAATCACCTTCTACCGCTGGCAAAAAGCTCAAAGACAACAATAGTTCCCTGCCAGACCGCGGTAAAAAATTATCCAACTCCAACGGTTATAGTGCCGACCCTACAATAAGAAAATAAAAAATCGTATCTTTGCACATTCTTTATCTGAAATAGAAAATTCAACATTTAGATTATAAACAAATTACATAAATTATCTTCCAATGAAAAAAACATTAATCGTATTATTGATTGCGCTTTTTGCCACAGGAACAAGTGCTATTGCCCAAAAAAATGTGAAATTAGGACACATCAATTCTAACGAACTTATGCAAATCATGCCTGGCAGAGACTCCGCCCAGACTGTGCTTGAAAAAGAGGTATCTGATTTGGAACAGACTCTCAAATCCATGCAAGATGAACTTGAAAAACGCTACAACGAATACCAGTCAGGCCAAGCTGGTTGGTCGGACCTTATCAAGCAGACCAAACAAAGCGAACTTCAAGACATGAGCGTACGTATCGAACAGTTTCAGAAAAACGCACAGCAACAACTTCAGACTCGCGAAGCCGAAGTGCTGAAGCCCATCATCGACCGCGCCAAGAAAGCCATTGAGGATGTTGCCAAGGAAAACGGCTACACCTATATTTTCGACGCTGGCGTAGGTACTTTGCTCTACTCTCAGGACAGCGACGACATCATGCCTATGGTCAAGAAAAAACTCGGTTTGAAATAATTCTTACAACAATCTCCATAAAAAAGCTCCCACACAAGGGAGCTTTTTTTATAACATCTATATTGTTCAACATTATTGCCTCATTGGTTCTAATTAACTATTATGATTATCCACAAAAAAGTGATAAATCATTTTGAAAAATTGGTTAAAATTAGTAAATTTGAAATATCAAATTTAACTAAAGGTAACCTCTAAAAATTAACTTGTTGATAATAAAATAAATATCTTAATTTTCCGTTATTATATCGAACTTAATCACGAATATTGATGGCAAAATATAAGAAACTTGGGTCGGTCACTCTGTTTGACGCACAAAATAC
>JAZLKZ010000020.1:0-19042 GCA_045597845.1 Bacteroidales bacterium | reverse complement strand
ATCCCTCACTGATAAAACTCCACTGAGAGACCTATTTGAAAAGACTATTCCCAACGATGTCAAAGAACACGATTACACCCTCTTTGAGGGACTTTATTATTAATTTTAAATTAGTCCCAATTTTAACGGGACACTAATGGTCTGGTTACATACTTTTTTACTACTGGATCCATTACCTCTTCTTTGAACTTTGCCGCTTTAGATTCGTCATGCAGCCAAGGGTTTTTGCATAATAGTTGATATATCTTCATTGCAGCAAGATGTTCTGCACCTGTGAATGGG
Source organism: Bacteroidales bacterium (assembly GCA_045597845.1). Lineage (GTDB taxonomy): Bacteria > Bacteroidota > Bacteroidia > Bacteroidales > P3 > Colimorpha. The sequence goes on along the minus strand of JAZLKZ010000020.1, from coordinate 18,760 downwards.
CTGCTTCCGTCACCTACAGCAATCAATAGATAGTCAAGGACAATATGGGATGTTAAAGAATCCATTTCGACTCCCCTTTCTAAAAAATCTTCCATAATTGTTTCGGCAAAGTCGTATGCGGCATGACGATCTTTGTATTTCTCCGCCATGATGAATGAGTACAATAACATTTCTAGTTTTTTCTCGTAAGTTATCGTCCCATATATTCTACCAATGCCATATCCACAGAGATAATAATCATACTTATCATTATCTCCCCCTATAATAGCATAATCAATTTGTCGTAGAGTGTCAATAATTGTATTCGAATTGGCATCTTTGTCAAAATAATCTCCGTCGACCACCCTTGAAACACATTGACCATGTGAAAGAGATGATAAAAAAACTAATACCACAATAAATATTTTCCTATATTTATTCATATCTTTTCTATTCTTTTTGTCAGTCTTTACCATTCGGGACGGTATTTCCAAGGATTGTCAATGTGATCCTTGATGAATTCTGCGGCTTTTTCTGCACCGCCCAATGATTCAATCCATTTCATGGGATTCATATCAAAAGAAGTGATGTATCGCCCTTGAAAAAACACGTTCCAATCGGCTGACTCATTATTTCCTCTAATTACTTTTGAATTCCAAGAGTTGATCGTTGCAGAAAAAATACCTGCTGGGGCTATAGTAATTATATTATCGTTATAACATGTTAGCTCTTTGGCGAAAGAATCTGGACCTTCTCCTGTGTGACATGAATAGAAAAGAAAGATTGTTGGTGAGTCGTTTTTGATATTCTTGTCCCACGCATTGGTCCCCCATTCGCCGTTGATATACATTGTATAAAAAGCACCAGCATTAATAAAATCATTGTCGGTATTGTCGTAATTGGGCAATGCTATTCTACCCGTTTGGGATCCATGAGCTAAAAAAATAACCATATTAGGATCATCTTGCTGATGAGTCATCCAATCCAGTAATTGTTTGTTTGCCGTGTTTTGATCACGACCAGTTGTAGCATCAATTGGGTTGTTTTTTAGATTTGTTGCCATTTGGCTGATAGTATCACACCCATCCGGATCCACCAACTTCACTGGGTTCCAAGCACAGTAGGCATACGGCGAGATATTCGGGTACTTGTCCATCATCGGGTCCACGCTGAGCCAGCCCGTCATAAGAGTCGCATCGTAGTACCTCGCGCCGAAGTATCCGTAGTCTGTTTCTTCGTCTAACTCCTTGCCGGTGGAAGATGGACGAGAAAAAGGGGTAAAATCGGCGTACAAAAACGCTCTTTTCGACCGCATTGAAGAGGGATTTGTGGTACTGTTGTATGTCGAGGAGAAAGTCATCATATGGCGGATAGTACTTTGCAAAGTTACTGATAAATATTGAATCCAATGTTTTTAGGTAACTTCCAAAAGTTAAAAAGAATTAATGACAATAACATGTTTTTTACACGAATCGCCATAAATCATTCACAAATTTCAATAAATAATCTATTGTTTAACAATAATTTATAATTATTTAATGGGTAATTCATGGTAATTTGCGTTTTAATCAAACACGAATAATTAGAGGTTGCCTTTAGATAGAAAAAACGCTTGCAAAATTCTTTCGGTATGCCTTTTTTCTTGCGCAACAACATTTACAAAAATGCACAAAGTCGATTCTTGGCAGATTAATTCCATTAAAGGGCGTTTGTTTTAACAAATGCCTCTTAAATTACATCGCTGCGATGCCGAGTGAGGCGATGCTGATGGTTACACCGGGTGCTTTGAGCAGTTCTTGGCAACATGCCGAGGTGGTGGCACCTGTGGTGATGACGTCATCAACTACGAGAATGTGCTTGCCTTCAATGGCTTTGGGCCGCTTCAGCCAAAAAACACCTTGTATGTTGTCCATGCGTTGGATGCGGTTCTTGTGGGTCTGAGTTGCGGTGTAGGTACGCCGTTTTAGTGCGCTGGTGCAGATAGGGCGCGGAAAGGTGGCGGCGATGCCTTTGCAGATGAGTTCGCTTTGGTTGTAGCCTCTTCGTAGTTGCTTCATGGGATGCAACGGTACGGGAACAAGCATATCCACATGGTCGAATCGCCCCGATGCTGCCAGCTCTTTGCCCAACTGTCGCCCCACTTGTTCGCCGAATCCGACTTTCTCGTGGTATTTGATGTGGTGGATGAGCTTTTGTGCCTCGCCGCCTTCTTTATAGTACAGCAAGGAGGTGGCAGCCTGAAAGGGGAAGCGTCCCATAAATAATTGTTCGGTGATGTTGTTGGGCACCGCTGCGAAGTGGGTGGTGGGAAGGTGCAGCAGGCACTCTTCGCACAAATAGCGTTCATCGCCTACAAGGGGCTGTCCGCAGCTGTAGCAATGGGATGGGAAAAAGATGCTGAGGAGATCTTGCAGGGGCGAGAACATGGGAAATTGTCAATTGTCAATTGAACAGACAGCTGTCACCGTAGCTCAAAAAGCGAAAATCGTGGTCGAGGGCGTATTGGTAGCACGCTTTCCAATGGTTGCCGACGAGGGCGGAGACCAACAAAAGTAGGGTGCTTTTGGGTTGGTGGAAGTTGGTGATGAGTCCGGTGATGATTTGGTAGGTGTATCCGGGCGCAATGAGCAGTCGGGTGTCGCCTTCAAGCAGTTCTATGCCGTTGCGCTCCATCCATTGCAATACGGCATGGTAGGATTGTTGAGGCGTGGTTTTCTTGTCGCTTAACTCGTAGGGGTCCCATTGTTCCACCTCCATCTGTTGGAGAGTGGGGTCGAGGTTAAGCTTCACGCCGAACCAATATACTGATTCCAAGGTGCGTACGGTGGTGGTGCCTACGGGTATGATGGGTTTGCCAAACTGTTGTATGAGGCGTTGTATGTTGCTGCGTGTGATGTGTATTTTCTCGGTATGCATCTGGTGCTCGCCGATGGTGGCGGTATTCACGGGCTTGAAAGTGCCTGCGCCTACGTCGAGGGTGATGAATTCGGTAGTGATGCCTTTGGCTCTGAGTTCGTTGAAAACGTTTTCGGTAAAGTGGAGCCCTGCGGTGGGCGCCGCCACGGATCCTTGGTGGAGAGCATAGACGGTTTGATAGCGTTCGTTGTCGCTGCTTTCGGCTTCTCGGTGCAGATAGGGTGGCAATGGGATGACGCCTACTTGCTCAAGCAGGGTTGCAAAGTCGTGGCCTCCTGTCCAGTGAAACGTTACTACCCAGGCGTTTCCGACGGATTCCTGTCGCTCTGCCGTGAGTGTACAGGACTGTCCGTTGACGGTGAGCGTATGGGTGAGGGGTTCGCTCTTCCATTTCTTGTTGTTGCCTATAAAGCATAGCCATTGACAGCGTTCGGTGGCTTCAAAGGCTTGTGTGATGGGCGTGTGCCAGGGTTCGAGACAGAATACTTCGATGACGGAGCCGGTGGGCTTTTGGAAAAAAAGTCGTGCGTGGATGACTTTCGTGTCGTTGAATACCAGCAAGGTCTCGGGGTCGAGGAACTCGGGAAGGTGGAAGAACTGTGATTCTTGGATTTGTCCGTTGTGTGATATCAGAAGTTTTGAGTGGTCGCGTTGCGGTAGCGGAAATTTGGCAATGCGCTCGTTTGGCAGGGGATAGTCGTAGTCGGAGATATGGATGTCTTTGGGTGACATTGAGTTAAGAGTTAAGAATTAAGAGTTGAGAGTTGAGGGTGGTTGCATGATGTTTTGGTTTGCCAAATCACGATTCACGAAATATCATCGACAGCAGCAAGTACCAAAGGATGATGAGAGGAATGCTGTAGTAGCGGAGTGTCGCTATCAAGAGTATGCATCCAATGAGATAGATGTAGCGGATGCGGTTGCTATGCCAGCTGAGGTCGCGGAAGTTGACCTTGAGTGAGAAGAGTGGCAACTCGCTTATCAACAGGATGTCGGTGAGTATGGACACTGCCGCCATGAGATAGGCTCCTTGGGAACTGAAAAGCCATGTGGTGGCGGGTGTGAGGTCGTAGATGAGAGCCACTCCTACCCAAATGATGGCGTTGGCTGGTGTTGGAAGTCCCAGGAAACTAGTGTGTTGCCGTTCATCAAGGTTGAATTTTGCCAATCTGTAGGCGGAGAAGGCGGGAATGAGGAACGCCACAAAGGGTATTATTGTATTGTAGGAGACGCTTTGCAGTATGCTGAAGAGTAGGAATGCCGGAGCCACGCCCGAGGTGATGACATCGGCGAGGGAGTCAAGCTCCTTGCCTAATGGTGATGCTACGTTGAGCAAGCGTGCAGCCATGCCGTCGAAAAAGTCAAAGAAGATGCCTGCCAGGATGGCGATGGAGGCGTAGGTCAGTGCGCCTTGCAGGGCATACCAAATGGACACTACACCACAAGTGAGGTTGCAAAGTGTGATTAGGTTGGGGATGAGCCGACGCATGTGTTGGTGGTTTGGGTAATGTAGGTTCTTCTATTTCGGGAAAAAGAAAAGGCCATTGTGCACTACGCCTTAGGGCGCATTGCTCAATGACCTTAGACTGTTCTTTACTATTCTTGTTTGTAAAGCTTTACGATGAGTTTGAAGTCTTCGTCCTCCCAATATTTCTTGAACTCGACGTCGGTGCGGGCTTTCTTTTTGTAGTCGTATTCGATGTCAACGGAAGCCTTGAGGTTCTTGAGCGCGTTGTCTTTGTCGTCCTGGCGGGCGTAGGCTACGGCGCGGAGGTAGTTGACGTCTTCGTTCTGGTCGAGGCAGCAGTCGAGGGTGCGGATGCAACCTGTGATGTCCTCGTTCATGAGCTGGGCGTAGGCGAGGTTGTAGCTGCAGGATTTGTTGCGCAGCTGTTTCACTGCTTCGCTGTAGTTGCCTTGTTTGAGGTTGAGAATGTAGATGTTGGCTTCGGCATCGCTGCTTCCTTGGCGCTGGGCTTCTTCGAAATAGTATTTTGCTTGGGTGAAGTCGCCTTTGCCTAAGCAGAGCAGACCGCTGTTGTTCAGCACGTCGGGGTTGTGGGGGTTGAGCTCGCGTGCCACGTTGAGGAACCGCTCTGCTTCGTCGTAGTCTTCAAGATAGCAGGAAACGGCACCGGCGTTGTTCCAGGCTGCCCATTCGGAACTGTGGTTCTCGGTGGCCCATTTGTAGTATTTCAGTTTGGTGGGGAAACTGTAGTTGATGTAGGCGGCGTACATGAGCTCGTCGAAAGAGAGTTTCGACATGTCGAGGGTGGCTTGTTTTGCCAACTCGGGGTCGGATTTGCGGGCTTCGGAGTAGTAGAGGGCTATCTGGGCGCGGCGCAGATTGGGGAAAATCTCGTCGTTGAGCTGGGTATAGACCTTGGCCATATTCTTGATCATCTGCTCACGCTTGATGAGGTTTTGCTGGGTCTCTACTACGTTGATGATGGCGTGTCTGTCTTGGATGTCGGAATTCTCGACCATGACAACGAAATGTACCCAGTCTTCGCCCGCGGGGCGCGTGGTGATGATGATTTGCTTGCGCTGCTGGTATTTGTAGTATTCCACTTCCTGTGCGGGAACCTTGGCGCGACGTGCCATTATGGTCAGCACTTCGTCAAGTATGCGGTTGAGTTGTGCTGTTGCGACATCGGCACGGTTCTTGGAAACGCCTGCGTTGTGGGTCTCTTCACCTTCGGGAGATGCCCAGCCGGTGATGTTGATCTGCTTGGGAAGCCCTTGCTCGAGCATGATGCGTTTGAGGTCTTCGAGGTTGGCTTTGGCGTCGAACTTGCGGTTCATCTGAAAATTCCAGTCAAGGTTGGACTGCCCGTTCTGGAAATAGATGTCGGCGGTCTCTACCATGCCTTGGGTCTTGTTGTAGTTGATGGGAGCGATGGAAATGTTGCCACGCACGTCAACGAGTGAAGAAATGTTGCTGACACCATCAGAAATCAATACGTTGGAGAATTCCTTGCCTTTGTCGTTCTCGATGATTTGGTTGGCGAAACGGGAAATGTCGTCAGTCTCGCTGGCTTTGTATCCCACCGGGGCGAGGGTGATGGTGGCAGTCTCCATGCCTTCTTGGAAATTGACATAGTCAACATAGTTGAAACGGCCGCCGTTGGCGTAGTTGATGGTGGTGCCTTCACCTTTCACGTTTTCACCTTTCAAGGTCATGGGTTCCAGTGGAATCTCGCCTCCTTGCCACGAAAGTACTGGCTGTACGAAGAGGGCTGCGTCCTTGGCGAAGTATTTCTCGGGAATTGCTCCGGTGAATTTTACAACAACCTTCCCGTCCATGGTGGTAACGGGGTCGGGAACCGCTTGGTATCTGACGTCTTTATGATGTGATTTCATGTAGGAGAGGCCGTGGCTACAACCTGAAAACAACACGATTCCAATCAAGGATAAGCTAAAAAGAAGGACTTTTCTCATAGAAGTATTGACGTTTTGATTGTTTGTTCTCGTTTCCGAGAGGGATGTGGTTACTTGCTTAAATATATGTTTTATAGTGTTTTGTATTTTGCAAAAACGGGAGGTTGCATAGAAAAACCAAGCGTATTGTTTAACTTGCAAATGTACGCATTTTTTTTGAATTGTGCGTATATATATTTATTTTATTGCTTTCGTCTCGAAAATGCAGGCCACTTCATGTCACAATGTCGTTACTTGCAAAGCTCTTTGAATGGGCAGTAGAGGCAGTTCGATTCATGTGTGGTTGGTTCGAACGGAATTTGCGGATTGAAGAGCTCTTCAAGCAGTGTGCGCAGTATGCTTTCGTATGCATCGTATGCCGCTTGTGACAAGACTTCCTCTCCGTTGAAACTAACGGGAAGAAAGTCGGATTTCAACGATCCTAACGGATAAATGCCTGATAACATGTCTTGTGGAAGTGTCCTGCGATCTTTGTCTTGGTTGAATAGCCAGGCATAGAGCATCACTTGGAACCATTTGTCGGATACTTTGTCAAGGTTGTCATCGGTAAGTGCCAACTCCTTGGGGTCTGTGTGCCCTGATTTGTAGTCGATGATTCTTAAAATATTGTCCGCCACGTCTATTCGGTCCGACTTTCCGAAGATATTGACCACTTTGGTTTGGTCGCCGATGGTGATGGAAATCGGACAGTTAAGGTCTTTTTCAAGTAGTTTTATAAAGATGGATTTTCCGCTCTTGAGGTATTTGAGCTCTTTGGAGAGGCAATTGACGATTTGTTTCTTGGCGACTTGTTTCAGAAAATGATTCTTGCCTTCTTTGGACAGTCCCGTAGAATACATGGAATCAAATGTTTGCTCAATAATGGCATCAATGTTTTGGATTGATTTCTCTAAGTGGTTGATGCGCAGTTGTCCGTTGCCGTCAATGGTGTGAAGGTCTTGCAGAATCTTGTGAACATAGGTGCCAAACTCCGATTGGTCAAGGTCTTCTTGCGCCGTTTTGGGTGTCTTGACTGAGAGGATGTATTCGTAGTAGAATTTGAGGTGGCATTTTCGGTAGCAGTTGAGCGCGGTAGGCGAGAATCCCTTATCTTGACCTATTTGATTGAGCCGTGCCATCGTTTGTTCGCTTTTGGAGACCGAAGTTGGGTGCTGTTCGGGAAGTCGATTGTCAACAGACAGCACTTCGTGACTCAAGGTGATATTGTCGGGATGTTTCTTGCAAAGCTCTGATTCTATTTGTCGTATGAATCTACTTGGCTCGCCTTTGCCGAGCGCGTCGTCTTTGGAATTGTAAACCAGGTAAACATTTTCGGCGCGTTGCAGCAGCCGGTAGAAATGGTAGGCGAAAATGGCGTCTTTTTCGTTGTATGTGGGTATGTGGAAATGACTTTTCAGATTTAATGGTATCAGTGTGTTGCTTCCTTTGCCAGCAGGAAGTACGCATTCGTTTGCGGAAAGTATTATAAGTGTCTTGAAATCAAGGTTTCGCGTCTCCAGCATGCCGAGGATTTGAAGTCCAGTGAGTGGTTCGCCGTAGAAAGAGATGGAATGTCGCTGCGCAATGCGTGTATAGATTTTCTGCAGGGTGTTCCAGTTGTCGATATAGTTGTATTGTTGTTGAATCTTTTCCAGGTAGTTTACGATGTCTAATAATCCGTTAAGTGCTTCTTGCTCTTTGGGTTGGTCGTTAAGAAGTTCTTTTTCGAGTATCATTCCCGCCAAGGTTCGGCATAGTTTGCAAAAGTCATCTGGCTTGGAAGCGGTATTTGAAAAAAGAAAATCAATCTTATCTATCTTAAAACCAATTTGATGAAATGAATTTAATAGTGTTTCTGGTGTGAGATAGATGAGTTTGCTTCGGGAGAAAACCGGATTTATTCTATGGTATATATCTCTGATTCCAAGAATGTTGGAGATGATGCTGTCGGAAACCACATCAATGATGTCTTCGTAGTAGAATCGACCGTTCTTTGTGCGTTGGTAAAGTGAAAGTATCTTGAGCGACAGTGTGTATATGTTTGTGTGGATGAATGGATATCCCATTGTGACGTTGACGGGTTTGGCAACGTTGGGCAATGAGTTTAGCATTGGAATGAGCATACTTTCGTCGGCGAGCACGATGGCGGTCTCTTCAAGCTGGTGTCTGCTTTCGGGATTGTCTGCGTCGATGATTCTCGCAATGGCCTGCCCTGCGTATTTTACTTGCAGCAGTTCCTCTGGGCAATTGACCAAGGTGATGTTCTTTTTCGATTGAGCAAAGTGGTTTGGAAAGTTTCCGATGGTGCTGAAATGTTGGCGGTGTTTCCTTAGGAACTTGCCGGCTTCTTGTTCGTTATTGGCGTAGTAGTATTCGTCGCCATCGGTGATGTATTGGGCAAGACCCCGATCGACGAAGGTTTTGATGATTTTCAGTTCGCTTTCCGAAAGGGCATTGAATCCTACAAAATAGACATTCTTTATTGTGTTGGTTTCTAGTATTTTGTCGATGTTTTCCGCTGCCTCTCGGTAGGCCATGCCAGTGTAGGCTTTGTTTTGCGTTGCCAACCGTTCGCGCAACGCTGTGTAGTAGGTATAGAGCGATTTGTAGAACTGCAGGTAGTCGCTCAGATATTTGCTGTTGTTGTCCCCTTCAACGTTCCAGTTGTCTATCTCTTTGATATCGTATAGGTTCTGAAATATCTGCTTGGCATCTGCCAGATACATGTCTATCTCCGAAAAATCGGAAAGCATCAACTCGCCAAAAGGAATGAACTCGGCAAAGGTTGGGTATTTTCTGTTCTCCCCGCCTATCTGGCAGTGTATGTCGAAGAGTTCGAACAGAAGAAATTCGTGTTTGACAATTTCTTTCGGGCAATAGGATGATATCAGTTCGTCGATGCCGATGGTTTTGGGCAGAAAAAACGAATTTTGTTTGATTGCTGCGAGGTGTTTGCGCAAAAACAATCCCGATCGGCGGTTGTTGAACACCACCGTTACGCCGCTCATATCCTCGGGATGTTCGCTGATAAGCCGCTCCGCTACTTGTTTTAGAAAAGGTTCCATGACAGTTGTTTGACGAATGTGCTTGCTTGTTGTAATGTTTCAGGTTTCCCTACGTCCAGCCAGTTGTCGGCTGGGTGAATGAAGCAGTTGACGGGATGTTTTTCTGCTATTTTGAGATATTCGGGGATGATGGGGTAGGGGTGGTCGCATTCGGGCAATAAGTTGGTCAATTCCGGCTCTATGATTGCGATTCCGCTGAATGCCAATTTTTTGAAATACTTTGAGGACTCTTTTGTATTGGTCCAAAGGTAAGTGTCTGAGGTGCTGTTGTGCCACCCGATAAGTTGCTGGTTGTCGTTAAAAAGCAACTGTCGCGCAGTGGTGCGCTCGCTTACTGCCAATGTTGCAATAGTATGCGCGTTCTGGTGCTTTTCAAGCATTTCCAACAGATTGATGTTGGAAACGATATCCACGTTATGGATGAGAATGGGTTCGTTTCCCGAGAAAAGCGAAGCTGCTTTTTTCAGTCCGCCTCCTGTGTCCAATAGCAAATCTTCTTCGTGCGAGATGCTGATGGGTACTTCCCATGAGTGCGAGGCCATAAAATCGCATACCTTCTCCGCAAAATGGTGTACGTTGACCACGATATGCGTGACGCCGTGTTTTGTGAGATTGCGAATGGCGTACTCCAGGAGTGTATGCCCTTCCACTTCCACAAGCGCCTTGGGCCTGTCGTTGGTAAGAGGTTGGAGCCGTGTGCCTAATCCTGCTGCAAGTAGTAGCGCTTCCATGATGTTGCTTTTTTTGCAAAAGTAATGTTTTTTTCTCGCTTTTTTCATTTTTTTTTGCTACAAATGTTTATTTTTCTTACCTTTGCTTTGCATTTATATTGTGGGTATTTGTTTTTTATCCGCAATAACTTGTTGTAAATAAGGATATTATTGTGCTTTGCTGGCACGAATGGTATTTTTGTTTTCATTAAGTGTGTGAATTGAATTTATATCAAAAGAAAGTTATGTTACGCTTTGTTAATGTATTGAAGAAAAAATGGCATTTGTGCGCGATTCTTATGGGCGGTTGCCTTTTGTCTGTTTCGTGCGGAACAACCGAAATTGCGTATGTGCATGATGCGGCGAGGGATTCCGCAATCGCCATTCAGGGCCAGTTCTCCAAAGGCATTCAGCCCAATGATTTGCTGTACATCTATGTGGAAAGTGCAAATGCAGGGGCGACAATACAGTTCAATCAGGAAACCAACAAAATAGCTGTTAGCAGCAATGGCGCAGTGCTGAATGGAACTTCTGGCGCCACCAAGGTTCAGGGCTATCTGGTCAGCAATGCCGGTGAAATTATTTTCCCGGTCTTGGGCAAGCTTCAGGTGGCGGGAATGTCTCACAGTGAGTTGGCTGCCGAAATCGAGAAACAGTTGGTTTCCAATGGATATATTACCGATCCGGTTGTGACGGTGAAGTTGCTGAATTTCAAGGTCTGTGTCTTGGGCGATGTGACTCGGCCCGGCCAGTTGGTCATCGATGGCGAGCGTGTGACTATTTTCGAGGCTTTGAGCATGGTGGGCGATTTGACCATCTATGGACAGCGGCAGAATGTGACTGTAATCCGCGAGGAAAACGGAATCCGCACCATCGGTACGCTTGACCTCTCTTCCAAGAAAGTATTCGATTCGCCATACTACTACTTGCACCAGAATGATGTCGTGTATGTGGAGCCCAATGCAAAGAAGAAACGCACTGCCGAACGCGATCCAATGATCATGTCCTACATCTCTAGCGCCGTTTCGATTGTATCTGTATTGTCATCGGTATGCTACTATTTTATTTTGTCTAAATATTATTCCAATAAATAAAATCCTTTTTATGGAAAACCAAAATGTGAACGCTCAGAATGCTAATAACCAAGGAAATAATGATAGTTCGATTCAAATTCGAGACATCATTTTCTTGGTCATCAGCAATTGGTATTGGTTTGTCATTTCCGTTGTTGCGTGTTTGATCATTGCGGCGGTTGTTTATAAGACTCAGCCTAAGACTTATACCAGTACGGCGACCATTTCGCTGAAAGACGACGCCAAGAAATCGGGCGTTTCTTCTCAAAACATGGATGCCATTTTTGCAAGCATGGGAGTCAACAGTGGATCAACGTCATTGGAAAACGAAATCTACATCCTGAAATCCTCTCCGTTGATTGCGAATGTCGTGCGACAATTGTCGTTGAACAATACTTGCGTGCGCCAGGGTCTTTTTAAGAAGGTTTCCTACTACAAGAATGCACCCCTGAAACTATATTTGTACAATCGTCACCCTGAATCAGTTGAAGCGTCTATTTCTCTGGAGATTACGCCAAAGGGTAACGAAGAGTTTTCGTACAAGGTATTGAGTCTTGCCGATGGCGGCCCTGCAGGTAATGTGGGTGAAAAGGGAACGGCAAAGTATAATCAAACGGTTTCCGTGTCGGACAATGTCTCGTTTGCCATCGACAAGACAGAGTATTTCTCGTCGAATGACGTGAACACTACTTTTACCCTTTCCGAAATCCCTGTCCTAAACGCAGCCCGTTCGATGCTGAGAAACTTGACGGTGGCGAGAGTCGACAAGATGGCGTCGTTGCTCTCGATGACCTACACTGACAAGAACGCCAAAAGGTCGAGCGAAATCTTGGACACCTTGGTAACTGTTTACAACAACGAGGTAATAAAGGACAAAAATCTGGTTTCGGAGAAAATGGAGAAGTTTATCGATGACCGTATCACCTTGATTGCCGATGAACTGAATTCTGTTGATTCTCAAGTGGAACAGTTGCAGAAGGGTGCCAAATTGCCCGACATCACTTCTGCTGGAGGGCGTCTTTTGGATGTTGGAACTCGTTACAGCGAGGAAGTCGTGAATTTGGAAACCGAATTGACTTTGGCTCGTTTTATCAAGGATTATATCGAAGACCCTGCCAACAAGGACGAATTGATTCCTGCCAATATAGGCATTAGCGATGCGGGTGTGCAAGGCTTGATTGATGATTACAACAAGCGTTTGCTGAATTACAACAAATTGAAGACTACGGCCCTCCAAAACAACCCTGAACTCAAGCAATCCCAGCAGGATATGAAGGCCACAAGAGCAGCCATTGCCTCATCGGTCAACAACTTGATCAACTCTATCAATGTACGCTTGAAAAATGCCCAGCATCAAGAAAACAAGGCTATGCGCCAGATTACGGATATGCCTACCCAGACCAAGGCTCTGACCAACATCTTGCGTCAGCAGAAAATCAAGGAGGAACTTTATCTTTACCTTTTGAGCAAGCGCGAAGAAAACGCCATGACGATGGCTGCCACCATGGCAAACGTCCGTGTTGTGGAAAGCTCTCAGCTCTCCAAGGTCGCGCCTTCGTTGATGATGTATCTCTTGGTGGGTTTGGTGCTTGGATTGGCTTTGCCTGTCATTATCGCCTTTTTGGCTAATTTCTTAAATGTTAAGTTGCGTGGACGTGCGGACGTTGAAAAAGCATTGACGATTCCAATCTTGGCGGAAATTCCGGAAAAGTCCAAAGGCCGTGAGAATGATGAAGTAATCGTTACTCCCAATGGTATGGATCCAATTACCGAGGCTTTCCGTATCTTGCATTCCAATATCCCGTTCTTCTTGCAGGCGCCAGATGAAAAAGTTATCCAAGTAGTCTCAACTACTCCTGGCGAAGGTAAGTCGTTTGTTTCGTTGAATATGGCTCTTTCGTTGGCTTTTCTAGGCCAAAAAACGTTGCTTCTTGATTTGGATTTGAGAAAGCGTAGTTTGTCAAAAACCATCGATGCCAACAACAAAAAAGGTATCATCGGCTATCTGATGGGGCAGAAATCTGTGCAAGATGTCATTACACATAGCGATGCATCAGAATATCTGCATTACATCGTTTCGGAGAAAGTCCCGCCTAACGCAACGCAAATGTTGTTGAATGGAAAATTGGACGAACTTGTCAAAACCGTTCGCGAACAGTACGACTACATCATCTTTGATGCACCTCCAGCGCAGGTAGTCGCTGACTCTGCCATTATCAACCAGATTGCAGATATGACTGCCTATGTGATGCGTGTGGGATATTTGAACAAAAATGCATTTCCGTTCATTCAGGAACTTAATGACCAAAAGAAGTTTAAGAATATGACCATTGTACTAACTGATGTTCCCATGTTCAAGAAGGTCTATGGTGGCTACGGTGGATATGGCGGGTACGGCGGCTATGGTGGTTATGGTGGTTACGGCTATGGTTACGGCTATGGTTATGGCGAAGAAGAGAATGAAGAAGAGCATAAAAGGAGAAAGAAATAAAGTTTCATTATGAAAGGTATAGTTTTGGCAGGAGGCTCTGGTACACGCCTCTATCCTATCACGAAAGGCGTTAGCAAGCAGTTGCTCCCTATATACGACAAGCCGATGGTCTATTATCCAATTTCGGCGTTGATGCTTGCGGGAATACGCGACATCTTGATTATCTCCACCCCGTACGATCTGCCAGGCTTCAAGCGTCTTTTGGGCGATGGGTCCGACTATGGCGTACATTTCTCGTATGCAGAGCAACCTTCTCCCGACGGTCTGGCGCAGGCTTTCATCATCGGAGAGGAGTTCATCGGCGACGATTCTGTATGTTTGGTGTTGGGAGACAACATCTTCCAAGGAAATGGTTTCCGCAAGATGTTGCGTGAAGCTGTTGACAATGTAGAACAAGAACATAAGGCGACAGTCTTTGGCTATTGGGTGGCTGATCCCGAAAGATATGGTGTTGCCGAGTTTGATGGTAACGGGAATGTGCTTTCTATAGAAGAAAAACCAAAACAGCCCAAGTCCAACTATGCTGTGGTGGGACTCTATTTCTACCCCAACAAGGTCGTTGAGGTTGCTAAAAACGTGAAGCCTTCCGCCCGTGGCGAGCTGGAAATCACTTCCGTGAACCAGAAGTTCCTGCAAGATGACGAACTCAAGGTCCAGTTGATGGGTCGTGGCTTTGCTTGGCTGGATACGGGTACTCATGATTCTTTGGCGGAGGCATCCACATTCATTGAGGTGCTTGAGAAACGTCAGGGTTTGAAGGTGGCTTGTTTGGAGAGCATTGCCTATGAGCAAGATTGGATTAATGACGATGATTTGCGCCGCATCGCGCAGCCGATGATCAAGAACCAGTATGGTCAGTATTTGATGGGTCTGCTAAAGAAATAGAGATGAACGTTATCCGTACCGCCATCGAAGGCGTTTGCATTATTGAACCGCGTATCTTTGGCGACGCGCGAGGTTATTTTTTTGAGAGTTTCAACGCTAAGGACTTCAAGGAACAGGTCGGCGTGGATATCTCTTTTGTCCAAGACAATGAGTCCAAGTCGAGTTATGGCGTTGTGCGCGGACTTCATTTTCAGAAACCGCCTTACACCCAGTCGAAGTTGGTTCGCGTGGTCAAGGGTGCCGTTTTGGATGTAGCTGTGGATTTGCGCAAAGGTTCTCCTACTTATGGACAGCATGTGGCCGTGGAACTTACCGCCGAGAACCACAGGCAGTTTTTCGTCCCGCAAGGATTCGCCCATGGATTCTCAGTGCTTTCCGAAGAGGCCGTGTTCCAGTATAAGTGCGACAACTTTTATGCTCCCCAGAGCGAAGGCGCTTTGGCTTGGGACGATCCTGACCTGAATGTCGATTGGCGCATTCCCGCCGACAAGGTGCTGCTCTCCGACAAAGACAAAAATCATCCTAAGTTTGCGGAATTTGTGTCACCGTTCACCTATAAATAAGATACCCTTTTAAATTAATTGAATATAATATGAATATTTGGGTGACAGGCGCCAAGGGCCAGCTGGGAAACCACATGCGTTTGGTGTCTGCAAAAAGCTCCAACCAGTATCTCTTTACTGATATCGAAGAGGTTGATTTGACCAATGAGGCTGCCGTATGGTCGTTTGCACGTCACCATGACGTTGATGTCATCGTGAACTGTGCGGCTTATACTAATGTCGACAGGGCAGAGGAGGAAGAATCCTTGGCCGATAAGATCAACCATGTGGCAGTGGGCTATCTTGCCCAAGCGGCAAAGACTTCCGACGCCACGTTGATTCATATTTCTACGGACTATGTCTTCGGCGGCAACAAGAACAACACTCCTTGTGCCGAAGAGGAACCCGTAAATCCTACTGGCGCCTACGGTCGTACTAAGTTGGCTGGCGAACGCGCCATTCAGGATTCTGGATGTCGTCACATCATCATCCGTACGGCTTGGCTTTACAGCGAATATGGAAAGAATTTCGTAAAAACCATGCTGGAAGTCACGCGCACGCAGCCTCTGCGCAAGGTGGTCTTCGACCAAGTGGGTACACCAACCTATGCTGGCGATCTTGCCGCTACAATCTATACTATTATTGAGACTGGTGCTTTCCGTGACCATCCGGGACTTTATCATTTCTCCAACGAGGGCGTTTGCAGTTGGTACGACTTTACCAAGGAAATCGCCCGTCAGGCGGGCAACCGGCAGTGTGACATCCAGCCGTGCCACAGCAACGAGTTCCCGAGCAAGGTTATCCGGCCCTCATTCTCGGTGCTCGACAAAACTAAAATCAAGAATACCTTCAACATATCGATTCCTTATTGGACGGATAGTTTGAATGTCTGTATCAAAAATCTATTATCATGAAACGCAATATCATCATCACAGGTGGCGCTGGATTCATTGGCTCTCATGTCGTCCGCCTTTTTGTAAATAAATATCCTGACTATCACATCTTTAACGTCGATAAGCTTACTTATGCTGGCAACCTCGAGAATTTGAAGGATATTGAGGACAAGCCCAATTATACCTTTGTAAAGGCCGACATCTGCGATTTCGACACCATCTATGCTTTGATGCAGAAAGAATCTATCGACGGCATCATCCATCTAGCCGCCGAAAGCCATGTGGACCGTTCCATCAAGGATCCTTTCACTTTTGCTAAGACCAATGTCATCGGCACGCTCTCCATGCTTCAGGCCGCCAAGCTATATTGGGAGTCTCTTCCAGAAAAATATGAAGGAAAGCGGTTCTACCACATCAGTACCGACGAGGTTTACGGCGCTTTGGAGATGACCCATCCCGACGGCATAGAGCCTCCGTTCTCCACCAAGGCCTCTTCGGGCAAGCATCATCTCGCCTATGGTGAGAAATTTTTCACAGAAGACCTTAAATATCTGCCACACAGTCCGTATAGTGCAGCCAAGGCAAGTTCCGACCATTTCGTGCGCGCTTTTCACGATACCTATTGCATGCCCACTATCGTTACAAACTGCTCCAACAACTATGGTCCTTATCAGTTCCCGGAAAAACTGATTCCTTTGTTTATCAACAATATTCGCCACAGAAAGCCGCTTCCTGTCTACGGAAAGGGAGAGAACGTGCGCGACTGGCTCTATGTGGTTGACCATGCACGGGCTATTGATGTCATTTTTCACAAGGGTAAAGTAGCAGAGACCTACAATATCGGTGGCTTTAACGAGTGGAAGAATATAGATATTATTAAAGTACTTATTAATACTGTAGATCGTCTCTTGGGAAGAAAAGAAGGTGAGGACCTGGATCTTATCACCTATGTGACAGATCGTGCCGGCCACGACCTTCGCTATGCAATAGATTCTTCCAAGTTGCAGCGCGAATTGGGCTGGGAACCCAGTCTCCAGTTCGAAGAGGGTATCGAGCTGACCGTGAAGTGGTATCTTGAAAATCAAGAGTGGATGGATCGTATCACCTCGGGTGAATATGAAAAATATTACGAATCGATGTACGCAAACCGTTAGTATATGGAACAGAAATATTTCGTTCACGAAAGCAGTTACGTCGATGAAGGCGTGACCATTGGCGACGGTACCAAGATTTGGCATTTCTGTCACATCCAGAAAGGCGCTGTTATCGGAGCCAATTGTTCGATGGGCCAGAATGTCAATGTAGGCAACAATGTTCATATAGGAAATGGAGTGAGAGTCCAGAACAACGTCTCTATCTATGAAGGCGTAGAAATAGAGGACAATGTCTTTTGCGGCCCGAGCTGCGTCTTCACAAACGTGACCACTCCTCGTGCGCACTTCCCCGTTCATGGAATCTATGCCCGTACAATAATTAAATGTGGTGCTTCGTTAGGAGCCAACTCCACTGTGGTCTGTGGACATACAGTTGGTCGCTCCGCGTTGATTGCTGCGGGAGCTGTGGTCACCCACGATGTTCCCGACTATGCGTTGATGGCAGGTGTTCCGGCTCGCCAAATTGGCTGGGTGTGCGAATGTGGAAATCGCCTAAATAATTCTAATAATGGAACTTATCGTTGCTCATGTGGCCGCACCTATCATGTTTGCGAGAATGGTAATCTTATTAAGAATGAATGAGTTATAAAATAGATAAATAACCATTTTAGATAATTTTACCCATTATTTCGCGGAAAAACAGAAATTTCTTTCTGGTTTTTCCGTTTTTTTTGTTCATAACTAGTCAAGACAAAAAATATTTTTAAATTATTTTATGCAGATAATCAGTATTATAAGATTGATAATTTAATTTTTTTTTAAAATAATTTTTCTAGTTCAAAAAAACGTTGTATCTTTGCAATCGTTTTCGCCCAAGAGGCTGAGCAAAACAACCTCTGCGAAACGAAAAAGAGTACATTGAAACAGTTGAGACAAATGAGATAGCGTGTGTCAAAGTCCATGCGAGGCATGGAGAGACACGGACGAGTTTAGGTAAACAAAGAACAATTCTTACAATGAAGAGTTTGATCCTGGCTCAGGATGAACGCTAGCGGCAGGCCTAACACATGCAAGTCGAGGGGCAGCGGGAGGTAGCAATACCTTGCCGGCGACCGGCGGACGGGTGCGTAACGCGTATGCAACCTGCCTCGGACAGGGGGACAAGCCAGGGAAACTTGGTCTAATACCCCATATTGTCGCGGATTCGCATGGATTTGCGACGAAAGTCTTGACGGTCCGAGATGGGCATGCGTGGCATTAGATAGTTGGCGGGGCGACGGCCCACCAAGTCGACGATGCCTAGGGGAGCTGAGAGGCTAATCCCCCACACTGGTACTGAGACACGGACCAGACTCCTACGGGAGGCAGCAGTGAGGAATATTGGTCAATGGTCGGAAGACTGAACCAGCCATGCCGCGTGAAGGAAGACGGCCCTATGGGTTGTAAACTTCTTTTGCCGCAGAGTAATAAGGGGGATGCGTCCCTCGATGAGAGTATGCGGCGAATAAGCATCGGCTAACTCCGTGCCAGCAGCCGCGGTAATACGGAGGATGCAAGCGTTATCCGGATTTATTGGGTTTAAAGGGTGCGTAGGCGGACTGTTAAGTCAGCGGTGAAATACCACGGCTCAACCGTGGGGCTGCCGTTGATACTGGCGGTCTGGAGTACGATCGGCGCCGGCGGAATGTGTCA
>JAZLKZ010000019.1:0-33493 GCA_045597845.1 Bacteroidales bacterium | reverse complement strand
TCCCTCACTGATAAAACTCCACTGAGAGACCTATTTGAAAAGACTATTCCCAACGATGTCAAAGAACACGATTACACCCTCTTTGAGGGACTTTATTATTAATTTTAAATTAGTCCCAATTTTAACGGGACACTAATGAATCTACCCCAAAAACTTTGTACCAATAGCGTACAGCTGCAACCATGTTTTTGCCAACGCCTAAATCAACAACAGCAGTCGGATCATTAAAATCCTTCCCTGCCATTATGAAATCGTAGCCCTTCTTTAGCCAAAGAGTTTTGCATGGAAACGACTCGTGTCCGGAGAAAGTATACTTTTTGTTATTTGTTTCCTTCATCATTTTTACGTTTGAAATCAAACATAATTATACCTAAATAAAGCAATTCTGTTAATAACGTTTTTATCAACCACAAACAATGAGCGAAGATTAAATTTACATAAAATATCGATCACATAATTAACTTACAAAGATACAAATAAAAATCCATACTTATAATAAATATATACATACTTAATAAAAAAAATAATTTCCAACACAAAAGCCAGTATAAGACAAAACCATACAACAAAACAAAAAGGCTGTCCTTACGGACAGCCTTTATTTATAAGAATTTATCTTTTACAACGTTCAGTCGAACTGCAGTCTCAACTATTTTCCGTTCATTCCTGTGATAATCAAGCAGACCTTGGTATCCTGGCGACTGTTGCCTTTCTGGTTGAAGGCTGCCGTCGCAGCTTTCTTGATTTCCGAAGGAGTCATACCCGCCACCGTGATGCGAGAAGCCGCAATGCCGTTGCTGACGAAAAACGCCTTGACAGACTCGGCGCGCGCCAAAGAAACGCGCTGGTCGTATTCCATATCCAATCCGTAAGTGGCGACATAACCCTTAACCTCAAAAGTCACATCGGGATGGTTGCGGAACATCGAAACATAATTCAACAAAGTGGTATCGGACTCGGGCAACAGTTCCGACTCTCCCGACTCGAAATAAAGGTCGGTGATGGGGAACACCGTGCCTTTCTCCGTTCGGTTCATGATGAAACGCATAGCGGTATCGTCCATAAAGATATTGGCATTGAAATCTTTGTAAATCGAGAAATAGCCATCTTTCTTGGCGTAGAGCGTATAGCTGAAGTTGGGCACGAAATCGATACGACCTGACTTGAACTTGGGGTTCTTGACAATCTCACGGTTGTTGGTATTCTTTTCAAGAATGAGCAAATCGACATCAACAGCTTTCTTGGCAACGGGATCGTAGAAAACAATCAGCGGGCTGAAGGATTCAACATGTACGTTGACCTTAATAGTGTGGCCACTACCCTTCTGGCTAAGATTGTCCAAAACAATATAATAAACCTCATCCTTGCGAACAGGAATGGACTTGATGAAGCCATCCATAGATTTCTTGGTGAGCATCTTAGCCTTGGCATCAAGATGCATACCCGTCATCGGAGTTTCAAGGTCCTTGCGAGAGAAATGCTTTTTGCTTTTTGAATTGGCCTTCATGGCAGCCAACTTCACGGTATCAACAGCCGACAGATTTGACGCCACAGGAGAAATCTTGTTCTGGATAATCTGGTTTGAGAAATAGTCGTTGGTATATTTATAGACCAAGAAATCGTAGTCATCCTCCGGATTGGTTTGCATGATGTCGATTACCAAATCGCCACTATACGGCGCACGGAACTTGTACCACACCGAGTTGTGTTCATGTTCGAAGAGACAAGGATGATTCTTGTCGGCCATGATTTCCATCATACGGCCAGCACCCTGAGGAGCCGTGGTGGGACCATAAGGAACGTTGGGCTTCAACTCAACGGCAAAGAGACAGTCGTTACTGTTGAAGGGTAGCGGAATCTCCTCAATTTGGGGTTCTTCTTTTACAGCCTTCTGATTACCACTTGTTTTCTTGCTTTTCGATGTAGTAGTTTTAGCCTTTGAAGAGGTTGTTGTGGTTGTCGTTTTTTTTGTTTGAGCCTGCAAATCGCCGATACCCAAAGTTAAAACGCAAACCAAAAGAGCTACGATAAAACGTTTCATATTATTGATTATTATTATATTAACAAAAACATTTCGCCTAATTAACTACTACAAATATATATATTTTTTTCAATATAACAAAAAAAATATACATGATATTGAAACTAAAACCATGAAACGATATCTGGGAAATAGGAAAGCGGAGGCGCGGGACGATGTCCCGCGCCTCCGCAACTATATAATACTAAACACAGTAACCAAAACCGGTCACCGATTTCCTATTTCAAGTAATGGTCAAACCAATCGATGAAATTGCGATGCCACAAGAGGCTGTTTTGGGGCTTGAGCACCCAGTGAGTCTCGTCGGGGAAATAGAGATAGCGGCTCTCGATGCCACGCATCTGGGCGGCATTATAGGCTGCCATACCCTCGGAAGCCACGATACGGAAGTCGAACTCGCTGTGGATAACACAGATAGGAGTATTCCACTTATCCACAAAAAGGTGGGGCGAGTTGGCATAAGACTTCTTGATTTGAGGATTGTTCCAATCCCAGTAAGGACCGCCCAAATCCCAGTTGTCGAACCAGAGTTCTTCGGTTTCGAGGTATTGCTGTTCAAAGTTGAACATGCCGTTGTGAGCCAAGAAAGCCTTGAAACGATGGTTTTCGTTGTGACCGGCAAGCCAATAGATGCTGTAGCCGCCGAAGCTGGCACCACAAGCGCCGATACGCTCGGGGTCAATCTGTTTGAAGTTCTGAGCGAAGTAGTCGGTTGCCGACATATAGTCTTGCATGCAGAGTCCACCGTAGTCGCCGGAAATCTGCTCACACCAAGCAGTACCGAAGCCAGGGCATCCGCGGCGGTTAGGAGCGATGACAAAATAGCCAGCGCCGCTCATAACCTCAAAGTTCCAGCGAGTGCTCCAGAACTGGCTTACAATATTTTGAGGACCGCCTTCACAGAAGAGCAAAGCGGGATAGGTCTTGGTGCTGTCGTAGTCGTAAGGATAAACCAGCCAAGTGAGCATCTCCTGTCCGTCAACAGTCTTGATCCAATATTCTTCCACCTTGCCCATACGGACCTGCGAGAGCACATCGTCGTTGATGGAGGTGAGTTTGCTGCCTTCTTTGCAAGAGTCGGAAAGGTTGTAGGCATATACCTCGGCGGGATACTGGATGCTTACTTGAGAAGCATAGATTTTGTCGCCATTCAACTCAAAGCCATTCACGTCATGATAGCCATGGGAAATCTGACGAACAGCCTTGGTCTGACGGTTGAAGGCGAAGATTTCGAGCATGCCTCTGTACATGACCGTAGCGACAAGTTCCTCGTCGTTGTCGGTCCAATGGATGCCACTAACGCCGTAGTCGAAGTTCTCGGTGAGGTCGGTCTTTTCGCCACTTTCAAGGTTCATGACCATGAGACGGAGTTTGTCGCTCTCGTAGCCGTCACGTTCCATGCTCTCCCATGCCACCATCTTGCCGTCATGGCTGAAAACGGGGTTCTGGTCGTAGCCCATGATGCCTTCGCTGAGGTTCTTGGTCTCGCCAGTGGGAATGTCATACAGGAAGATGTCGCTGTTGGTGCTGTGGGCATACTCCTTGCCGGTTTTCTTGCGGCAGGTATAGACGATCTTGGTGCCGTCGGGAGAATAGTTATACTGCTCAATACCGCCCCAAGGACGCATCGGGCACTCGAAAGGCTGGTCTTCGCCAACAACATCTATACGGTTTTCAGACACCTTTCCGTTTTGGAAAGAAGCAAGATAGATATGAGGATATTCGTCAACCCACTGATCCCAATGGCGATACATCAAGTCCTCGTTGATGCGACCCGTGGTCTTGTCCAATCCTGCATAGAGTTTGTCGAGGTGTTCAGGACGCTGAACAGGCAGCGTAGCTATATAGGTCATGCTGCTACCGTCGGGAGCGATTTTGAAACCTTCAAAGCCATTTTCGTTCTCGGCAACGACGGTTTCCTTGCCCGATTTGACATCCATGCTGACGATTTGGGTGCCTAGACAGAAAAGCAACGTGTTTGCGTCGAGCCATGCGGGATTCCACTCGCTTTCGGCAGTGGTGGTCAACTGCTTGGCATCACCACCAGTAGTGGACATTAGGTAAAGTTCGGCATTGCCTTTGTTCTGGTCCATGTCGTAGTAAGTAACGGCGTAGGCAAGCTGACTGCCATCGGGAGAGACTGCCGTTTCGCCCATCTTGCCAAGTTGCCACATGATTTCAGGTGTAAACTGTCCGTTTTCGACGGTAACTTCGGGCTTGCCGATGACATCCGTCTTGGCGTTCTTGTCGCCGCAGCCCACGGTAAGCAAGGTTGCACTCGCGGCAAGTAAAAGTAATGATTTTTTCATATAAAAAATAAGTTTTAAGTTTTGAGTATTAAGTTCTAAGCCAAAGCAATCCCCACGTTCTATCTGCATCGAGCATTATTCGTTTCATCCTTTTTATCCATGTTCGTCAAAAAAGCAATCCCCACATACAGATATATCAACATTTCAAAATTGGTTCTTACCCAAAATGCAAAATTACAAAAAAATCATAAATACTCAAACCCTTTGACTAAATTCCGTGAAAGAGAATCATTTCCCATTTCGTACATAATTGTTTCCAAGAGTTATCGCACACAAATACGAACAACTTTTGTTTGCCGAAATCGACATTCATCAATCACATTTTTTGCATATTAAAATCTCACTCACAATTCACTTATTTTTTGTATCTTTGCAATTTGTTATTTTGAATTCAGATGAAGGGATTAGAATTTGATTCTCAAAGTTTAGCAACCATCAAGGAACTGACTGCGCAAGCCGTTTCCATCGCCATCATCGCTCACAAGAATGCCGACGGTGACGCAATGGGTTCGCTTTTGGGCATGTATCACATTCTTTCCGACCTGAATCCAAAAGCAAAAATCACCCCACTCCTACCCAACGGTTGCCCGAAACATTTCAGTTGGATGCCTCATTGTGAGTTGATTCTAAACGGGGACACCCAATTGGAGCAATGCAACAAAGCACTGATGGAATCGGAACTTATTATAGGGGTTGATTTCAATAGTCCATCAAGGGTTGATTTTCTGGAGAAAGCGCTCGTAGAGAGTCCCGCCAAGAAAATCCTCATCGACCACCACCACAACCCCGACATGGAACATTTCGATGTAGTGATTTCACGTCCTTCGATGTCAAGTGCCTGTGAATTGGTGTTTTGGGTAGCAAAATCCACATGGGGCAACGATACCATCACCCAAGATGCCGCACGATGCCTCTACACAGGAATTTGCACCGACACAGGGTCTTTCAGCTATAGCTGCGAGGAGCCTTCCCTCTACGAAGCGGCAGCGCAATTGGTAGCAAAAGATATCAACGCCGCAGACATCCACAACCACATCAACAACACCTTCAGCATCGAGCGGATGCGCTTCTTCGGCTTCGCCATCAGCGAACGGCTGCACATCTACGAGAAAGAGAAATTCGCCTATTTCAGTTTCTCGCTTAAGGACCAGCAGGAGCACAATATTTCGGCAGCCGACATGGAAGGTCTGGTAAACTACACGCTGATGATGGAACAGATTGAGGTGGGCGTGCTGATTCGCGAAGAAGCCTCACGCACAAAGATTTCATTCCGATCGAAAAATGACGTGGATGTCAACCTCATCGCCCGTACCCACTTTGGAGGTGGCGGACACACCAAGGCGGCAGGTGCCGACAGTCCCTACAGCTTCGAAGAGACCATCCAGAGAGTGAAAGAGTTGTTTATTAGTGAATAGTGACTAGGAATTACAAGTGATTAGTAAATTTTGATATTTATACAAATGAAACGGTTCTACATAGCCTTCTTGGTATTGATTGCGTTGGCAGGATGCAACAGGACTCCCGTTGTCGAGGTTGAACAAAAGCCCGACATCTCAGAGAACCTTATCAACGCCAACAAGACCATCGCCAAGTCGGAAGAAACCTCCATAAACGGATACGTCACCCGCAGAGGTTGGGAGATGAACCGACTAAGCTGTGGAGCGCGCGTGATGGAGACCAACAAGGGATCAAACAAAGCGATAGGCTACGAAGACTCCGTGACCATACATTACACACTGACAACCCTCAACGGCAAGACACTTTACCAAGACGTAGCCGAAAGCGTTGTAGCGGGCCGCAACCAAGTGCCCACAGGACTTGACGCCGCATTGCTTACCTTGCACTATGGCAGCCAAGCCACCATTATCATCCCATCCGAAGCCGGCTACGGCGTAGTGGGCGACGGCGACAGGATTCCTGCAAGAACTGTGCTCATTTATGAATTGGAAATTGACAATTAGAACACCCAATCAACGTCAACAGATTGTCCAACACGAAATCAAATAAACAATTAATATTCAACAAAACAATGAAAAAGTTCTACAAATTAGCAGTTTTGCTCGTAGCCGCTTCCACTTTGATGGTTGGCTGCAACAAATCCGACATTCCGGGTTTCAAGAAGACCAAGAGCGGTTTGCATTACAAATTTGAGGTTTGCAATGACAAAGAAGCCCAAGTACAGAAGGGGGACGCTTTGGTTGTTGAGATGACTCTCAAACTCGACACCATGTTCCTCACCAGCAACGTCGGCAGTCCCCAACGCATGGCCATGCCACAGGAATCCATGTTTCCGGGCGACCTCTCCGAAGGTCTCTTGATGATGCACAAAGGCGACAAGGCCACATTCGCCGTTGAAGCCGATTCTTTGGCCAAGTTCTTCCCCATGCCCGACAACTACACTCCCGACCAGGGCATGAAGATGTACTATGAAATTCACTTGGTTGACATCGTCTCCGAAGACGAACTGAAACAAGAAGAAGCCAATTTCCATTCAGAAATGGAACGTCGTCAGGCCGAAGAGCCCACAATCATCGCTCAGTACATTGCCGAAAACAACATTACCGTTGAACCCAATGCCGATGGTTTGTATGTTATCGTCAACAAGAAAGGACATGGTCCTGTAGTTGCCGCTGGCAAAACCGTTCGCATGGACTACACCGGTCGCCTGCTCGATGGCACCGTATTTGACAGCAGCGTTGAAAGCGACGCAAAGGAAGGTGGCGTTTACAACCCCAACCGTCCTTACGAACCTCTCGAATATGTTGTGGGACAGATGCCACTCATCAAAGGCTGGGACGCTGGCGTGATGGGACTTCCCGAAGGTTCTGAAGCAACCTTGATATTTCCCTCCTCACTTGGCTACGGAAACGCCGGCACCCCCGACGGCACCATTCCACCCTTCTCACCCCTCCGCTTCGACATTAAAGTTGTTTCCGTTAAATAAGACAAAGTTTCGCCCAGCTGCATTTTTTGCGGCTGGGTTTTCATTTACTAACCTTACTCATTCATTATTATGCTTAACGTAGTTATTTTTGGTGCCCCCGGCGCTGGCAAAGGCACTCAGTCTGATAAATTGGTGGAACGTTTCAAACTGAACCACATCTCCACCGGCGACTTGCTACGCAAGGAAATCGCAGAGCAGACCGAACTCGGCAAACGCATCAAGAGCATCATGGACTCTGGCAATCTCGTGAGCGACGACATCGTCATTGAGATGATCGACAAAGCCATTGCCAACGATACCCAAGGAATTCTTTTCGACGGTTTTCCACGCAATGTGGCGCAAGCCGAAGTGCTCGACAAAATGCTTGAAAAGCATGGCCGCAAACTGACCTGCATGATCCAGCTCGATGTTCCTCAGGAAGAGCTCATCCGCCGTATGCTCGAGCGCGCCAAAATCAGCGGTCGCAGCGACGACAACGAGGCAACCATCAAAAACCGCCTCAAAGAGTACGAAAGCAAGACCCTTCCTGTAGCAAACTACTACGCACAGCAGGGCAAGCAAATCAAGATCAATGGTCTGGGCAGTGTTGACGCCATCGCACAGAACATCATCAACGAAGTAGAGCGTGTGAGCAAATAAGCCACACGTTCTGCTTTGAATTAAAGATTTGAAGATTAGAAGGTTTGTTGAGCTGTTGATTTGTTGAATTGAAGATTAAGCCTTTAAACTTTCAACTGGCTCTAAACTAAAAAGTGACCAGTGGTCTGTGAATAGTGAATAGGGGGAAGGAACTTCTTAATAATACTCAATTTGAAAATATCATCCCCACAAACACCCGCCTATGACGAGTAACTTTGTAGATTACGTAAAGATATACATACGTTCAGGAAAAGGTGGTGCCGGATCGGCCCATCTTTTGCGCGTTAAATACAACGCCAAAGCCGGTCCCGACGGTGGCGACGGCGGTCGTGGCGGACACGTCATCCTGCGCGGCACCACGCAGCGCTGGACGTTGCTCCACCTGAAATACACCAAGCACGTCTTCGCCGAAGACGGTAAAAACGGTGGCGAGAATCTCTGCACCGGCCGCAAGGGCAAAGACCAGATTCTCGACGTGCCGCTGGGCTGCATCTGTCGTGACGCCGACACCGGTGAGATGTTGGGCGAAGTGACCGAAGAAGGCGAGACCCTTATCATTGCCAAGGGCGGTCGTGGCGGACTGGGCAACGACCATTTCAAGTCGCCCACCAACCAAACCCCACGCTATGCTCAGCCAGGCGAACCCGCCGAAGAGCGCACCGTCATCATTGAGCTGAAGGTACTCGCCGACGTAGGTCTTGTGGGATTTCCCAACGCAGGAAAATCCACCTTGCTCAGCGTGGTTTCCGCCGCCAAGCCCGAAATTGCCGACTACCCCTTCACCACCATGGTTCCCAACTTGGGTATCGTAAAATACCGCGACGACCAGTCGTTCTGCATCGCCGACATTCCAGGAATCATAGAGGGCGCCAGCGAAGGCAAAGGTCTCGGATTGCGATTTCTACGCCATATTGAACGCAACTCCATACTCTTGTTCATGGTGAGCTGCGAGCAACTGGACATCAGCAAGGAATACCATATCTTGTTGGAAGAGTTGAAGAAATACAACCCCGAACTGCTCGACAAGGAGCGCATCCTTGCCGTGACCAAGTGCGACATGCTTGACGAATCCATGATGAAGCAGCTCAAGAAACATCTGCCCAAAGGCGTCGAGAGCATCTTCATCTCCGCCGTAAGCGGACTGCACATCACAGAACTGAAAGACCTCATCTTCCGCAAACTGAACGAGCCCACCAACAACGAGCAACAATAAACCATTAAATCCACTTTGGAACCATTCGACACACAACTATTCTACTGGATTAATTCCCATCATTGTACGGTGGCGGATTGGGTATTGTGGACCGCCAGTCAGGCATGGTCGTGGGCCATTGTATTGGTTGCCGTTTTTGTGTGCACAACACTTCGCAAAGAGTCCAAGAACTGGTGGTTGATACTTATCGGCATCGGACTCTGTTTTCTGTTGAGCGACCGCATATCGGTAATGTCGTTCAAGGATGTAGCCTGTCGGCTACGACCATGTCATGCGCTGGAAGACGTTCGCATGTTCCGCACCAGTTGCGGTGGGCTCTATGGGTTCATCTCCTCCCACGCCGCCAACGTGTTTGCCTTGGCAACATTCTTTTCCATGCGCTATGGCCGAAAAGACAGCAAATCAGCAATGGTACTTGTGACGCTCATGTTTTTGTGGGCGATTCTCGTGGGCTACAGCCGTCCCTATCTGGGCAAGCACTACCCGGGTGACGTAGTGTGCGGAGCCATCGTGGGTTTGGGCATCGGAGCCCTGATTCACTTCATTTTATGCAAATTTGAACAGTGGCACGCAAAAAAAAATATCATCTAATGAAACATTTTTCTATGATTAACGTTAATAATAGCGTGCTTACTTATTTCAAGATGTATTTATGGAACGTCTCCTTGTGAGGCGTTTCATTTTTTATTGTCCCCACCCAAAATCACATCATATTAAATAATAAAGAATAAGAAAAACCCAATTCAACACCTCAACATCATGACCGTTTTAGAAATTCTCATCCTTATCCCAACAATCTTTTATCTTTACAAAGGATGGAAAAGAGGCATTATCTTTGAAGCCGCCACCATTCTCGGAATCATCTTTGGCTGCTACGCCGCCGTTCATTTCTCCCATTGGGTTGCACAACTCATCCACATCGAAGGCAACGGCACCATGCTGGCGGCTTTCGCCATCACATTTGCAGCAGTTATCGTGCTTTCGTCCTTCTTGGGGAAATGCGTCGAAGGCTTCGTCAAAATCGTAAAACTCAACGGATTGAACAAATTTCTAGGAGCCGCCTTGGGTGCGCTCAAATGCCTCTGCGTGCTGGGCATACTGCTCAATTTCATACTGATGATAGACTTTAACGAGCGGCTCATTACCCCCGAAACGAAAGAAAAGTCGGCATTGTTTGAGCCAACACGCAAATTAGGCGCCCACCTCACCGACAAACTGCACCAATATTCCGAAGAGGCAAGGGCAAAACAAGCACAAAACAAAGATTAACAATTCATTCACGCTCTCAGTCGCATGCTGATTTTGGCGCCCATGCAAGGTTTGACAGAAGTCCTTTTCAGGAAAGTTTACACCCAATGCTTTCCCGGAGCGCTGGACTATGCCATTTCGCCATTTCTTTCGCTCACCCACGGCAACTTGGCGGATGCGTGGAAAAAAATTGGCGACGTTCTGCCCGAAAACAACAACGGAAGCATGCCTGTAGTGCCCCAAATCTTAGGCAAAGAACCCGAAGAGTTTGTGGAACTGGCCAACCGACTCGCCGAAGTGATAGACCCCAACAGCATTTCCTCTTCGAAGGATGGCAAACTCGAAGTGAATTGGAACATTGGTTGCCCGATGCGCCGAGTGGCCGCCAAGCATCGCGGAAGCGGGATTCTCCCCTACCCAGACGAAATCAGGAACGTGCTTGACTACGTCATCCCAAAACTTCAGGGAGCCACACTATCCGTCAAAATGCGACTGGGATACTTAAAGGATACCGAGATTTTCGACATCATTCCCGTACTGAACGACTATCCGCTACACTCCGTAACAATCCATCCACGCATCGGCAAACAGCAATATAGCGGCACACCCAACAAAGAACGCTTTGCCGAGGCCGCAACCATGCTCAAGCACAAAATCATCTACAACGGCGACATCTGCCGATTGGAAGACTATCAGGCGCTCACAAAACAATTCCCTCAAATACAGGATTATATGATAGGTCGAGGGGTACTTTACGATCCTTCTCTTCCAGTTAAAATAAAAGGCGGCACATGCACAGAAAGCCAAACGCGTCATTTCGTCACAGAATTGTTCGAAGCCATTAACCGACGCCCCATACCAGAAGCATCGCGCATGCGCAAGACCAAGGAATACTGGTGTTTGATGTGGAAATCCATCGGAATAACAGAAATGCAATCACGGCAAGTACTCCACGCCCCAACCTATGCCGAAACCCGACAACGAATAGCCGACTTCGTAAAATAAACGCCAATCCCATACGTTAATAATATAACTGACTTTTTAAACCATTATGACAAGACGAATAATTTTCATCGCTTTAATCATGATATTTGCGGCTGGATGCAAGAGCAAACCCACTACCGAAAAAATGACCCCTGAAGAGATTTTGCAGGTACTCGACATCAAGATAAGCAAGAGCAAGAACGACGCCACCCTCTACTACGACCGCGCCAAGATTTTGGTGGACATGCAACGCTACAACGAAGCCATCAGCGACCTTACCAACGCCATCCGTCTCAAGGACGACAAAATTGAATATTATATTCTTATGGGTGACGCACAGTTCGCCAACGGCAACGTAGAGCAAAGCTACAAAGCCCTGCAAAGCGCATTGAAGCTCGACGAAGACAACCAAGAAGCCAACCTCAAACTGGGAGAAATCGCCTTCTACAGCCGCGACTACGAACGAGCCTTTGAAAGCCTTACCAAAGTCACCGCAAAAGACCCCGACAACCGCACAGCCCTTTTCATGAAAGGATTCGTTTACAAGGAGACAGGAGATACCGTAAGCGCCATTACGCTGTTTCAAAAGGTCTGCGACCTATACCCCGACTATGCGCCCGCTTTCGAGGAATTGGGCATTCTTTACGCCAATCACAAAAACAAACTCGCATTGGAGTTTCTGACCACGGCCATAGAACTCGACCCCAAAAGCACCTCGGCGCGCTACGGCCTGGCGATGTTCTATCAAGACTTGGGAGAGATGGAAGCGGCCGAAGAGACCTACAAGCAACTGCTCGACATTGATGCCAACGACAAAGACGCTTGGCACAACCGAGGCTACATTCAAGCCTTCTTCTACGGCGACTACGAACTAGCCGTGGAATACTACTCCAAAGCCCTTCAAATAGACAACCAATTCATCGAAGCCTATGCCAACAGAGGCGCAGCCTACGAACTGCTTGGAGACAAGCTGAACGCACGCAACGACTACGAGACCGCCCTGAGTCTCAACCCAAACTACGCCCCAGCATTGGAGGGATTGAAGAGAATCTAGAAAAAGATTGGGGAAATTGAAAGATTAGAAGGGTTAAGGGACTATTCACACTTCACCATTCACTCATCACAGTTCACTCATCACAGTTCACACTTCACACTATTAACCAATGTTAATATTTTTTCATCAAAAAACGATAATAATTAAGTATCTTTGCAAGGTTGAATGTAAACAACACTTATCCTACAGATAAACAATAAATCACTATAATATGAGCACACTAAAAGGACGTAACCTCATTTCCATCACCGACTTCTCAAAAGAAGAATACATTCAGGTGCTGGACATTGCCGAAGAATTTGAAAAGAATCCGAAGCAGAAGATTCTCAGCGACAAGGTTGTCGCAACACTTTTCTTCGAACCTTCAACGCGTACCCGCCTCAGTTTCGAGAGCGCAGCGAACCAATTGGGCGCACGCATCATTGGTTTTAGCGACCCCGGCGGAACCAGCGTCCAGAAAGGCGAATCCCTCCACGACACCATCGTGATGGTTAGCAGCTACAGCGACCTCATCGTCATGCGCAACCCCAAGGAAGGCAGCAGCCGTTACGCCAGCGAAGTGGCAAGCGTTCCCGTCATCAATGCAGGCGACGGTGCCAACCAACATCCTACACAGTGCATGCTCGACCTCTACTCCATCCGCAAGACCCAAGGCACTTTGGATAACCTCCAGATTGCTTGCGTGGGCGACTTGAAATACGGCAGAACAGTTCACTCCTTGGTTCAAGCCATGTGCAACTTCAACGCCACCTTCCATTTGGTTTCTCCCGAAGAGTTGAAGTTGCCCAGCTCGGTAAAGATGAGCATCAAGAACGCCGGACTAAAATACTACCAATATACCGACATCAAGGACATCGTTCCCACCGCCGACATCATTTACATGACCCGCGTACAGCGTGAACGTTTCCCCGATCCCCTCGAATACGAGCGCGTAAAAGACAGTTGCATTCTCACCGCCTCCATGCTCAAGGGCTGCAAAGACAACATGAAAGTGCTTCACCCGCTGCCTCGCGTGAACGAAATCACCACCGACGTGGACAAGACCCCCTATGCCTACTATTTCCAACAGGCACAAAACGGTGTCTATGTTCGCCAGGCTCTCATGGCCGCCATCCTCGGCGTCCGCTAATTGCTAATTACTAATTTCTAATTGAATTATCATGGATACAAAGAAAGAATTAGTCGTTCCCAGAATCGAAAACGGAACAGTAATCGACCATATTCCCACCACTGCGGTATATCAGGTACTACGTATCTTAGGTCTTGAACAATATCCTGACGAAGTATTGATTGGCAACAACCTCAACAGCCAGAAATTCGGGCGCAAGGGCATCATCAAAATCAAGAACAAGCACTTCACAAAGGACGATACCGACAAAATCGCCTTGGTAGCCCCCTACGCCACCATCATCGACATTCAGAACTACGATGTCATCAACAAGATTGAGGCCGAAATTCCCAACCATATCAACAACATCATCAAGTGCATGAATCCCAAATGCATAACCAATTTTGAGCAGATTCCCACTCAGTTCGACGTTGTTGACAAAGAGAACCTCAAGCTCAAATGCCACTACTGCGAGAAGTTCACCACCAAGGATGCAATGAAATTCACGGAATAGTGAACCGACAAATCCTTCAGCTTGATACTTTAACGATTTCCTGCTTATGAGAAAATATTTCATCGCATTACTTTCCTTGACGTTGGTGCTTGTCATCGCAAGTTTCGTGCTAATGTGGTGCAAGTCTTCGCTTTATATTGCCATTGCGCCACTGATTCCACTCTATTTCGGCATCATCACAGGCCTCGGACACTATTTCGTAGTGAAAAGCGCATTCAAGGCACCAAGGGCGTTCGTCAAGAACTTCCTCTCCGTAACGGTGGGAACGTTGGTTCTCCACATGATTGTAATGACAGTCTATATTTTCTCACATCTCCACACCGCAACATCGTTCCTCACCCTCTTCTGCATCGGATACATCATCTACCTTCTTTTCGAGACCACAGCCTTGATGCTTTTCGTGAAAAGGCAGAAGAAGCAAAATGAAGGGAATGAGTGAAGCGCGATTAAGAACTACAATCTGAATCTTTCTCGCCAATCACAATTACATCATATAAAGAAGCCTCCCGATTGGGAGGCTTCTTTTATCTAATTGAAATAACTCATTATCTTTTCATCACTTTGCCAACCACATCGCCTTCGGGAGTGGAGATGCGGAGTGTGTAGATGGCGGGAGGAAGCATTCCTATATTGAGGGTATTGGTGCCGTTGAACTGCGCCACAACACGTCCTACAACGTCAATCACATCGACATGAAGCACCTTCACGCCTTCGATGGAAACAAATTCTTTAGCAGGATTTGGACGGACGATGATTTCCGCCTTATCGACAGCGTTGATGGCTATATCCTCAACAAAATAGGCCGTCAGTGTAGTGTCGCTACGCACTTCAAACACTAACGGATTTTGGGTGTTTCCATTGCTCCAATGGTCAAAACGATAGCCCTCGACGGCAACGGCGGTCAGTGATACGGTATCGCCTTCAAGAAATTCGCCGCCACCAGATACGGAACCCAAGGTATTGGACGAGGAGTTTGCCGTAACGTTGAATGTGAAAGGATCGCGCGGAGCAAAGAGTGCGCGCAGCATCCAACTAAAGGGATGATTACCCCATGAATGTTCCCAATTGACACTATCAAAGCTGAACCAAGTGCCATCGTAGTTTCCAGAAAAATAAGATACGGGAGCCCAAGAAGTAGAGTCAAGCGAACGTACTACCACCCACAAAGGTTTGGAGGCATCTACGGCTATTGTCGTATCTATCTCTATGTCCATCCATTTCAAAGCCCTGCGCGTATTGAAAAGTTGTGTATGGAGCATCGTCTGCGGAGCCTCTTCCCCACCCTCGTAGATAAACAACTGATAGCTACCCACAAAGCCGTCGTACATCTGTACGCTGGAGAGCTTGCGGCAGCTACCCATAGCGTCGGCAGGCAACTTGATGGCGAAATAGTCGTAATAACGATCCTTTGAACAACGAGAGAAGAATAGGTCGAAGGAATAGGTCATCGAGTCGGGATTAAGCGGTTCAAACTGTGCGGTAAACGAATGGTCGCTATTGGGCATAAAAGTGCGAGGGAGATAGATATTGTCGTCGCTCCAACGCTGGAAACGATAGCCCTCTTTGGCCAAGGCGTTGATTGTCACAGTGTCGTGATAAGGCAAAAAATCGCCACTACCCGTTACTGTTCCCATCAAGGTATCGGAGGGCAAGACCTCTACATGGACAGCATCGGTACGTTGCACCGTGTCGGGATAGATTCCCACAATGGCGGTGTTGTTCAAGTTGAACTCATAGCTGGGATTAAGGCTTCCAATGGCATAGAAAGCATCGTACATTCCGCCCCACCCCCAGTTAAAATGGAAACGGTTCAAGGAATTGTAGCCATCACACACAAAGGCATGTCCACCGGAGCGGTCTTCACCCGAATAGATGATCGGGCGACCTTCATTAATTTCATCCTTAAGCAGTTGGCGCCATGCGGCATCTCCCTCATGGTTTTTCTCCACGCCACGCAGATCGGAGCTGTATTTGAAATAGTATGGGAGTGCATTTTCGGAAGCGCCCCAATTGAAGAAGCCGAAAGAGGTTGTATAGGCTCCACTGGAACTGCCGTAGTCCATATCCACGGCAATACCCACATGATAAATAAGCGTAGCGACTGCAAGGATTTCGGTGTCGGAACTGTAGGAATTCAAGGTATTGGGCATGTGTTCCCAATCGTAGGTTGTGCTGCCAAAATCAGCTGTAAGTGTATCATACACATTAATTTCCGAAAGCGTATCAATATAGGTGCGCGAGCCAAAACCCGTGCGGGGATAGTTCCAATATTTCATAACCTGAGCGGTAGCGGTAGCCGTACATCCCGTAACAGAGCGATGCACACCATCATAGAGCGGACAAAGGCTGTTGTAGTAAGGTTCCTGGTTCCAAGTGGTAGTGAGCAACGGACCAACGTTAGCCTTGGATGCTTCAACAAGCGGCAAGTTGTTCAACAAACGAAACCACTCATCAGCGATAGCCTTGTCGGCCTCTGCGCCCACGGCAATCAGCCGTCCAATCTCATCGTCATAGCCCTGCAGCCACGACTCGACATGGCAAGGCATATTATTCAAGGAGAATTGATTGTCGGCAGAATAAGCCAAAACGGGAGTAGCACAATCGTCGGCAGAAAGAATCACAAAACCCGTTCCGTCAAGATTTGCAAAGATATACAAATGTTCAAAACCCATTTCAGCACTTACATCGGTAAGCATAAATGGATTCTTGGTCATCTGATACCAAAGATTCTGTGCAGCAAGCGTCGCAGTCTGCCTATCGACAGGTCGTGCCATTGCGGAAACAGCCATCAAGACGATAAAAGCGACAAGAGTAGATATCTTTTTCATACAAGACGTTTTTTTCAAATAAATTACCTGTTGAGGGCGTCGGCGACGAGGAAGATACTGCCTGTAACCAGAACAAGGTCGTCGGGTTGGGCGGCGCTGCGGGCTGCGGCGATAGCCGCGTGGACGTTGGCAAAGCCCTCGCCGGAAATTCCGAGTCCATGTGCCGTAGCCACCAATGATGCAACATCAAGTCTGCGTGGTACACTGGGTTGGGTGAAATAGAAAGTGGCATCACTTGGCAACATCTTCAAAATGGAGGCATAGTCCTTGTCGTTCACACAACCATAAACAATATGCAATTTGTGGTACTTCAAAGTGGAGAGTTTTTCCAACATTGCGTTGATGCCATCGGGATTGTGCGCGGTTTCGCAGATGGTGTTGGGATTCGTATCAACGAGTTCCCAACGGCCATGCAACCCGGTGGTACGCACCACATCGGCAATACCCTTGCGGATATTCTCGGCTGAAATCCTGTAGCCAAACTGGGGCAGAAGTTCCACCACTTTCATCACCGTAGCAAGGTTTTTGAGCTGATAGGAACCACTGAGCGGAGATTCTAATTGGCAATTGAGAATTGGCAATTGAGAATTAGCGATTGGTTTCACGATAAAATAGAGTGTAGCGGGAGCGTCGGAATCGATGGGTTCTATCTCGTAGCATTGGTCGGCGAAAGAGATGGGCGCCTCAAGTTCAGCGGCACGAGCCTCAAAGACTGGTTTCGTTTCGGGATGGGTCTCTCCTATCACCACAGGAACCTTGGGTTTGATGATGCCCGCCTTCTCAAAAGCAATCTTGGGCAAGGTATCGCCCAAAAACTGAGTATGGTCGAATCCAATATTGGTGATAACCGAAAGATCCGGCATCACAACATTCGTTGAATCCAACCGTCCACCCATGCCCACTTCAACAACAGCCACGTCAACTTGTTCTCGGGCGAAATAGTCAAACGCCAAACCTACGGTCATTTCGAAGAAAGAGAGGCTGTGTGATTCAAAAAAAGGCTTGTTCTCTTCGACAAAACGAACTACCTCCTGCTCTGGAATCATCTCGCCGTTGATGCGGATGCGTTCACGAAAATCCACCAAATGAGGCGAAGTGTAGAGACCGACTTTGTAGCCCGCCTGTTGCAAGATGGAGGCGGTAAAATGGCTCACCGAACCCTTGCCGTTGGTTCCAGCCACATGAATGGAGCGGAACTTACGTTCAGGATTGCCCAAATAAGACATCAAATCCAGCGTGTTGTCCATATCAGCCTTGAAGGCCGCCTTGCCAACACGTTGGTACATAGGCAAGGAATTGAAAAGGAAATCCAAAGTCTCGGAATAGTCCATGATAATTGTCAGTTGATAATTGATGCTCCGTCGAACATTCCAGTTTTCTCCGGAAATCCGCAAGCACACCGGTCGCTCATTAATGAATGGTATAAGTCAAGCCTCCCATAAAAAGCGCCTTGGGACTTGGGTAGTTCTGCCAATAGTAATAACGTTGGAAAGCGAGGTTGTCAGCCTTGATGAAGAAACTGAGTGCTTTGGAATGACGATACTCCACTTCAAGATTTACACCATAGCGCATCGGCACGGTAACAGTGGTTTCATATTTCTGATTTGCGGCATCGTAGGCAAAAGCGGCATTCATCTTGCTCAGCACCAATCCCTGAAGATGAACGAGAATCTTGTCGTGATAGTTGAGATGAATGTTCAAATGCGCGTCAAAGGAGGGATGATACAAACCCGGCAAAGTGTCGGGTTCCAAACCTTTACCTTTGTAATAGGTGCCACCCAACTCTATGGCAATCATCTCATCGTTTACAAAAGCAACATCGCCACGGAGCACCAATTGGTTGAAACATTCATATTTAGGTTGGAATACATTGTTGAGCATGTAGCTGTCAGCCAACATAAACGAGAGATAGTCGTACCAAAGATTGTAGCTTGCCTTGAGATTGAACTGCAATTTGCGCGTAAGAGAATAGCGAGCCTGCGCAAAGAAATCATAATGACGCGTTAGGCGGGATTCCGCGTCGGGCATAGTGTAGGGGTTCTTGAGCCGAATGGCATTCCAACTCACAGGTGCAACATTGCCCACCGCACCTAATGTCAAGCCAAGGGTTTCACGGAAGAAGTTGCGTGACACGGTAACATCGGGGAAGAGATAGAACGACATGTCGCGGGGATCGGTGAAATAGTCGAAAGCGCCCGTCAAACCAACATGCAACTGAAACCCCGAGATGGCTGCGGAGATGTTAGGATTAAAAGCGAAGAAGCCTCGGGCTGTGTCGATTTTCGAAGGCAATCCACTTTCTGCGTCATAGCCAAAGGGCATGGTCTCTGGATCGAAATGCTGCCAGAAATGACCCAACTGGAGACGCAAAGCGGCGGTTGGCTGCAACTTCTGTCCCAACTTGATTTTGTGCGAAATAGTACCCTCAAGGTTGAGATTCATCTCATTGCGGTTGTAAGTGGACCAAAGGTCGGCAAAGTTGACTTGGGCATTGTATCCCCACCCACCGGCGGCAATCTTCTTGACACCTGCGTTGAGACCGGCAAAATTGTAGCATGCGCGATATTCCTTTTTCGAGAAGTCGCCACGCGACAGAACAAATGCATCTAACTGACTGTCGTTGAATCCATAGTAGAGGTTGTAGTCGTTCTGATATCTCAGGTCGGCCGAAAACTGCAGTTTTTCTTTATAGATATATTTTCCAAATGCGGAAACCGTGGTCAAAGAATTCTGGTTGGAGCCATAGTAACTTTCAGGAACATCCTTGTCGCCCAAAGTACCCCAAGACGACAGGTGCGAAACGTTGGCGCCATAGTTGAGGTTCTTGGAGGTGGTGGAGTTGTAGAAAACATCCAGCAACGGTGTCCAATAGTTGCCAAATCCCATACGGACATAATTGTTGTACAGACGCGTCTTGGGTTCGCCAATCACATTGGCGGCCTTGATGCGCGAAGGCTCGTAGAACGATGACATTCTCGTGGGATTGATCTTATAGTTGAACGAGTGCTGCAGTTTCGTGGCGGTATCTACTATTGTTGGCGCTACATTAATTTTCTGATGGTCCTCCAACACAGGCTTGTAGTTTCCTGTAACAATCACGTTTTCGTTGTAGACATCATCATTCTGAGCCACAGCGGAAACCGACAAGGCAAGCAGTGCAACAGGTAAAAGCTTTCTAAACAAAGAATTCATATAATTGGTAATTGATATTTGACAATTCATAATTATGAAGGGTGAGAGACTGCATTACGACTCGCCGTTTTAATCTTCCATCCTTCAAATCTTTAATCTATCGTAATCGTTATTGGGTTTTCTTCGGGCTGTGGTTCTGGAGTTTCAGCGGCAATAATTGCGTCACGTTTCTCGGTAGCCAGACGCACAAGGTCTTCGCCGTCGTATCCATCAATGATGCTCTGCAAAGTCAGCTTGGCCTGCAGGTTGTTGCCCTTGGCGGCATAGACGTCGGCCCACAAGATGAATGTCCTCGCCAGCCAATAGTCGCTCTGCGGATTGGAGACAATCTTGTCGATGCTGCGCTCGGCGGTGGCGTAGTCGCCCTTCATTAATTGGTATTCAGCCTGACGGAAGGCGGCCTCGGCGGCATACTCGCCATTGGAAGCCTTCAACAATTGGTTGTAAACCATCAACGAGCTATCAGACATGTTCATGGCAGCATAAGCTCTTGCCTTGCTCATCAAAGCCTCCTCCTTGAGTGCTATGGAGATTTTGCTGTCGGCAAGCAATTCGTTAGCGGAATTGACCACCTCGCAGTTGGAAGCGAGCGCCACATAGCTTCTCATAAGACCCAAACGACCTTGCAGGCGGCTATTGTCGTTCTCCGAGTTCTCCACCAAACGGGAATACAAATCCAAGGATTTGGTGTAGTTGCCGAGGTTGTATGCGATATTGGCCGCATTGTAGAGCGAAAGCTCGGAGTATTGGTTCTTGGGAGCGACGGCAACTTCCTCATAGTGCGCCAAGGCAGCCTCGTTCTGACCTGTGCGGAAATAGGCATCAGCAGCATAGTAGTGCGCCTTGAGCGAGAACAACCCGTTGGGGAATTTCTTGAGGTAGTTTTCCAAAGCAGTAACGGCTTCTTCGTAACGTCCTTCCATGTAGCGGTCTTCTGCAGCAAGGTAGATGGTGCTGTCCTGTTCCAAAGTAGGAACGGAAATCTTTGCAGCGCTCTTCACATAGCCGAAGTACTCATCCACACGGTTTTCGCTGATGTAGATATTCTTAACGGTGTTCAATGCGTCACGAGCCTCGTCGGTGCCGGCATAGTCGGTAAGCAAACGATCGAAGGTCTGCAAAGCCTCGGCATTACGGCCTGTATTGTAGTAAATCAGACCCATGTCCAGCAACGCCGACTTGACCTGGGAGTTGTCGGGGTACTTCTTGATAAAATTACCGTAGTAAAGCAACGACATATCAGTATTGTCGCACAAGAGATAAGTCTTTCCAATCTCAAAAGTGGCCTTGGAGGCGTACTGTGAGTTGGTGAATTTTTCAAAGATATAGTTGAGGTTGTTCAACTTTTCGGGATATTTTCCCAAAGCGCCATAGCACAACGCCTTCTGATAGGTGGCATAGTCGGCGTCCTTGCCTTTGGCGTTGATAACGTAGTTGTAATTCGAGATGGCGTCGTTAAAAGCCTTGCCGACATATTTGCAGTCGCCCATGCGGTTATAGACATCCTGCATCTGACGAGGTTCCACATCCTTCGCCTGTTGCGCGAATTTAGCGAAAGCATCATAGGCGTCGTCATAATCCTCCAATTGCATACGTATGTAGCCCTCGGTGTAGAGCGCCTGCAGATAGTAAGGCGAAGTCTTGGCGTAGCTGCCCAGCAAGAAACGATCCATTGCCTTAGAGGCTTCCGCATATTTCCCCATACGATATTGCGATTCGGCATAAAGATAGTATGCGTCAGCGGTAACCTTGGGGGTTGCGTTGATCGTCATGGCCTTCTGGAAATACGGGGCGGCGGCATTTACCCTTCCCGTGTTAAAGATTTCAATGCCACGATTGATGGCAATACGCTGATAGGCTTGGTTGAGAGCCGCGTTCTTGTCGGGAATGCTCTCAATAAGGTCGTAAGCGTCTTTGTAATTGCGGGTGGTGAGGTAGAGCGACGCCAGTATCTCCTGTATCTCGGCCTTGTGCTCGGTGTTTTTGTGCTGTTCCAGATATTTCTGGAGCTGACGTATGGACTCGTTATAGGTGTTTTTGTTGAGTTCGCAGCTAAGTTTGGCCACCTGGAACTGGGCATCGTCCTTGATTTTACGATTGTAATCCATGTTGGCGGCCTGTCGGAAAGCGGCAAGCGCATCCTCTTTCTGGTTCATCTTGATATGACAATCGCCCAAAAGGTAGAGCGCGTTCTGCGCCACGCTGTCGTTGCAAACGGTCTTCTTGCCGAGATATACGGCGGCAGAGTCGTATGCGCCGAGTTTGTAGTGGCAAAAGCCCATCTGGTAGAAGCAGTCCTGCTTGGAGCACATTCCCTTGGAGTCGATGGCACTGCTGCCGTCAACGCCGGCGGCGGCATGGTAATGCTGCAAAGCGTTGGCGTAGTTGCCACGTTTGTAATAGACCTCAGCGACCATCTGGTGGACTTCAGGTTCCTTATAGACATCTTGGCTCTGAATCAAAGCGGGAGCCATCTGGAGCATCTCATCCTCGCGTCCCAGGTAGTAATAGAGACGCACAATGTAGTTTGGTACAATCTTGGCGAAATTGTGGTCGTTCTTAAGCAGTTCGAAGTTCTTGAGCGACAGGTCATATTCGCCTTGCTGGTATTGGATGTGGGCGTAATAATAACGGGCTGCGTTGCTGTATTTCGACTTGCCGTCCATCAGTTGCTCAAAATGGCGTTTCGCCTGCTCGTTGTTGTTCATGTTCAGGCAGCAATAGCCCATCTTGAAATCATACTCGCTACGGCATCCATAATCCACATCGTTTTTTTTCACCTTGCCGTAATAAAGAAAAGCGTTGGAGTAGTCTTTGTTGCGGTAGTAGCAGTTGCCCATATAGAAGCGAGCCATGTTGAGGTGGCTACTCTGGGGATACGCTGTCATGAACCGCTGCAGACGGTTGATGGCATCATTGTTTCCAAGCTTCTCGGAACAGACGGCGGCATAAAAGCAGGCATCGGCGGCGGTGAGGGTGCCCGAGGAGGTTTTCTCTATCTGGTCGAACTGAAACTGTGCCGAAGCATACTTCTCCTTACGGAAAAGATCCTCTGCGTTTTCAAACGACAGCTGCTGACCTTGCGAGGTAGTGACTTTTTGACCCAATACAACTGAGCCAGAACAGAGCAATAGTCCAACAAATACAAGTATTCCAATACGTTGCATAATTTTACAAATTATCAAATTCATTTGTAAAATTACAACAAATCAACGATTTGCAATATATATATATAATACACTTATTAACAAAAAAAGGTTGAAATCAGCCACATCCGATTACGCTTGTTAGGCGATGTACAAAACATTGCATTGAGGGTTGTAGCTGAGTTTGTCTTTGTTCTCATTGAACCTCTTTCCACACCCAATGAATCATAGTCAATAACCAAGTATGAGAATCCTGAATTGCATGACGTATTGCAAAATTTTCGTTTTGAGCCGAAGCGACGGCTACGAGGAAAAGAAGCAATCACGACAACATCAAGAGTCTCTTCTTCTACTTTTGCGTTGAATTAAACAAATACAAGTACTTACTTAATTCCTCGCGCGTTGAGGGCTTTGTGGAATCGGGCTGCGTTGAGGAGATGTTCTGCGAGGGTAGTGGCAAAGTTATGATGGCCTGAGAAATCCTCTTTGGCACAGAAATAGAGGTAGTTAGTCTGCCTATTTTCGAGCACGGCATCGATGCTGGCGGTGGAAGGAATACAGATGGGTCCCGGAGGCAATCCCTTATATCGGTAGGTGTTGTAGGGCGAATCGAGGGAAGTTTGGGCGACGGTAATGCGCTGGAGCGTAAAATCGCCAGCGGCATAGCGTGCGGTAGGGTCGGCCTGAAGCAGCATGCCTTTGCGGAATCGGTTGAGATAGACACTGGCAATCAACGGTTTTTCTTCGTTCTGATTGGTTTCCTCCTCAACGATGGAAGCGAGTGTTACCACCTGCGTGGTGGTGAGCATGAGATTCTGACAGGCGGCGAGTCGCTGCTCGTTCCAGAACGTGTTGGACTCCTTCAACATCCTGCCCAGCAATTTCTCAGGTGTGATGTTCCAATAAACATCATAGGTATTCTGCGGAAACATGGCGATAATGCTTTGTGGCGTATATCCGTAAGAGGCGCAAACACTGTCATTTTGCAACAAGGATAGCAACGAGTCGGCGCTGAACTCCAGCTTGGTAGCGAGGTAGTCGCAAAGTTGCTGCGGCGTGCGCTGCTTGTTGATGGTAAGTCGGATGGCATCTTGGTTGCCGGAACGGAGCTTATTGACGAGGCGCAGCAAACTCATCTCGGGTTTGACAACATAGCTGCCGCCCTTGACGTGATTGCGGTAGTTTCGTGCCGTGGAAAGCATCGAAAAAGTGGATAGCGACGGCATACAGTCGTGCGCCTTGAGGCTATCGACAACAGCGTCGTAGGTGCTTCCCGTGGGAATGTAGATGCGAACCTCTTCTGGGTTCTTGGTGCGGGGCACGAGAATCAGCAAGGCGGCGACAGCAGCAACTATCACAGCCAATAAAAAGAGGAGCAATGGTCTGGATTTCTTGGCGATTTTGAGCTTACGCTTCTTCGTTGTTTTCTTCTTGGTTTTTGGAGTTTTTTTTGTAGCCATCTTGATAATTGATAGTTTTACAGTCTATTACCATTCAATATTTTATGAAAACGGAGTACTGTCTGATAACCATTTTGGGTAAGCACCCATTGAGAGAAGGTGCCACAGAGCGTGTATCCCGCCTTTTGGAAGAGCGCACGGCTGACCGTGTTGCTTTCAAGTACGTCGCAGTAGATTTGGTGGATATGGAAGTGGTTGGAACAGAATCTGTCGAGTTCCTGTAATATAGCGGTACCGATTCCTTGATGCCGGTGGGATTTTTCCACCACAATGCCCACTTCCACACGTTGGTTGATAGGGTCGTAGTTGTAAAGGTCGATACAGCCCACCACCTGCTGGTTGTCGTCAACGCAGGCGAGTTGCAGCTGTCCATCAACAAAGATGCTTTTATCTACGGCTTGAAGTGTCATTCAAATTGTTTTTTTAACTGATTTTTCCCCAACGAGGTTTGGTCTTGAGGGTTTCGATATGATAGCGGAGGACGCGGTTGGAGGGCTGTTGGAGGTCGGGATCGGCATCGAGAATGTCTCGGACGGTGTCGCGGGTGGCTCGCACGAGAGGTTCGTCGGTCACGATGTCGGCAATGTGGAGGTCGAGAATGCCGCTCTGCTGGATGCCTTCGATATCTCCCGGTCCACGCAGACGGAGGTCCGCCTCGGCAATCTTGAAACCGTCGCAGGTGGCCACCATGGTATTGATACGCTCGCGAGCGTTGCTGCTCAGTTTTTCCTTGGTCATAAGGATACAATAGGACTGGCCGCCACCCCTACCCACTCTGCCTCGGAGCTGGTGGAGCTGACTGAGACCAAACCGTTCGGCATTTTCAATGACCATGACGGTAGCGTTGGGCACATCTACGCCAACCTCTATCACCGTGGTACTGACCATGATATGGGTCTCGCCACGCTTGAAACGATCCATCTCATAGGCTTTGGTCTCTGCGTCCATCTGACCG
This sequence comes from Bacteroidales bacterium, assembly GCA_045597845.1. Taxonomy (GTDB): domain Bacteria; phylum Bacteroidota; class Bacteroidia; order Bacteroidales; family P3; genus Colimorpha. The sequence goes on along the minus strand of JAZLKZ010000019.1, from coordinate 7,858 downwards.
TGAACGATACTGACCTGATACTGCGGCATGGGAAAATCGCGCGAAATGCTTTCATATCCATCCATAAGATCCTTTAGGTCAAGCGAATCAGACTCGCTGATAAGCGGATAGACCACATAGACCTGTCGACCGAGAGCAATCTGTTTTTTCATGAAATCGAACACAACCACGCGTTTGGCATCGGTTGCATGGATGGTCTTGATGGGTTGGCGTCCCGGAGGCAACTCGTCAATCACTGAGCAATCGAGGTCGCCATAGAGGGTCATGGAGAGTGTGCGAGGAATGGGCGTTGCGGTCATGACCAGTACATGCGGTGGCACAGCGCTCTTGGACCAAAGCTTGGCACGCTGCTGCACACCAAAGCGGTGCTGCTCGTCGATAACCACATAGCCCAAAGATGCAAATTGGACTTCGTCTTCGATAAGGGCGTGGGTTCCGATAAGTATCTGTATGGCTCCTGAAAGAAGCCCTTCCTTGATTTTTCTGCGTTGCGCCGTCCTGACGCTTCCCGTCAGCAAAGCCACTTCGAGACCCAAGCCATCGAGCATCCGCAAAAAATTCTGATAGTGCTGAGAGGCAAGGATTTCGGTAGGTGCCATGAGGCAAGCCTGGAAACCATTATCGACCGCAAGAAGCATGGTAAGCAAGGCGACAAGCGTTTTGCCACTACCCACATCGCCCTGAAGGAGACGGTTCATCTGGCGGCCGCTGCGCATATCGTTGCGGATCTCGCGAACCACACGCTTCTGGGCTCCCGTCAGCGGGAAAGGCAGTTTTTCGGAATAAAAACGGTTGAACTTCTCCCCTACCTCTGCAAAAATCCGACCTTCGGAATAGTGCTGTCGTGAAATTCTTCCATATTGGAAATCAAGTTGCAAGAAGAAAAGTTCCTCGAATTTGAGACGCAAAGAAGCTGCCTGCTGCGTGGCAACATCGGAGGGGAAATGGATGTCGTGCAATGCCTTGGCACGAGAGATGAGTTTGTAGCGATTGACAACCTCAAAAGGCAGATTTTCGGGAATCATGCCCTCAACCTGCCGCAAAAGAGTGTCGAGAAGTTTGGCGATTCCTTTGGGATTGAGCCCCTTGGACTTAAGTTTCTCCGTGGTGTTGTAGATGGGCATGAAACTGTGCGCAGGCGCGTCGTAGCTGACCGGTTCGACATCGGGATGCACCAGTTGCACCATAAGGCCATAGTTAGAGGGCTTGCCCATCACTTGGTATTCCACATTGGGTTTGAGGCGGTCTTTCACCCATTTCACCCCTTGAAACCACACCAGTTCTACTGAACCCGTGGCGTCATGAAATCGAGCGGAAAGTCGCTCTGCGTACTTGCCCGTCTGCACCACATTGACATTGTCAATCAAGCCGCGAAGGACCACATAGGGACTGTCGGGCGTGACTTCGGCAACGGAAGAAATCCGCGAGCAATCCACATAGCGAAACGGGAAATAGAGCAGCAAATCCTCGTAAGTGGCGACGTCCAACTCCTGTCGCAAAAGCTGAGCCCGTGCAGGACCCACGCCTTTGAGAAATTCGATGGAAGTTGTACGGATATCGACCATGATTGGGAATTTGAAGATTTGAAGGTTAGGGGATTTGAAGGGATAAAATGCTAATTGCTTTGCTTTGGAAGATACGAATCTACCGGCTTGCCACGAGCGAGCAATTCGCGGACTACAGTGCTGCTCACCTCCGCCATCTCAGGTTCGGCAAAAAGCATGACAGTCTCTATGCCAGCGTCCAAAGCATAATTAACGGCAGCCGTGGTGCGTTCGTACTCCAAGTCCTTGGCATTGCGCACGCCGCGCAGAATAAACTGTGCCCCGCAACGACGACAGCAGTCCACGGTCATGTCTTCGTAGTGCAGCACCTCAACTCGTGGGTTGTCGATGAAAATGCGACGGATAGCCTCCACACGCTCTTCCAACGGAAACTGATATTGTTTCTCACTATTTTGACCAACAGCCACAACAACCTTGTCGAACATAGCCAATCCCCTACGAACCAAAGCTTCATGGCCTTTGGTAAAGGGATCGAACGAACCGGGGAACAGGGCAATCTTCATTGTTTGAAACATAGTATACAATACGTTTGAGACAGAACAATCCTCATGTTACACTCTAAAATCCATTTTTAGCAACATCTATCTTCTTCTATATTTCTTTTTTGCGTAACGCTGAGGCTTATCTTGGTCGCCAAACACCCACATCAATCGCATCGTCAAGGAAGAGTTGAAACAGTCGTTTGCCCAAGAGTTCCATCTCGCACCCTCTTTTTGAGAAAATCCCCATTCGCGCTTGACGGGAAACAACGAGCGCTGATACCGGAAGCTCAGCTGAAGGCCCTTCCAGACAGCAAAACGCAACTCCAATGCCGCCGAGAAGTCGTTTTTCAAAAACGACATGTCGGAAGTGTCTGGAATAAAACTATATGGGTCGTATTGGATAACATCGTGCGGTTGTTGTACCAAACGGCTGTAAGCCAATCCGAATCCGAACATAATGCCACCAAAAGGGTCTTTGAAATAGACAGTTACAGGAACATCAACATAACTGAGGTTCAAATCAATACTATAAGGCGTCGCAGAGGAGTTCTTGGCGCCTCGCTGACTACAGTCCGCCTCCACACTTAAACGCCACGCCCCATTACGGCTCAAATCAGTAATGGCGCCCACACCGGCCGATAGTCCCCAATGGTTGAATCCTTTAAGTTCGTCACCCTCCATCTGGGCAGCCACGGTACCTGCAGAAAGGTAGCCATGAATGCGCTGACCTTGAACCGCAAAGCCAACTACAACAAAGAGCAAAAACAGTATTTTTTTCATTTCGAAGTTATTTCAAGTCCAACAGCGCCCACCAAGACCAGCAAGGCGAAAAACATACGTAATAGCGAGGCGGAATCGCCAAAAAAGAGAATGCCCAAAAGAAAAGTCATCACAGCACCAAAACCCGTCCACATGATATAGGCCGTGGCAATGGGAATAGTGCGCTGGGCAAGGTAGAGAAAGACACCGCTACAGAGCATGGATACACCCCCCAAGACAATCCACATCCAAAACCGCTCGGGATGCACACTGCTGAGTTTGAAACTCAACGGCCACCCCACCTCAAACAGCGCGGCAAGGACAAGATAGAAGTAGGACATTGGAGGTTGTAATTAACATCAACAAATGGGTATAAAAAAAAGGGTAAGCTGATTATATCGCACCGCTACAACCAAACACCCTTGCTGTATTCCTACCCTGGGGGATTCAATGGGAGCTGGTCGTATTAGACTTACCCAATTGCAAAAGTACAACTTTTTTCCATTCCTGCAAAATCTTTTTCCTTTTTTCCTATAATGCGATTGTTTAGGCAGTTTATTATCAGCGTTTTTTAGAATCAATGCCTTTTTCACTTTTCACTATTCAACAATTACTTTTCACAAATCGCCGTTCGCCATTCATGGAAAATGAGTATATTTGCAAAAATTATGGCAAATCTCAAAAAATCCACAAATCTTCAACCCTCCTAACATTCAAATCTCCCACCATGAACAGAACGATTGTCAACATCATTTCGCACATCGACCCTCTGCCCGCCTATCTTTTCATCAAGGAAAACTACCAAGAGGGCGACCGTCTGCTTTTCATCTCCGCACGACAAGACGGCGAAAAGATTGATTTTTTCACCAATCTGCTCAAGATAGACACGTCTTTGGTTGAAGACATCGTTCTGAAATACAACTCGGACGAATACACCTACGAACGCATTTGCCGCAGACTGAAAGCCCAGCTGCGTTCCGACACCACCTATCTCGTCAACCTGGCGGGCGGCAGCCGTTACATGGCGTTGGCAATCCACCAAGTATTTGAATCGTTCAACTCGCAATTTTTCTACACCCAAACCCGCGAGAACATCATCGTCAGTTCCATCTTCGACAACAGCATCTACGACAACGACGACATCTTCTACCCTATCCAATACAGGATGACGCTGGATGAATACTTTCAGGTTCACGGACTTACACACGACATCGACCGCAAGCACTTCCACAAGCCCATCGTCAAGGCGCAGCAGACGCAGAAATTTTTCACCATTTTCGCTAACAACCAACTTTCGTCCGAAGAACACGACATCCTCAATCTCCTCCGCACCGAATACCGCGGCATGAGCCGTGCCGCACGCATCAACGACATCGAGCACCGTGGTGCGCCCAAACTTTCGGCCATGCTACGCCACATCGGATTCACGCCCTCCAACGAAGGATACATCTCGCCCGACGAAGTGGAATACCTCACGGGAGGATGGTTTGAGGAATACGTCTATAACCTCATCGAGCGCACCGTAAAGCCGCAAGATATCGCCATAGGCGTACACATTGCCCGCCCAGGAGAGAAACACAACAACGAACTTGACGTATGCTTCATCAAAGCCAACACCTTGTTTGTCATTGAATGTAAAACCGGCGTACAAAGCGACCATCTGTTCAACGAAATCGTCTATAAGGCTTGCGCACTCCGCGAAGCCCTTTTGGGCATGGCTTGCCATTCCTATATTTTCTCACTCAAAAAAGACAACGAGGGCGATCTGGAACGTGTGGCACGCATTATGGACATCACCTTCTGTTCCCACAAAACACTCACCACGCCTTACAGCATCAACGCCGTGATGCAGAAGATGATTCAACTCACGCACGAAACCATTGGACAAGAGTTGAAAATGGAGAAAAAGGATTAATTCAGCTCACAGTTCACACATCACTCTCACCCTATCGCTTCCAATAAGAAGCTGACGGGTCTAAAGCCATCGTTGCAGGAAATCATGGCTGTACCTGGCTTTTGCATCCAACCATCATAAAAGTCCCGAGCTCCGTGTGCCAAAGCCATCACAAATGGTGATACAGACTGCCAAGCACTTTCGCAAAAGCCTTCTGGTTTCTGCCAATTGTAAGAGATAAATTCTTGTCCTTCTTGCAAATCGCAGGCATGCTCAATAGGATTTTCATAGCGTTGCATCAAATCGGGATAGCAAGCCTTACGGATAACAGTTATTCTAACGGGAAGCATATAATTTAGTTGAGAATTAAGAGATCCGGCCAACAGCCAGGCCACTGTTCATCGAGCATCAGTCATCAATCACAGTTCACAGACCAAAGTACTTTTCCTTATTTGCCCAGTGCTCATTGAAGTCTTCGAGGTTGCGTTTCAGCAGGTTGGGGATGTCAAGACCGTAGGGACACTTGCTCTTGCACTGTCCGCAATTAAGGCAGTGTTCCACCTGTTGCATCTTCTCGTTGAATTCCTCGGTGAGATAGACGCTATAGGGTGCGCGACGCAAAAAGAGGTACATTCGGTTGCAGCTCTCAATCTCGATACCGGCAGGACAGGGCTGGCAGTAACCACAGCCACGGCAGAAGTCGCCGCTCAACTCCTTGCGGTCTTTCTCGATACGGGCAAGCATCTCGTCGGTCATCACAGGCGGATTCTTTTGAAAGGAGATGAACTCGTCCAACTCACACTCACGCTGGATGCCCCAGATGGGTTCCACGTGCGGGAACTGCGCCAGATAGGCGTAGGCAGTAGCGGCATGGTTGATCAAACCTCCCGCCAGGCCTTTCATGGCAATGAAGCCCATATCGTGCTGTTTGCAAGCCTCCACCAACGCCAATTCCTTCTCGGAAGCGAGGTAGGAGAAGGGAAACTGGAGCGTTTCATACAAACCGCTCTCGATGGCTTCCTGCGCCACCGCCAAACGATGGTTGGTGATGCCGATATGCAACACTTTTCCCTGTTGAACAGCCTCTTGCATAGCCTCATACAATCCCGTTCCGTCGCCAGGCTTGGGACAGAAATCGGGGTTGTGGAACTGGTAGAGCTCCACATGGTCGGTGCGCAGCAGCCGCAGACTGGTTTCCAAATCTTTCCAGAAATTCTCCACGGTAGTGGCGCCCGTCTTGGTGCTGATAATCACACGGTCGCGACGGTCGTACAAGGCGTCGCCCAGTTTTTCCTCACTGTCGGTGTAGAAACGGGCCGTGTCGAAATAATACATGCCATTGTCCAAAGCTTTCTGGACCAAATGAATGGTATCGTTTTTGGAGATACGCTGAATAGGCAATGCACCAAAACCATTTTTGGGAACTTTGAGTCCCGATTTACCAAGTGTTACGAACATTAGAATTAGTTAAGAGCTAGTCACTGTTGATTTGTTAAATTGAGGGATAGCAAGCATTGCCACTAATCACGTTTAGCTAAGAGTCGAGCCTACCAATCTTCTCATCTACAAATCCGCAAATCAAGATTTTTCATTCGAACGATATGTTTCAGGTCATTATTCTATCACGACTTTGCGGGATGAGACCAGACCTTCTGCATCAGTTACACGAAGGAAATATATGCCTGCTGGGCAATCAGAAACATTGATGCGTGTAGCAATGCCAAGCATTTCCACATCCTTGACAACACGACCTTGGATGTCGCACAATTCCACACGTCTGACAGCCTCAACCGAAGCCACAGTAATCACTTCGGCAACAGGATTGGGATAGACCTCAAAACAAGGCTGAGCCAAGTCAGGCTTGATTCCGACACCACCCGTAGTAGCAAATTCCTCTCTTGCAAGATCACCCCATTCACCAGCTGCGTTCTTCCCCATAGCAATGGCATAATACTCTGTTCCGGGTTTCAACGTCAACCAAAGCCAGTTGTCAGTTTCGTACAAAACATAGGGGCTGTCCTGAAGCCATGCAATGGCAGTATCTACACCAACAGAATCGAAGACACTTTTCTCAATCAACATATCCACAAAAGAGGCAGTTTCCTCGTTGGGCGTGCAAACAACACGGGCGGAGGTGTCTCCAATTTCTGATATAGCGATGGTAATCACACTAGTACCGTCACCTCCCTGCGTGACAGTATAGGCATCCGTCTGACACAACACAGAAGTGTCGGCGCCATTAGCCAGCGCATATACAACAAAATGCGTATTAGGAGTTTGCTCCGTCCATGTATAGGAAGCATTAGCCGTATAAGCGATTCCCCACTGCGAGACCATCTGTTCATAGGTCATGCCCCACATCAAGTACATATCCAGCGAGCCCTCCTCGGCGATTAGGATCGAGTAAGACTGACAGTAGTCATTCATTGCAAAACTGGCGGAAACCGTCGTTTCAGTTGTAGCGTCAATAGTGATAGCCACTTGAGGGTTCTGGGCCATCACGCAGAATGACGCCAAACCAAACAAAATAAAAGATACTAGTTTTTTCATATTTATACAAGGTAGGCTCTAAAAATTAAACATTTTGTTCTTTCTTAGGTGCTCGGTGGTGAGCCTAGTTTAGCCACTTTGCGCCTAATTTCAGTTTGCAAAGTTACACATTTTCTTTAATCTGTCAACGCTTTTTTACATTTCTCTTATTGGATTTTGTGGGTGGTGAATATCAGTAAATTATATAACATCTTTTTTTATTGAAGCCTTCTGTTTAATTGACTCCCAAACGGGTTTGTGATCTTTTCACTTTCGACTATAGGTGGGTTCTATAAATTCGTTTTTGACCTTCTGAATGGGTAGTACTATGGTCAGCGACCGAAGTGGAGCTAACCCTTTGTTCCTCCTTTTAGGTTATTTAACTTCTTTTACAGCCTCATTTATCAAATAGGTTTCGAGGAGTGATTTCGGTTGCAAAGTTACACATTTTTCTTTATATAGGCATCATTTTATCTGTATTTTTGATGGGGGGGGAAAAGGGTGCCAGCGTATGAGGCTGGCACCCTTGGGAGAGATGGGGTGAGGTGGTTACTGCACCTTGTGGAGGGTGCCGGAGTAGTCGCCTTGGCTTCCGTCCACCATTGTGCGTTTGCCTTCGATGACCATTG
>JAZLKZ010000018.1:0-14079 GCA_045597845.1 Bacteroidales bacterium | reverse complement strand
CAGCAAGGAGCCCGACTGGAGCAAGTTCCGCGACTTCCTCATGGGCGAAGTCCGTTACAACTCGCTGATGAAGACCTTCCCCGAGCACGCCGAAGAACTCTTCGTCGCCACCGAGCGCAATGCCAAACTGCGCTATGAGGGTTACAAGAAACTGAGCGATATGTAATATTCTCCCACCAAGTCTGGAAGGTCGAGAGGCCTTCCAGACTTCAAAAATATACAATATACAATATGATATATAGACAAATAGAAAACAAGAATGAACTTTTCTCTTTTTGCGAATTTGTAAAAGAGAATTGGTCTTTAGACTATTCATTCCTGTTGAAAGACGACATCATAGTCAAAGGATATTTCGATGATGATGAGGCCGAAGAACCTTCATCTGCATCGATCTTTTTTGTCTTTGCTAAAATCATACGTCCCTATGAAATATCCGTACCCAAAGGAACCATATTTGAGAAAATAAAATTATATGGTTCAAGTGGAAAATATATTGGATTACTTTCTGGGACAGGGGATATTGTCATACCTAATTGTTATACTTCAATAGAATATTTAGGAAACGCCTTGTTCCGCGTTGGAAGAGATAATAAGTATGGAATAATAAATTCCGAGGGGAAGGTTTTGTGTGGAACAATATATGACAAGATATTAGATATGTCGGAATTTACCATAGGTATTGTAAAAGACAAACATATGGGTTATATGGATTGTTTTGGACACATAGTGATTCCAATGAATTATGTCTACTTAAAAAAGAACGAGAATATGTTTCATGATGGAAAGGTTAAGGTTCGCAATTACATTGAAGAAGAAGGAATAATCCAAGATTATGAAATTGACCACTACAATAATATTGTTTCGAGTATCCATGAATGGAATATTAACGAAGATGATTACGACCCATTCCCAAGTCGCCCTCCTATAGTTGACTATGATATACTCGATGCCTATGAAGGTGATGAAGCAAATAGATGGAATACTGATTGATAATAATATCAATAAAATATAATGACTATGAATATACCACAGCAAATCGAAGCCATCAGCATCGCCCGTGCAGCCAACGCGGCGCACTACGAGTACCTCGCCACCGAGCGCAACGCCAAACTCCGCTACGAAGGCTACAAGAAACTCTCAGAATAATTTCGATTATTCATCTCAAGCTGGGCAGCCCGAGAGGGCTACCCAGCTTCTAATAAATAATGTATTATGAGTAGAAACAACATTAAACCAGGTCTATTTGGACAGAAACATTCGAGTAGAGATTACACTCAAGCTGATAGTTGGGGTAAAAACCAATTTAATAGTTCTTTTCCAGCATCTCTTGCGGCTTATATGTACTCCCAAGACAAATTACCCATATACATCAAAACTAACAAAAAAAATGAAATAGTTCATGGAAAAATCACTAGTCATGAACTATTGGGTATTGATCCATTGAGCGATAATGCTTATTACAATTTTGAGGCTGGATTTCCTCCATACGAAAAATTCTATCAAGGAGAACGAGAGCATATCGACCTTGTTATGATGGACAACAAAACAAGTACGGTGTTGTCAGGATTAGAGGTGAAACTAACAGCATTGCCAGACAATACAACCAAATCCCAGATAGAATCGGAATGGGGAACAGAAATTGTAATGCGTCCGCCAACAATTTGCTTCTTGGCTTGCAGTATTTGTGAAAATTATAGTACCCCCAGAGGAAAGGATAAGTTGCGTGCAATGCTTCAAAACGTCCCACAGATTAATCATTGGGAAGAAATTGATGAGGTCTTGCCACATTATTCAAAGATTTTAGATGCAGTTCTTGCTGTTTCATCAGATATGTACAACAAACAAAAACCGTTAATCATCCAACCAATTTGGAAAACAGAGGGTAATAAGATGCGGTTAAAAGATGATTGTCTTGATGTATTTGTATGGTCAAACCTTGCTATTATTCAGATGTGCTGTATGGAAGATGCATCTTCTATTCGTAAACTAAACCGATTCCATCGTACAATAATATGGATATATAAGATGCTGTTAGACTATGTGACTTATGCTACGTTTGATTACAAACGTATTATCCGACTTCAATCTTACAATCTCGCCAATGACAAAGCATTTGCTATGCCAGGCTCGAAATCCCGGGCGTTCCTTAAATCCGATGTTGTTCTAAAACCCCGTATTTCCAAATACGAAATAAGAAACATAATTCTCGGGGGAGGGCAAGACTTATTGAGTCCTGAACGCCGTTTTGATGCAGTTCTTGTTAATAGTCCAGATATTTTTGATTAAGACATGAGAGTTGTTGACTTATTTTGTGGTTGTGGAGGATTAAGTCTTGGTTTTGAAAAAGCGGGGTTTAATATTGTTGCTGCTTTCGACAAATGGGAGGCCGCTTTACACGTTTACAATAGTAACTTCAAACATTCAGCCTTACCTCTTGATTTAATTGATGTAAAACAATGTGTAGAAACAATTGGTGAGATTTCCCCTGATATGATAATCGGGGGGCCTCCATGTCAGGATTTTTCATCTGCTGGCAAACGAGATGAGGATAATGGACGCGGAAACTTGACAGTAAACTATGCCGAGATTATTAGCATCCTAAAGCCCCCTATTTTTGTCATGGAAAATGTAGATCGCATTGTGAAAACAAACAAACTTGTTGAGGCAAAGCGCTTGTTCAAAGAGGCTGGTTATGGGTTGTCGTTCCGAATTCTTGATGCAAGTTATTGTGGTGTTCCTCAAAAAAGAAAACGTTTTTTCATGGTGGGTGTTATAGGTGAGCAAGACGGATTCCTTGACAATTTTTTTGGATTAAGATTATCAGAGAAGCCTATGACTGTAAGGGATTATTTTGGAACGTCTCTTGGCATAGAATACTACTATCGGCATCCTCGTAGTTATGCTCGTCGTGGCATCTTTAGCATAGATGAACCAAGCCCAACTATCAGAGGAGTAAATCGTCCGATGCCTAATGGTTACGAGATACATGCTAATGACCCTGTACAAAGCAAAGAAGGTATCCGCCCATTGACAACGAAGGAACGTAGTATGATTCAGACATTTCCTGAAGAGTTTCATTTTGAAGGAAATAAAAGCGATGTCGAACAGATGATAGGGAATGCCGTTCCTGTTAACTTGGCAAAATATGTTGCCACAACTGTGGCTGATTATCTTAGAGAAAAAGGTTTTAATATCAGTACGAACAAAGCAATTTCTAAAAAGGATGCTAATGTAGTATCTCGAAAAACCTCAATGGTTGCAATGTCCAAACGGATTCCTTTAGTGAAGTTTCAAGAAGTTGTAAAAGAGTATCCTGATACAATCGTAAATAACGAGCAGATATTCAAGAACGATGGTCTTGATCCAACAAAAAAACTTCTTGTCTCATTAGTAAAGAATGATACTATAGATTTACTTTTGGATGGTTCTATTAATGTATATTATACTGGCAGAAGATTTCCATCAACAGTTGAATTGAACCACTTATACTACTTTATGCCCTATCGAAAAGGGAAGGGTATCCGCGATCTATATTATATTAAAGTGGCTCGAATTGGGTCTAAGCATGAAGTACATCCTGAGGCTGACCCTAATGATTTGCGATTGGTATTTGAGATAGAATTTGTAAAACAACTGTTCGCTGACTACAAGCCCATTAAATTAGCAATTTGGGAAACATTCACAGATACAGAATTGAGTAGCATATTGTCATTATAAACTTGTTCATCGTGTCAGAGCATCTCGTACTAAATATCGATTTGCATTATTATCTGCAAGAAGAGGGTGTTCATCAAATGAATGCTAAGGTTCATAATGAATGTGAACACTTCTTTTTACAATCATTAGATGTCCTAAAGCAATATGTTGGGGACTTTGAGGTTGATGTCAAAGTCCCCAAAGAAGGAGGTGTGGTTAGTGAGTTTGTTTTGTCTTTGCTTGATTCAAAAGCCTTTACATTTGCTGAAGGTGTTTTTACTGCTTTTATTTCAGTCTTCGCATCTCAGAAAATAACCAGCGAGAGGGTATATTGAAAGACATGGAGATTATAGAAAAGATAAAAGCAAATAACTACACAAAAGAAGAAGTAGAAATATTAATTGGTAGGAATAAAACATTAAGAAAGTTTTTCAGCGAATATTACAAAACAGCGGGAAAGGAGCCTCAATTACGCGAGATTGGTTCATCGGTCATAAATGCAGTAAATCATAATTCATCATCTTCTTTAATTAAACGAGCCGATTTTAGATCGCATATAATTGAAAAAGAAATACATGAGAATTCGAATGTTATTGAAGGATGTACAATAGCAATTATTTCTCCTATTTTACAGAAAGGATATGGCAAGGTATTTACTCGGGGAAGACCATTGATTTCAAGATTGAAGATAAAGAGTTTCTGGGTCAAGTCTATAACAATGAAATTAAGTTCGGTTCAGCAACAACTATTAAATGCTCATTACAAATAAAAAAGGAAGAGACCCGAATAAGCGATGAGGATGTATCTGATGAAAAGTATGAGTATATTGTAAAAGATGTTCAATCGTGGATAGATGATGAGAATTACCAAAAATACTCTAAGAAGTATCGACGAATAAAAGAACAGGAAAAACAACTATTGTTGTTCCCTATAGAAGAGACATAGACCAATAATTGCTCCGCTTTTCTGTTCTTGTTGCATTTCGCTCCAATGACTCCGACGTTGCCGTAATAATTGAAACCTTGAAATAGTCTATTTCCCCCATGAGCAACATCCCACCATTTCCTCAAGTAGTTTTAGAGAACGTATGCCGTATGATCGGTGATATTTAATACTGGACTTACAGGTGCACAGATAGGAACATATCTCGTCCCAAAACATATCGCATGATTCTGCACCATACAATCCGCTTATTGCCAATGTTCTCTACAACTCTTCTTATATTGAGAACTGGGGGTCGGGTGTGAGTCGAATAATAAAGGCTTGTCGTAAAGCCAATCTTGCAGCCCCCCAATGGAGTACTAATGCCGGCTTTGTTGTTGTGACTTTTTGCAGGCCAATAATTGACGCTACTACGGAAAAGACTACGGAAAAGACTACGGAAAACACCACAGAAGCTATACTAAAACAGATACAGGCAAATCCGAATATCACGACACAAGAATTGGCAGAGAAGTTCGGAATGACTACTGATGGAATATTTTATCATATCAAGAAATTGAAATTGCAACACCGCATTGTTCGTGATGGTGGAAGAAAGAACGGTCGTTGGATTGTGAGTGAATAAATGTTATGATAAAAGAAGAAAAATACAAAACTTTGTTACTGCAGGCGCAGTCGCTGATTGATGGCGAGACGGACGAGATTGCGCGAATGGCAAACCTGTCGGCTTTGATTCATCAGGCGTTTGGCTTCTGGTGGACGGGGTTCTATCGTGTCCGGGGCGACGAGTTGGTGCTGGGACCGTTCCAGGGACCTTTGGCTTGCACGCGCATCAAGAAGGGTAGGGGCGTCTGTGGTACGGCATGGAAAGAACAGCGCACCATTATCGTTCCCGACGTGGAGCAATTTCCTGGCCATATCGCTTGCTCCAGCGAGTCACGCAGCGAGATTGTCGTACCCGTATGGCGTGACAAAAAGATAGTTGCCGTGCTGGATATCGACAGCCGCGACCTCAACACCTTCGACACCACCGACCAACACTATCTTGAGCAAGTGGTTGCTATTATGGTAGGTTGAAGGAGAATACGACTCCTTAACCTTAAAAGATTTTTTTTGCTAACTCAAATAGTTTGTGTATTTTTGCATACAAAATGATAATTTTAAAGTTCAATTTTAAAATTGTCACAATCGTTAGCAATAAAATGATAGATAGAAAATTAACAAATACTATAACGCAGGCATTCCACTATTTCCCGGTTGTCACAATTGTTGGGCCACGCCAATCGGGCAAGACAACATTGTGCCGAATTCTTTATGGAGAGCTGCCCTATGCCAACCTTGAAGATAATTCAACTTTGGATGAGGCGCAACAGGATCCCAAAGCTTTCCTCAACAAATACGAGCAAGGTATGATTATTGATGAAGCGCAGCGGTTTCCGGAACTTTTCTCGTATCTCCAGGTGCTTGTTGATGAAGACCGAATGAACGGAAATGGCAATCGTAAGTTTATTGTTACAGGTAGCGCCAACTTTGCCCTTATGCAGCAAATATCGCAATCTATGGCTGGTCGCACGGCGGTCTTGACACTACTACCTCTGTCCACAACTGAACAAAAGACTTACACGCTCTCAACAACTACCAACGAACGTATTATTCGGGGTGGTTATCCCGCCATTTGGATGAACGATGACGATGGTCGTGAAATGCTGCTAAGTAACTATTACACAACCTATATTGAACGAGATCTGCGACAATTAATTCAAATCAAAGACCTACGGTTGTTTAACACTTTCATCAGACTATGCGCTGGTCGCATCGGTAGCGAGTTCAACGCTTCATCACTTGCTGTGGAAGTGGGTGTGAGTGTGCCGACCATCCAATCATGGATAAGCATCCTGCAAGCTTCCTACATCATCCACCTACTGCCTCCCTTCTACGCTAATATTCGCAAACGACTGGTCAAAAGCCCCAAAATATATTTCTATGACACAGGGATGGCCTCTTGGCTCATAGGCATCCGTACTACCGAACATTTGGTCACTCACCCCCTTCGGGGCAATCTATTTGAAAACATGGTAATTAACGACCAAATTAAACATTATACAAACCAAGGTATGGTACCCAATTTGTACTTCTATCGTGACCAACAGCAGCACGAAGTTGACCTTCTGGACATTCAACCCGATGGTACCATGCACGCCTATGAAATCAAATCCGGTCAGACCTACCGCCCCGACTATTTCAACAATTTACATTACCTAAAAAAACTCATGCCCGATAAGGTTGTCTCTACCCAAGTGATATACGATGGTGACCAAGAAAATCCTCAACCTTTTGACGGTTTCATCCGTTACGAAAATCGCTAATGTCATCTTCAAAAGGTCTTCAACTTTTTGCAAGCGGAGCGCTGAGCCAATCTTGCTTAGGTTATGCCGAGGCAAATGGAAGACCTTGAAAATTCCAAATTGCGATTTCAATCCTTGCTTGAATGGTGATTCCAAATCATCAGAAATTTGTATATTTGTGTGTGTAGTAAGCATTGTAGAATTATCATAATCTACTGTAAATCATTTTTAAACATCAAATGCTATTATATTATGAATCTTAAAAAATCTATTTTCTTGTTGTGTATTATCGCACTGTGTGGTTTTATGTTTACGGGATGTGAGGATGAGACGGGGTTGCCAGGGGATGCCAATCTTTATATCTGTATGGATGACTATACCCATGGCGATCTCTCCAAATATAGCGTTCTGGACGAGGTGAGTTTTGGTGATGGTAGTCAAAACTCAACCAATGTTGTGGGTACCAGTCGTGACAAGGGTGTCGTGACTTTTGAGCAAAGGCGTTGGCGTGCCTTTAAGCTGCCCAAAGAGGCGCATGCACTGCTCCACATTCATATCAATACGCAGGATGGTTACAACCATGGCTATCACACCACCGATTGCGAATACGATTTGAAAAACAATGAATGGCTGAAAGTGAACTATATGGCTAATTCAGGATTCAAATTCACGCCAGGTTCCTATACTTTGGAATAGGACTTGCGTGCAACGCCTAATAAGACCAATTGCAGAAGCGGGATGCTCCACAAGAGCATCCCGCTTCTTTGTTAGATGATGATTTCTAAGCTGTCCTTGAAGTTAATCCTGTGCTTTGCACCATTCAAAAAAGCTTCAATCCTAGTGCTTGAACACCATTCCGAGGTAAAGCCGCGGTCCTCGTGGGACATAGAGTTCTTTGCTGCTGAATCCCAGAAGGAAGTCTATTTTGACTGTAACCGCCATCGAAGGTGCAATGGCATATTCGGCGCCGATGAAAGGGTCGATTACCATCAGAGCTTGTTTGTTATAGACCAGCTGTTCTTCAGCAATCCAGTCCCGGGTATTGCCTTCCTTCATGATTACCGAGGTGGCGCTGCCACCACCGAAAGTAACGCCTATATAGGGGGAACATTTCTTGATGGTGAAATAGAAATCCACCAAGGCACCTCCCCAGCCGAGTTTCGTAAAGCTCTTGTTGGAGAGCAGGTTGAGTGATGAGATATAGCCTTCGCCACCCACGCGGAAGTGTTTGCCGAGGTGCAGGCGTGCCACGCCTCCGATGCCGAAGGTGAATCCTTGGGTTTTCTGTTCCAATGGCGCAATTTCCCCTGCCACGTAGCCGGAATGAACCATCATGCCACCATCGTAGCCTGTGATGATTTGGGCGTTCAATGTCGAAGCCATCAGTAGCATTGCTATAAGAATGATTTTGTGTTTCATAGGTGTGCTTTTTGAGGGTTAATTCTTGACCAATTTAAGGTCTTCTTCCACGGTGCTGATTGTGTTGATGTTGAATTTGTCGATAAGCACGTTGAGTACGTTTGGCGAGATGAATGCCGGCAACGTGGGTCCGAGGTGGATGTTGCGCACGCCGAGGCTGAGCAGTGCGAGCAGTACAATCACCGCTTTTTGTTCGTACCAGGCGATGTTGAAGAGTATGGGCAGTTCGTTGATGCTCTTGAGTCCCAATGCCTCCTTGAGCTTGAGGGCGATTATTACCAACGAGTAACAGTCGTTGCATTGACCCGCATCGAGCATGCGGGGAATGCCGTCGATGTCGCCAAGGTCGAGTCGGTTGTAGCGGTATTTGGCGCAGCCAGCCGTGAGAATGACGGTGTCTTTGGGAAGCTTGCGGGCAAATTCGGTGTAGTATTCGCGATTTTTCATCCTGCCGTCGCATCCTGCCATCACTACGAATTGACGTATTTTTCCCGCCTTTACGGCGGCAACAACCCGGTCAGCCAGTTCATCCACTTGTTTGTGGGCGAAACCTCCCAAGAGGGTTTCCGTTTCGATGTTCTCCGATGCTGGGAGAGAATCCGGCGGAGGGCAGTTTTTGGCAAGTTGGATGAGTGTGGTGAAGTCTTTTTTCCCTTCCTTGTCGGTGGGGATGTGCTGGCTTCCTGGAAAGCCTGCCGAATTGGTAGTGAAGATTTTGTCTTCATAGTTGTTGCCTCCCAGTGGCGGGACGATGCAGTTGGAGGTGAAGAGAATGGGTCCGTGGAAGCGTTGGAAGTCTTCGCGTTGTTGCCACCAGGCGCCGCCGTAGTTGCCCACCAGATGGGAGTATTGCTTGAGTTTGGGATAGTAGTGGGCGGGTAGCATTTCGCCATGGGTGTAGATATCAACACCTTGGCGTTCACTCTGTTGCAGAAGCATTTCCAAGTCGTAAAGGTCGTGTCCGCTCACCAAGATGCCCGGACGGTAGCCCACGTTGGTCTGTACTTCGGTGGCTACGGGGTCGCCGAAGGTCTCAGTGTTGGCTTTGTCGAGCAGTGCCATGGCTGCCACGCCTTGTTCTCCGGTTTGTAGGGTGAGTTCGATGAGGTGCTTGGCGGAAGGATTGCGCACGGTGATGTCGCAGAGTGTCTGGATGATGAAAAAGTCAATGGTTTCATCTTCGAAACCTAAGTTTCGGGCGTGTTCGAGATAGGCTGACATTCCTTTTAGTCCGTAGAGGATGAGTTCCTTCAACGAGCGCAGGTCGGGATCGCTTTCGCGTAGCACACAGGTGTCTTTGGCTTTGATGAGGTATTCGTCGGACGAGCCTCTCCAGTTTACTTCGTCCACGTCGGGCAAAGCGATATTGTGCTTGTGGGCGATGTCTATCATTCTGTTGCGCAGCAGGAACATTTCCTGTGTCTTTGCCACTATCGCCACTTCGTCGAAGTTGGCGTTGGTGATGGTGGAAAAGAGTGCGTCGGCGATAAGGTGCGAGGTGTTGGGACACAACGGGATGTTCTTGACGAGCAGCTGGTGCGCCACCACTGCCGTGCCTCTCACGGCAAAGAGCAACATGTCCATATTGGCTGCCGTGGTACTTTTCTTGCCGCACACACCAGACACGGTGCAGCCGGTGTTTTTTGCGGTTTCTTGACATTGATAACAAAACATAGTTTTCAGATTTATTTGGTTATGGTTGGTTTGTGATAGTTTCTGTGGAATCTTATTTTGTGGACTTCAACTCCAATTTCCACAGGCCGTGCAGGTTGCAGTATTCATAGACGGCGGTGGGCTTGCATTTGCACACGCAGAAAGTCGCAGTGGGCTTGCCGTTTCGGGGAAGCTGCACCAGCTGTCCGCCTTCCTGGGTTTCGAGATAGATAAACTCGATGTGGTGCTCGGGAGTCATGGGGTGTTCCACGCTGCCCACCTGTACCTTCAGTTCTGCGCAACTGATGCCACGTTCGAGGTTGGCATTTCCCGTGGCGCGCATTTCGTCGCTCTCGGTGTGGATGATTACTGGCAGGTGTTTCTCATAGTTGCCGTCGGCAGTCTGAGGCACCAGTTCGGTCATGGCTTCTCCGCAGCAGAAAGGCGTTACGCCAGAATCTACGAATTTCACTACGATGTTTCCGCAGTGGTTGCATTTGAAAAATTTTGCTTTCATAGTTGTTTGGTTTTTATAGATTTGAAGATTCAAAGGTCAAGGTTAAGGTTAAGGTTAAGGTTAAGGTTGAGGTCAAAGATCAGTGATAAACCAGTTTGTTTGTCATGTTGATGAGCTCCATTTTTGTGGGCAGGCCAATCTGTTTCTCTGTGGTGCCGTTGGGGTGGAACAGCATCAACGTTGGTACGCTGCGGATGTTGTAGGCGATGGCGGTGTCGCGGTTTTCGTCGATATCTACTTTGAAGAAATCTACCTGCCCTTCGTAGGTCTCCGCAACCGCTTCGAGCATTGGCGCGAGCATCTTGCAGGGCCCGCACCACGTGGCGTAGAAATCGACAACGACGGGTCGCTGCCCCAGAAACTTGACTTTCCCTTCGACGGAGGGACGTTCGTAATCCGCGACTTTGCGCAGAAAACTGTCTTTGTTTAACTGTTGAATTTTCATAGTTTTTGGTTTTTGTTGGTTGAGACATTTGGTTTTTCGATGCAAAAATACAACACTCCTTTCTATTCAAACAAACAGATATACTCAATTCCGTTATTCATTTTATCAATAATAGTGGCTTGAGAGGGTATATTGTGTTGTGGATATTGAATAGCCAATTGAAATTCTTTTGATTAGTGCAAAGATAAAAGCGGGCTCGCCATTCGGCGAGCCCGCTACATACTTTTAATCGTTTTTTTCAATAACGCTATTTTAATCGTAGAAATGTGAAAATAGATAGCCCTAAAGTCGTGACCCAAGACGGCCACCGCCACACCGTAAGGCTCCTCAAGCAAAGCGAAGTCTTCGGACAGTAAAACTAACGGAAATGATTTCTTTTGCAGCATAATATTTCAATAATTAGTGCGTTAAATATGTGTCAATACACAGAAAAAATGCTATAAAATAACAATACCGCGTCCATGACAGAAGAGCCCACCCCCTTCGGTGATCACTCGGTGATCCTTCGGTGATCCTTCGGTGACCTCTCTATGAAACAAAGACGAAAAGATAAAAAAAACATACCATCATGAAACGAATCCTATCATTACTGCTGCTACTGGCAGCCACGATGTTCACCACCGCCCTCCACGCCCAAGGCCACTTCGACTGGGTGAAATCCTATGAAGGTTCAAATACATCACATGATAATACCATAGTTGGCAAGGATGTGGATTCTGAGGGTAATATCTATATCATCGGACATTTCACCCCTGGCGCCCAAATCAACGGGGTGGGCCTGCTCCCAATGACTCCTTATGGTATTCAATGTAATACTCAATGTGTGATAATTGCAAAATTGTCATCGCAGGGAGACCTACTTTGGCACAAAGCAATACATGCTAACCGAGATGAGCATTCAAGAGCCATTGGTATAAAATGTATCGGAGACTCATCTATAGTCTGTATGGCGGATTTCACGACACCGACCTCTATTCAGTATCTGTATCTTTTGGATTCTTTATACACCACTGTTGATACATCCTCCTCGACACTATCGGCCAACACACTCATGGGTGGAACCCTAACGGGTTATTTCAAATTCTCAACAAGTGGCGAATTGCAGGAGAAACATCTGCTTACCATAACCTACGTCGACAGTCTTGGCCAAGATATTATGGGGGATAGAGCGTATGCCGGAGCACCATATTCTTCTCTATATTATAATTCAACACTGGCCATTCAACGATTTACCATCGACCAAGACGCCAACATTATATTAGACCGAATAACCAACGACAGAATGACTCTGAATGGGATAGAGACCTCCGTTGCTAATGGGGGCATTAGCGGAATAAAAATTTTAGTGGATAGCTGCCATCATCAGCTCGTGCTACAAAACGTGATGCCGTTCAAAGAAGGTAACAACCAATTAATAAAGGTCTCACCTCATTTTGACAGCGTCATGGCAGATAATTATTTATTAGCACTTGATCCAGAATTAGACTCTTATTTTCAATCTACACCAACAGAAATGTTGACTGACTCCAATGGAAATGTGTTTGTTGCCGCAGCATTTTCTACTTCAGAAAAGGGGAATTATAGTATTCCGTTGCCAGGAAGACCGGATTTGACTTTTGATATCCCAGCAACAAATTATAGAAAGAGTTTATGCGTTCAATTTGACAAGCACCTCAACCCTCAGCATCTTCTCCAACTCACGGAATCGATCACAGACTCTTCTGGAATACCTCACTCTTACTTTTGGGGGATGAACTTCGATGATGAAGGCAATCTTGTAATCTTGGCTGCATTGGAAAAGATTTGGAACAATTTTTATTATGACACAACACTGTTGGATATAGAATCTGATAGTTCTACGCTATCTCATAGCTTGGGATTCTTACGAATAGATACGGCTTGGAATCTTGTTTCATACGGATTCTCAATGAACACAAATTGGTTCTCGAATGGCCTGCCAAGAAGTGTTGTGGCCAAGAATAATAGAATACTAACAGAAGCATGCTACATGTATTCATTCTCAACAATAGATAGCATTTATCAAGCAAGTCATATTTCCCATGGAGTATTGTCTTGGGATTACGATGGTCGTCCGATTTCATTCATCGACTATCATTCGCCTGGGATTAGCGATAGAATGAATGGCGTTATCCTATGCGACAGTATTCTCTATATGTCGGGAATGTTTACTGCTGGTGCGAATCTACAGGGAGTTACGGTGCCCGCTGGAGCCTATCTAGCCAAATATGTCGATTCTGCTTTCATGGCCCCATACGTCTATAAAGGTACCAACGATGTGCGCATCGTTATGGCCGAGGACGGAAACGCCTTTGTGGCCTACCCCAACCCCTTCCGCCAGCGTGTGAACATCGAATACTCGGGCCAGCAGCCCATCACCGCCGCCTACCTCTCCGACATCATGGGCCGCACCGAGCAGGTTGAGCTTTCCGCCACCGCCCCAGGCCGCTACACCCTCGACCTCACCTCCCGTCCCCAAGTCGCCTACCTCCTCACCCTAGTGACCCAAGACGGCCACCGCCACACGGTAAGACTCCTCAAGCAGAGCGACATCTTCGGGCAATGATGCTTTTCGGCAACATTTTTAGCCAACAACTGTAAGATTTTGCACCCTTGTACGTTATTAGAGTGTAAAACTTGTTTATTATGAAAAGACTCAGACTCTCAATCTGCGCTCTACCTACAAGTATCGCCAGAATCATTCTATTTATAGCAGGCATGGCGATGATAGCCTCTTGCACGGATCGTAATGCTTATGTAGTCACAAGATACAACCTCAACAACCAGACGGAACACAAGGTGGCCGTCGTGTCGGCCACTCTGGGAGATGTGGTTATAGAACCCGGGCATACCGCCCAGATTGGCCTTCTCGAAGACTTTGCTCCCTGCCTGAATGCTGGGGGTGCCATAGGAGGACCGTTTAGGTATTGGTCGGTAGAGGTAACCTTTGACGACACCCTTGCCACCCATTTCATCTTGGAACAGCTGGACCACGGGGAGGTGAACTGCATCCCAGCCGAACACAACCTCTTGATGGACTCCAG
>JAZLKZ010000017.1:0-45662 GCA_045597845.1 Bacteroidales bacterium | reverse complement strand
CACCATGAAATAATGATGAAAAGTTAGAAAATAGAAGAAAATTCATATATTTGCCGCGTTGTTCACTTTGAATTTTGGCTAACGGACTTCACGAAGTTCAGAGGAATGGCGCAAAAATGCTAAAAATAGAAGTCCCCTATATTATATAATAATACAGAGATTCCATAAATGGAGGTTGGCTCTCGCTTACAAAAAAGCAGTGCTTGTTTATAGCACGTAATGGCAGGCTCTGCCAGCAATTGTTCATTAAACATCTCTCCAAGACGACCATATGTTAAAGCCATAAACCTAGCCTTATGTCCTTTCAAAGCTTCGTCTTCGTAATGGCTTTCCATCAGCTCCAAGGCTTTCAGGTATTCTGCACAAGCCTGCACGATACTGTCGTTTTCGTAGTAGCCTACGCCGTTGATGTAGTGGGCACGGGCGGTGAGGAAGGCGAGGTTGGGGTTGAGGTCGAGGTCTTTTTTAATCCCCCCGCCCCCCTTAGAAGGGGGAGTCTGACACACAAGGCTGTCGAAATAGGAAACGGCTTGTAGCAAATCCTCTCGGTTGGTCTGCTCATAGTCGTTTTTATAAAGCAACTCCGAAATCAGCACCTGGCAATAGTGCCCGTCAAAGGTATCAAGGGCTTCCGCCTCGGGACTGACAACGAACTCTTGCAGCAATGTAAAAGCACTATCCGGTTGTTTCCACATCAAGCTGTCGATGGCGGACAGTTCATGTGACGGCCCTTCGACGTTTCGACTTTGCTCAGCAACCTCAGGCTCAGTGTCCTGCTTCTTGCTGTTGCAGGCAACAAAGTGGCATAACAGCAGCAATAAAACGATACCTATGATATTCGAGCACTTTTTCATTGTTCTCAAAACGAAAGACGCTCCAAATATACGACTTTTTCTTGACCTATTATAAGACGAGAATCCAAGCCGAATACCATAGCCCTATTGTCGGAAAAATGCCCTGCAGGAAAACCGAAACACAAGGGGTAATCGTAGTCGCTGACGGCTTCGGCAATCACTTCTTCGACAGTCTTTCCGAAAGGATCGGTGTTGTCGTGAATCTGCGTCAAACCACCCACAACGAGAGCCTTCAGATGCGATAGTATGCCTGCTCGTTTCAAGGCATGCATCATGCGGTCGATATGATAGATGTATTCGTCCACATCTTCTATAAAGAGTATCTTCCCATCCGTCTCAGGGAAGGTATCGGAACCCATCATGCCATACATAACGGAAAGATTGCCACCAACGATTTCGCCTTCAACCTCACCAAAACGATTGAGCGGATGCGTTGGAAATTCATAATATAGGGTGCTGCCCGTCAAGGCATCATAAAGCGACTGTAAGGCCTCTGGGGTCTTGTGCTCCAAGAAAAACGGCATGGAAGCATGAAGGCTTGGACAGCCCAAACGACTCAATTTGCCATGGAATACCGTGGCATCACTGAAGCCTATGATCCACTTCGGATGGGAAAGAAAATGGCTGAAGTCGAGTTTGTCGATGATGCGGATGCATCCATAACCAGCTCGGGCAAACCAAATGGCATCGATGTCATCGTTATCCATGTATTCTTGCATGACAGCCGCACGAAACTCATCGCTACCCGCAAAGATATGGTCTACGGAATACAGCCTGTCGTCATAAACGGGAACGAAACCATGCTCTTCAAGCCAATTGATGGCAAACAACATCTCGTTAGGCTTGACCTTTCGCGCCGGGGCTACAATAGCTATTTTTGAGCCTTGTCTTAAGAATTTTAAAGGCATGTCATACCGAGACTTGTCGTCCATAGATACACTCACTCCTCCCGTCGTTCGGTATGACATGGACGACAAGTTGAGTGTATCTATGCCTTTAAAATTCTCATTATTATCCATAAATCATTCTTTAATGATTTCACTTTCCTCCAAAGCCTCGCCGTCGTATTTCACTTCTTTGCCATGATCGTAAGTGATGGTGAAATACAATTGTCCCGTATCGAGATATTTCTTCCAGTCGCCATGCTTCACGCCAACGGCATATTTTTGGATTTCACGCAGTTTCCCGTTTTCGTAATAGAAGAAATGCTCGCCATCAGGATAACCTGCATTGAATGAACCTCTGAAGGCCAACTTGTCGTTGTCGTAGTACGACACCCACTCGCCCACCTGCTTGTCGTTGCGGTATTCGCCCTGGGTGCGCATGTCGCCGATCTGCTCGGTCCACTTGCCGTTTTTCATACCATCGAAATAGGTGCCTGTCACGATCACATTGCCTTTGGTGTCGTATTCCTTGTAAGGGCCGTTGGGCAAACTCTTGTAGAACTGCTCTTCAATCTGTTTCTGTCCGTTGTCGTAATACCATGTCCAAGCACCATCGGGCTGACCTTCTTTGTAGGTTCCTATCTCCTGCAACTGTCCGTTATGATAGTAGAACTTCCACACGCCCGAGCGTTCGCCGTCGATGAAAAGACCTTCGGCACGCAAGGTGCTGTCGGGATAGAACTCCTTGTATTCGCCGCGACGCTTGCCATCGGTGTCAACGATGCCCTCGCCCACCAAGGCACCTTTCTTATAGGTCTGCGAGTTGATCACATTGCCTTCTTCGTCAAACTCACGCCACACGCCTTCGCGTTTGCCGTCGCGAAACGATGCCTCACGGCGCACCTTACCGTTGGGATAATACTCATGCTTCACGATGAGCGGCTTCTGGTCGCCTTCGAGCACCTGTTCCACATCGTTCACATATTTGGTGATCTTCTTCAGGTTGCCTTTTTCGTCATATTCCTTGTAGAAGCCATCGCGCAAGCCATGACGATAATAACACTCGGTGTGCAAACTCCAATCGTCATAGAAAGTCTTCCAATAACCATGTTTCTTGCCTTCGCGATCATAACGGTTCAAGGCTTCGCGCGTCATGATGAAACCTTTTCGGTAGGTGACAATCTCGCGCAATAGTCCCGTAGTGTCAAACACAGGTGAGATGCCTTCTTCCAAACCATTTTTATAGGAGATTGTTTGCATCAGATGACCTTTTCTGTCGTATCGTTTGCCTTCGCCTTGTTTGACGTCGTTCACATAGGGCTCCATCAAGATGTCGTCTTTACCATAGGTAAAGCGAGGTCCGTTTTTCAGGTCTTTGCGGTAGTTGACCACCAAGGTGGTGTCGCCCGTCTCGGAAAAGAACACCCAGGTGCTGTCGAGCAGGAAATTAGTGCGCTTCCCGATGGATTTCAGCTGACCGTTCTCATAGTAGGTCTTCCAAAGTCCGTCAGGCTTGCCGTCGCGCAGTGTTCCTTCGCTGGCTATCTGTCCATTAGGATAGGTATACGCCTGATATTCAGTCTGTGAGTATGCCTCACAACCGAAAACCAAACCTAAAAGTACCATCCAAATAATGCTTGTTATCCGCTTCATTTCCGTTCAAAATTCGGGTCAAAATTAGGTATTTTTCATGGAATAGCGATACCTCTGGTCTGATTCGACTGAAAAAACATCCGGAGTTTTCAACATGGCAATTATCAATATTTCATTTTTTAATTTTTAAAATTCAAATTAATTGAAGAATGATACGGATGTTGATAAGCTTGTGAATTGGTTGAAAACTTTTCAAAATAGTTCTTGGATTAATGATTTTTGATTTGAGGTAGGCATGGCTGAAATTAATAAGATTTTATTTTTCAGCCTTATTTATGCTTTTTTGTATATCCGTTGAAAAATGAAAAATTGGATAAAAACGACCCCATTTTTTTGAAATGATGTTGATTTTTTCGTTTGAATGGGTCAATAAATTGTTGATTAATTTCATGCCTGTTTTTGTCGACCAGAATGAAAAAGTTTTCAACAGAAATAGTGTTGATAACTTAATATTATATTGATAATCAATTTATTAGTTTATAGTTGTTGAGGTTTTGTAAGCGGGTAAGTCTTTCAGAAATAGTGGGATAGAAAGGTGGCGCGTGACGAAATTATGTAATTTTGCGAATCGAATTATCAACAGCAGAAAAAATGGAACAAATCATCCCCATAGCGAGTGACCATGGTGGCTTCGAAATGAAGCAATATTTGATTGAAAAACTGACGGAGGCCGGTTATCAAGTCGATGATTATGGCACCTACAGTAGTGAGAGTGTCGATTATCCCGATATGATTCATCCTTTGGCGAATGTCATTGAGACGGGTCAATATCCTTTGGGCATCATTCTTTGTGGAAGCGGCAATGGTGCGCAGATGACGGCCAACCATCACCATAATGTGCGGGCTGCCTTGTGTTGGAACGTGGAACTGGCCAAATTGGCGCGTCAGCACAACGATGCCAACATCCTTGCTTTGCCAGGTCGTTTCATTCCCAATGAATTGGCTTGGGAGATGGTAGAGGCTTTCCTTCATACCGATTTTGAAGGTGGTCGCCATACGAGAAGAGTTGCTAAGATTGAACCTAATGAAAACCATGACGATGAGTGATCCGATAACCTTATTCCAACAAGGCTGCGAGAAGGCTTTCGACGAGGAGCATTGGCAGAAGATCAACTACAGCACCGGTTGTTTTGAGAACAGCTTTGCCAAGGGCAAGGTGAACTACCGCAACCTCGACCTGGAGAAGAAGCGTGCCTATACCTTGAGGAATAAGTCGCTTTTGGGATTGGAAAAGTTGCTGGTCGACTTTGAGACGCATTTTGTCGAAAACGGTGGCAAGGTGCTTTGGGCGCGCAATGCCGACGATGCCTTGACCATGATTTTCGACCTGATCCGCAAGGAAAAAGCCAATGCCATCACGCGTTCCAACTCCATGGTGCTCGATGAGATTGAACTCAACGGTTTCCTGGAGCGGAAAAACATCCGTGTGGTGGAGACAGAGATAGGACGCTTTATCCTTCATGAAGGAAAACAGAAGCCTTATCATCCTCTTGCCCCTTCCATTCACTTGTCGAAGGAAGAGAACAATGCCATACTCACGGGTTCTTTCAAACTGAAGCCCGACAGCACTGTCAAGCAGATGGTCAACTTCGTGAGGCATGAGGTGGCCGTCGAGTCGAAGGATGTGCCTATTTGTATCACAGGTGCCAACTTCCTGCTCTCCGATGTGGGTGGCGTGGTATTGACCGAAAACGAGGGCAACATCTTGAAGTCCACTTCTTCGGCAAGGGTTCACATTGTGGTGGCAGGCATTGCCAAGGTAATCCCTACTTTGGATGATTTGGCCGTGTTGTTGCCTCTGCTTTCGTTGCATTCGCACGGACAGAGCATGGCGGCCTGCAGCAGCATCACTTTTGGTCCGGCCACGACGGGTCAAGGTCCCGAGCAGGTGTATGTCATCCTGTTGGACAACAACCGCTCTGAGTTGCTCTCGCATGAGAAGCAGCGCAAGGTGATGTCGTGCATACACTGCGGTGCCTGTGTGAGTGTTTGTCCCGTGTATAAGAACATCGGTGGCTATTCCTATGGCAGCAAGCATATTGGCCCTATGGGTGTGGTGATGACACCATTAATGGCGGGCATGGAGGAGTACAGCCATCTGAATGCTGCCTGTGCCTTGTGTGGCAAGTGTGTCGACATCTGTCCCGTGAAGATTCCTTTGGACGACTTGATCATAGAGAACCGACATCTGGCCACGACCGAGAAGCAAGGCAATGCCCGTTTTGATGCCTTGATGAAGACCATGGTGTGGCACTGCAAGTCGCGCAAGAAGATGGATGGCCCGATATTCTTCAAAAAGTTGGAGATGAAACGCCTGTTGGGTCCGCTGTGGGGCAACTCCAGGCCTCTGCCTGAGTTTGCCTCCAAGTCGTTCAGCCAGCAATGGAGGGAACGCAATTTATAATAAGAAATTGACCGTTTATGTCATTCCTATAAGGGCAAGTGCGAAGGATAGGAATCTATAAACGGACAATTTCTTTAAACTTATAGTATTCATTTACCAAACTCCTATACCCTAGTGCCTTCAGTTGGGCATAATCGACCCTGTAGTTCGTCTTGTTGTGTTTTCCCGTGCCGAGGAAACGAGTGTACTGCTGAAGGTAACGGTCGATTTCCTTCAAGCCATCCGTTTGGTTGATGACGGGGAAGAACCACCGCGACCAAGTGAGGTTCTCTGGGTCGTCGCTTTCGAAAAACTTACGGTTAAAGTAATTAATGAGCGCTTTCATCGCCTTGTCAGCCTCCATGCCGTTCTTGTTTTTCCAACGCAACAGGGCATTGGCTTGCCTTTTGATTTTGCCTTTCATCTTCCGCTTGGTCGCCTCCGAGATGTCGATGTCGTGACCATGGCATTTGAATCCCAGAAACTCGTAGGCTTCGTCAGGCGAGTAAATCTTCACCTTGTCGGGGTTGACCTCCAAATGATACTGTGCCAAAAAATGGCACATCTTCTCTTTGTATTGTTGGAGCGTGTCATAGTCAGGCGCAAACATAATGATGTCGTCGGAATAGCGGGCATAAATGACGTTGGCGTCATGGAAATAATGGTCGACCTCGTTTAGATACACATCGGCAAGGAATGGCGAGGTGGGTGTGCCTGCCATCACCCCATGGCGTTCTTCAATAATGGTCTTGTTGAAGGAAACACTGGGATTGGTCAGCATCTGTTCGAAGAATCCATAAAGTGGTAGGTCGTCGGTGAGCATCTCCTTGAGTAGGGGCAACAGTATGTCGATGTCGATGGAGTTGAAATAGTCGTGGATGTCGAGTTTGTAGGCCCACATTTGTTGACCATGTATGGCCTTGTTGAGTTTGAAGATGGCATCATGGGCCTTGAGTCCACGGCGAAAGGCGTAGCAGTTGGGAGCCAAGCGGTCGTCGTACTTGTAGAGCAGGAAGGCGATAAGTTTGAGGACGAGCATCTCATCGGCTGCGAAGCTATAAACCACGCGTTTCTTTCCAGAGCCCATCTTGTTGACCAGTTTCTTGGTTGGTATACCCAGACCTTCGCCTTGTGCGATTCTCAAGGTCAGAGGCAAATACTGCTGTTGTTCGACGAAGGCATCGGCTTCGTCGAACTCATGCCAGTTGAGGCGGCCTTTTTGGAGGCGGTATGCCAGGAAGGCTTCCCAGGTCTCCTGTTGGGTCAGTTGGGTGATAATAGAGACACGAGACACGGGTTTTAATCCCCCCTGCCCCCTTAAAAGGGGGAGTTGCTCCGTGTCTCGTGTCAAATTCATGGTATAATAAGCAATGAAAGGAAAAAGGGGAAAGATTTTGAATCCGCAAAATTGCGGATCACGAGAGGGTACCTTGTCGGGTTGCCTGCAAAACCGTCCTTTCGTGGCAAGGCTGCCTCTTCCGGCAGGCGCAGCACTGCTGCATCCCCCTTTTCCTATTCTTGATGGTTACAGGAATTTACGGATGCGGCTGATGACATAGTCGCGTTCGTTGGGCATCTGCGTGTAGAAGTTGATGTAGGGGATGCCCATTTTCTTGGCATACATGCGGGCGATCAGATACTTCACGTTGCTGTCGTGGCTATGGCCTTTGCCGAGCATGACTACGCCTTTTGGTATGCCTGCCTGTTGTAGGAGGAAGGTATAGGGTTGTCCCCATTCGGCCTTATAGGCTTGGGTGGGACGGGTCTTATAGAGTTGGAACTCGTCGTTGGCGAAGCCTACCAGGTCGGTCACGGCGACATTCTCCTTGATGTCATAGAGTGGGAATTCGGTGTTCAGGATCTCCTTGAAATAGGCTCTCCATTGTTCGTCGGTCCAGTCTCTCTCTTCTTCCGTCACTTTGGGTTGAGGCTGGGTGGGCTGTGATGGTTGCGTCGTTTGGCTATGCGGTTTGGCGTTTTCCGCGATAGTTTCAATGATGTTTTTAGCGATTTTTAGAAATCTCATAGTGTTGTTTTTTAGGGGTTAGTGGGGCAAAGGTATGTATTTTTCATTAACAGCGTATTAATTTGTAAACAAAATCAGACAAAAAACCCCGCCACGGCAACCGCAGCGGGGAAAAAATGCAATACTTATGAAAAAATACTCTTTTATTCTTCTTCCTTCTGGCTTTCTTCGTACTCCTTGAGGAGGCGGTTCTGAACGTCGGTGGGCACTTGCTGGTATTCAGCATACTTCATGGTGAAGGTACCACGACCCGAAGTCAGCGAGCTCAGTGAGGTGGAATAGCGGTCCATCTCGGCCAACGGAACCTTGGCGTGGATGGTCTGGTAGTTGTGGTCGCTGTCCATACCCATGACGATGGCGCGACGGCCTTGCAGGTCGGTCATAACGGCACCCATGAGGTCGGCGGGCATGCGCACGTCGAGATCGTAGATGGGTTCCATGATCTTCGGGCCAGCGTTCTTAAAGGCGGCGCTGAAGGCCATACGACCGGCGATCTTAAAGGCCATTTCGTTGGAGTCGACCGGGTGCATCTTACCATCGTAGATGTAGACGATGATGTCGCGGGCATAAGAACCCGTCAGCGGGCCTTGCTCGAGGCGCTCGTTGACACCCTTCAGGATGGCTGGCATGAAGCGGGCATCGATGGCACCACCGACGACGCAGTTGGCGAAGATGAGCTTACCGCCCCAAGGCAGTTCGTACTCTTGCTTGTCGCGCACCTGCAGTTCGCTCGGGTCGGTGTAACCCTCGAAATAAGGAGCCAGTTGCATGTGCACCTCACCGAACTGACCGCTACCACCGGATTGTTTCTTGTGACGGTAGCTGGCGCTTGCGCTCTTGGTAATGGTCTCACGATACGGGATCTTGGGTGAAGCCGTCTCGATGGCAATCTTATAGACATTGTCGAAGTACCACTTCAGGGTGTTGAAGTGATATTCGCCCTGGCACTGCAGGATGTTCTGGCGCAGTTCGCGCGACATGGCTGCGATGACGGTCGGGTCGGTCTTGTGGATGTCGTTGAGGATGCTACCCAGCTTTTCGTCTTCCTGTGAGTTGACGGCCTTGACGGCGACCGAGAAGATCGGGGTCGGGAACGGGATCTCGGGGAAGGTGGCTTCGGCGGCCTTGGCGTCGACCAGCGAATCGCCGATGCGTCCGTCCTTCAGCTTGATGGTGCAGATGATATCGCCAGCGTTGGCTTTCTCGATCTCTTCACGGTTCTTGCCGCGGAAGACAAGCAGCTGCGACAGACGCTCCTTGTTGCCCGTACGCGGGTTAATGAGGTCTTGGCTCTTCACCACGGTACCGCCATAGATGCGCATCCAAGCCACATCGCCGAGGTTCTGCTCGGTGGTCACTTTGAAGATGAACAGAGCGGTCGGGTCGTCGACGCTGTTGTGGAACTCTTGGCCGTTGTTGGCTTTGATAGCCGGCATGTCGGCAGGCGACGGGCAGGCGTTGATGAGGAAGTCCATCAGACGGGTGACACCCACGCCACGCTTGGCAGCGCCGCACAGCACGGGGAACATCTCACGGTTGACGATACCCAGGTGGATACCGCGTTCCATATCCTCTTCGCTCAGGGTCATCTCTTCGAAGAACTTCTCCATCAGAGCCTCTTCGCCTTCGGCGGCGTGCTCGATGAGGTTGTTGTGCAGCTCTTCGGCCTTGGCCATCTCGGCGGCGGGGATGTCCTGGATCTCAGGAGCGCCGTTGCCGTTCTTGAAGACCAGCATCTTCATCATGATCAAGTCGATGACGGCGTTGAAGTCCTCACCGGCGTTGACGGGATATTGGATAGGCGTGACCTTGTCGCCGAAATACTCTTTCAGCTCGCGGACCGTGTTGTCGAAGTTGGCGTTGCTGTGGTCGAGTTGGTTCATGAAGAACACAACAGGCTTGTTGGTGTTGGCAGCGTGACGCCAGGCGTTCTCAGTGGTGGCTTCAACACCCGATTGGGCGTTGACGGTGCAGACGGCCATGTCGGTAGCGTAGAGGCAGCTGACGATGTCGCCCGAGAAGTCGCTAAAACCAGGGGTGTCCAGGATGTTGATCTTCTTGTCGTTGTAGAGGGTGTACATCATGGAAGCGTTCACCGAAATCTGACGCTCCATCTCGATGGCACGGTAGTCGGAGACGGTGTTCTTCTCGTCGGTGCTACCTTTTCTGTTGATGAGCTTGCCTTCGAAAAGCATGTTTTCGGCAAGCGTGGTCTTACCCGATTTAGCTGCACCGATAAGGGCAACGTTACGGATGTCTTTTGTCTGGAATTCCTTCATTTTTTATCTAACTAGCTAATTATTAAATATTTACTTTTCGCGAAAAATACTTAAGTGGGCGCAAAGGTACAAAATATAATGATACCTCCACCTAATTAATTACAAATTTGTAATGGCTTCATGTATTTTACCCCATCTTTCGTCATCCATCTTCGTGCCCAAGACCTCGATGACATTAGCGGCCACAATGGCTCCCATTTGGCCACATTTGGCCAGGTTTTCGCCTTTGACCAGACCGGCCATGAATCCAGCAGCCCACATATCACCGGCACCGTTGGTATCGATGACATTGGCTTTCATGGGTGGGATGGTCACCATTTCATTGCCACGCTTGACGTAGGCACCCTTGGCGCCCACTTTCACTACGGCGATTTCGCAATGCGAGGCAAGGAAATCCAAGGCTTGGAGCGATTCCATACCCGTCAGCGCGAAGGCTTCCTGCTCGTTGGCGAACACGTAATCCACGTAGTTTTCGATCAGCTGCATGAAATAGTCACGGCTTTCTTCCACCACGTTATAGCTGGCCATGTCGACGGCAATTTTCAGGCCAGCCGCTTTGGCGGTCATCACGGCCTTATCAAGCATGGTGGGATTGGCGACGAGGTAGCCCTCCACGTATAAGACATCCCAGCCTTCGAAGAGTTCGGGACGGATGTCGTCAGCACACATCTCCGCGGCGGCACCGAGACAGGTGGCAAAGGTGCGTTCACCGTCGGCGGTGACAAGCGCTTGCACACGACCTGAAGGCGTCGCGCTCTTCAGCATCTGGGGTTTGACGTGTGTTTCGGTCATCTGCTTCTCAAAGAAACGCCCCACTTCGTCCTCGCCGATTTTGCTGAGGAAGCCCGCTTCGATGCCGAGTTGGGCGAGGCCGCTCATGGTGTTGGCTGCCGAGCCACCAGAGGCCATCTGGTTGCCAAGATAAGCCAGCTTCTTGCCAATTTCAACCGAAGTCTGGGCGTCGACGTAAGTCATGCTTCCTTTAGGGAGGTTGAGCTCTTTCAGGATGTTTTCATCGGGAATCTGGGTCATGATGTCGACCAAGGCGCTTCCTATGCCGAGTATTTTCTTATTTGTCATGGTGTTTTGCATTTGGAGCTGCAAAGGTAAGAAAAAAAGGATTGCCGCAGGAATACACTTAATCGTTATAATATTATGTATTGATTATCAAATAGATATAAAAATGTAGAAAAATTTCTTCAGTTTTTTGTTGTGGGTATGGAAAAAAGCTGTAATTTTGCAGCCGCAAACAGAGAATTAGTTCTATGACATCGTGCAGCCTCCTTAGCTCAGTTGGTTAGAGCATCTGACTGTTAATCAGGGGGTCTCAGGTTCAAGTCCTGAAGGGGGCGCGATTTTTATGTTTCATGTTATTAATTTTTTGGCCTCCTAGATTCTCCCGAATCTAGGGGGTTTTTTTATTTCTTTCCCCGCTGCATGGCCTCCATATTGAGGATGGCCTTGACGCTAGGAATCGTGATGATGTTGCGGAAAGGATACAAGAGGTTGACCGCGGTTTTCATCCACCATCGGTAATGGACTTCGAGTTTACAGTAGGCCTTGCGGAAGTTGAACTTCTCTATCATGAAAGGTTGGATGTTTGAATGTTCACTAATACTACGAGTTCCATCAGTGACATACATATATCCTTTTTCCTTCAGATAATACTGGTTCATTGTGTGAAACAAACCATAGTATGGGAAGGATTGATTACGCTTGTATTGAGGAAGCACGCCTATCAGGTCGTATTGACATGCATTATCCCATAACCAATTGATTTGGAAACCTATCATCTTTCCATCCGCTTTGTCAAATATACCCCAACACTCATGTTTTTTGTAGTTATAAACTTGAAGATAACTATCAAATATTTCTTTATTCATTTCTCGATCTGAAACGGCATAATCTTCATAGGTTGCTTTTAATATAGGATAGCCAAACTCTTTGACTATGGAAATATCAATGAGTTTAAATTCAAGATTGTCGAATGCTTTAAAGATACGATTTCTCGTCTTTGATGTTAATTCCTCCAATCCACCATACTTGTCTTTGATTATACTCCAAAACGCCGTTTCTTGCTGACAATCGAAATTATAAGTATTTCTTACCATTAACCCACCTTGCTTAAGAAGGGAGTGCCATTCTTTTTTTTCGAGTTTTTGTTCCTCATGCGGAGCATCATCAAAACGCCAGGCATTCCTATATAGATGATAATGATTCTTCATAAGCGTTTTTTTATGGCGTTAAAGGCGTAGCAGCTGAAGTAATAGAGGGCTTCGAAAAAGGGTAGTTTTTCGTTTTGGCGGTAAACTTTCCACAGGTCGGAAGCCGCTTTGAGTTTGTTTGAACTTGCCGATTTCCTTCTGATCCGATAAGAGACCAAGGGCTTGTCCAAAGCATAGGCCAAGAAGCCTTTTTTGAGGATGTTGAGCCAGGTTGCGGCATCTTCGCTGGTGCGGAAACGGGGCACAACGACCTCACCCACGACAGCGGTGTCGACCATGACCGTAGAGCAGCCGATGATGGTGTTGCGTAGATAGGCCTTATAATCGAGGTCGCCTATGGTGTTGATGGATTTGCTTAGCGTTTGTCCGTTCTCGTCGATCCAATCGTAGGTCGTATAGGTGAATCCTATGCCTTTGTGCAACATGAACCGAACTTGGGTTTCCATTTTTTCTGGATGCCATATGTCGTCTGCATCAAGAAAAGCCAAAAAGTGGCCTTGGGCCATTTGGATGCACTGGTTACGCGTGTCGGCGATGCCTGAGTGTTGGTCTTTGGCGAAAAAACGGATTTTTTCATCCTGGTCGGCCAGGTCTTTGACGATCTGCACGGTCCTGTCGGTCGAGGCGTCGTCGACGATGAGGAGCTCCCAATGGGAATAGCTTTGCCGTTGCACGGATGCGATGCTTTCGGCAACATAGTTTTCCATGTTGTAGCATGGCATGATGACCGATACGAGCGGCAGGTTTTCCACGGCTAAAGGTTATTCAACGCCAAGCAGCTTTTTGCCCTTTTGGCTCAGGTAAGGTTGAAGCTCTTCTTTTGAGATCTTACACAGCGGCATGCCGGCGGCATAAGGGGCAATTTCATAGGCGCCGTAGCAAAACACCACGCTATCGGTTTCGACCCAGGGCTCGTTTTCGGGCAGTGCGAAGGTCTCCTCAGGCTCAAAGAAGTATTCCTCTTCCTCGGTGTTGTATTTGTCGAAGTATTGTTTGTGGATGTTCTCGGTGACGATATGCTTGAGGCTGATGGTGTCGTCAAACATGTCGTAGCCCACGATGCTGCCGTCGATCTTGCTGAAGGTGGTGCCATAATACCAAGGCATGGGATGGGCGCCTCCGGTGTAAAGATAGCCCTCGGTGGTGTAGGTGACGTAGTGGTCGGTCTGCTCCGACAGGGTGTAGTTCTCTTCTATGGCAGAATGGGGTTCGTTGCCGTCTTCGGCGAAGAAACTGTCTCTGTCTTCTTGCACAAAGGCCTTGTAATCCTCTGTTTCGGGCGAGAGCATCCAATGCAGAATGCTCATGCGCAGACTGTCGTTGTTGGTGACAGGCAGGTCAAGGTTGATGGTGTAATAAGAATAGCCAGCGTCGAATTCGTTTTCAAAATACATGCTGTCAACAAGGGTATACGTCTTGGCTTCCACTTCATTATCCGGGGTGTGACGGCATCCTACTGCAACCAAGAGGAGGAATGCGATAGGGATGATGATTTTTTTCATGATGGTTTTATTATCGTTTAATATGTCGCAAAAATAGTGCTTTTTTATGGAACGACAAGGACAAAAGGTTTATTTCACCCATCGGTAGAGAATCTCGACAGGATGAGCGGCATGGACGCCTGTCCCGTCGAGGATTTGCTGACGGCATGAGGTGCCCGGGGCGGCTACGAGGGTGGGCGTGACGCCATCGACCTTGTCGACGGCTTTGCGAATGATGGGGAAGAGCACCATCTCGCCTATGGCCAACGAAGTCTTGTAGTGTTCCTTCTCGTAACCAAACGATCCTGCCATACCGCAGCAGCCACTGGGGATGACGTGGACTTTGGCATTTTGTATCAGCTTCAAGGCGGCGACGGTCTTCTCGGTGCCTACCAAGGCTTTTTGGTGGCAATGGCCGTGGAGCCAAATCTCGACGGCATCAGTCTTGAAGTCATCGGCAGCGATACGTCCAGCCTTCACCTCACGCATGATGAACTCATCGAAAAGCAAGGCGTTGCGTCCAAGCCTTTGGGCTTCAGAGCGTAGTTCAGCGGGCACCAGGTCTGGATATTCGTCGCGGAAGCTAAGGATGCACGAGGGCTCAATACCTACAAGCGGCATCTCTTCCGAAACCTTGTCTTTCAGTAGGTTGACATTCTTCAAGGCAAACTTCTTGGCCAGCTTGAGGTTGCCTTTTGAGATGGCGGCGCGGCCGCTCTCCACATGTCTTGGTATCTCCACCTCATAACCCAAACAAAGCAGCAGCTTGGCAAAGGTCAAGCCCAATTCGGCTTCATGGAAGTTGGTGAACTCATCAGCAAAGAGGTAAACCTTGCCTTTTGTGCCTTTTTTGTGTTGTTTTCTGCATTCTTGTTGCACGGCTTTGCGCATCGTCACTCGGCTGAGCGTAGGGATGTCTCTCTCGGTGGAGAACTTGATGATACGCTTGATGATGTTGGAAGAGATTTTCCACGATGCCATGAAGTTATAGATGGGCCTGACGAGATGTCCAAGTTGCTCCACCAAGGCCATCCTTGATACGGCAAAGGAACGCAAAGGCATGCCGCCGACATCGTATTTGTACTGTAGGATCTCGGAGCGTAGACGGGTCATGTCGACGTTGGAGGGACACTCGCTGCGGCAGCCTTTGCAGGCCAGGCAGCTGTCCAACACCTCGGCAAGCTCCTCCGATTTCAGAATGCTCTTGTCTTTGTTGAGGGCTTGGGTGAAAGCCTCACTCCCCCACCCTTTTGTAAGAATCTCGCGCAACACATTGGCACGGGCGCGGGTGGCCTTAGTCTCGTCGCCGCTCACCTTAAAGGCGGGACAGAGTGTGCCACCGATGAGGTTCGACTTGCGGCAGTCGCCGGCACCATTGCATTGCTCTATGCTGCACATCAAGGCATGGAGTTGGTTTTTTGCTCCCGTGGCGCCTTCCACTTTGCATTCGTCGAAGGCCGCCTTCCAATTATAGTAAGTTCTGCAGGCCCCTGAGCCCGTCGAAGGGCCGTCTTTTTCACATAATTCTTTCTCAATGGCATATTGTTGGTCCACATCGAAGCGCAACATGCTGTCCATAGGCAGGGTGTCGACAATCTTATGCAGGTTGAAGACTTGTTTGGGATCCCAGCATTTTTTAAGGTCTTGCATCAAGGCGTAGACCTCGTCGCCATAAAGCAGCTGTATGAACTCGCCGCGCAGACGGCCGTCGCCGTGTTCACCGCTCAGCGAGCCTTTGTATTTCTTGACCAGCAGGGCGGTCTGATAGGCCACTTCACGGAACTTACGTTTGCCTTCAGCTTCCTTGATGTTGATGATGGGTCGCAGGTGCAGTTCGCCTGTGCTGATATGGGCATGGTAGACACAGCTTAAGCCAAGGTCGTCGAGCATCTGTGCGAAGTCGGCCATATAGGCGGGCAGTTTCTCGGGTGCCACGGCTGTGTCTTCGATGACGCCGATGGGTTTAGCATCGCCTTTCATGCCGGTGAGCAGACCCAAACCCGCCTTACGCAGGCTCCACACCTTGCTGATCTCGGAGCCATAGACGCGTGAACAGGCATAAACCAACTTCTCTTCGTTTTCCATTAATGCCTTTTCGAGTTCGTCGGCAGTGGCTTCGATTTCGGCTTTCGTCTCCCCTCGTAGTTCGATGATGAGGATGGCGGCAGGGTCGCCTTGCACGAAGAATCGGTTTTTCTGTTGCTCTACATTTTGTTTGCTGAGTTCCAAAATGTTGCGGTCCATCAGCTCTATGGCCGAAGGATGGTATTTCAGTGCGACCAAGTTACCCAGAAAACTCTTCTGCAAAGTGTCGCAATGGGCGCAGACCACCATCTTTTCCTTAGGAGGCAATGGGTCGAGGTCGACTTTGATTTCGGTGATGAAGGCCAAGGTGCCTTCGCTGCCTGCCAGAACCTTGCAAAGGTTGATGGTACGGTCTTCTAACGGCTTCGAGGTATTATGGAGGTCTTCTATCACTTCGTCAATGGCATAGCCACACGAACGGCGTCGCAAGCTCTTGTCGGGGTAGTTTTCCTCAATGAGTTGGACGGTTTTTTCGTCTAAAGCCCAATAGATGAGTTGCGAGTAAATGCTTTGGATTAATGAGGTTTGCTGAAACTGACCGCTTATAGATTCCATCCCCGCTTGCCCCTGCTCGGAATGACATACGCGGTCAGTTTCCCAAAAGCGGGGACCAAAGCGTTTTTCTAATTCTTTGATGGTGTATTCTTTAAACACTTCAATGCTGCCATCGCAAAGAATGCCTTTGGCTTCCATTACATGATGACGTGTGCTGCCATAGATGAGGGAATGGGAGCCGCAGGAGTTATTGCCGAACATGCCGCCTATGCAGCAGCGGTTGCTTGTGGAGGTCTCAGGGCTGAAGAAGAGTCCATAAGGCTCCAAGGCGAGGTTGAGTTCGTCGAGGACGACGCCAGGCTGCACCCTTGCCCAGCGTTCTTCAACGTTGACTTCCAAGATCTTCTTGAAATGCTTGCTGATGTCGACCACGATGCCGCTGCCCACCACCTGTCCGGCGATGGAGGTGCCTCCCGCTCTCGGTATGAGATGGGTCTTTCGTTGTTGTGCTTCCTGTATGAGGTAGACGATATCCTGTTCGTTTTCGGGGAAGGCCACGCCTTGCGGCACTTCACGATAGGCGGAGGCA
Source organism: Bacteroidales bacterium (assembly GCA_045597845.1). Classification (GTDB taxonomy): domain Bacteria; phylum Bacteroidota; class Bacteroidia; order Bacteroidales; family P3; genus Colimorpha. The sequence continues at coordinate 28,708 of JAZLKZ010000017.1, read as the reverse complement.
TCGGTAGCGTAAGCGATGCGGTGGAGCGGATCGGTGTGTAGGGTGTACATCTTGGTTGATTAGTCTAACTGGCTGAATATGCTGTTGTTGCTTTTGAATTCGGGCACGATGGCTTTCATCTGGGCCACTATCTTCATCGGGTCGCAGGTCTCTAATTCGTTTTGGAGTTTCTCAATCATGCCGTCCACTTCTTCAGTTTCATATTTGCGTACCACGGCGTGCATGATTTTTTCGTTGTCGGTCTTGATGGTGTTCTCCTCGTTGGCCAGCACTTCTTCGTAGAGTTTCTCGCCAGGCCGTAGTCCGGTCTCGATGATTTCCACATCGGGTCGGTGAGCCTGTTTGCGCATCTTTTCTGCCAAGTCCCAAATCTTGATTTTCTCGCCCATGTCGAACACGAAGATGTTGCCGCCTTCGCCGATGGCACCAGCTTCGAGGACGAGGCTACACGCTTCGGGTATGGTCATGAAATAGCGCGTGATGCGGCGGTCGGTGACGGTGATAGGTCCGCCTTGCTCAATCTGCTTGCGGAACAACGGTACTACTGAGCCGTTGGAACCCAACACATTGCCAAACCTTGTGGTGATGAATTTGGTTTGTCCCTTTCGGCTTTGCGTGTAAATCTCGGCTATGCGTTTGGTGGCGCCCATCACATTGGTCGGGTTGACAGCCTTATCTGTTGAGATCATCACGAACTTTTCGACGCCATATTCAGTGGCTAAGTCGGCCACAAGCTTGGTGCCGAACACGTTGACATACACGGCCTCGTAGGGATTCTCCTCCATAAAGGGCACGTGCTTGTAGGCTGCGGCATGAAATACCACCTGGGGATGATATTTTTCAAAGACCTCCCTCATGCGGACCGGGTCCTTTACGTTGGTGATGACGAATGCCATACGGTCTTTCATCTCCTTGAATTGGACCGTGTTGTTCATTTCGAACTGGAAGTCGTAGAGCGGCGACTCTGCTTGGTCAAGCATAATCAACTGCTTGGGTTGGTAAAGCATTGCCCGACGGCAGATCTCGCTGCCTATGGAACCCGCAGCGCCAGTCACCAGCACCACTTTGTCGCAGATTTCCCTTGACACGTTCTCGTTGCTTAAGGTAATGGGCTGTCGGCCAAGCAGGTCTTCGATCTTGATATCCTGAATCTGGCTGGTGGAGAGTTTGCCATCCACCCATTTGTCGAACGAGGGGACTGACTTCACATCCAGATTAAGCGCCAAGCCTTGTTCGATGATTTCCTTTCTTCGCTTTTCATCAAGGCTTGGGATGGCGATAATCAATACTTCGATGTTGTTTTTCAGGATATACTCCTCTGTCATGACCTCGTTGGGTGCATAGACTTTGATTGTATTAATCTGGGAACCCACCCTTTTCGGGTCGTCGTCAACGAAAGCTTTGATTTTGTATTTCGAGTAGGTATCCTGCTCTAATGTTCTGAACAAAATAGTACTTCCATCCCCTGCGCCATAAATGATAGTGTTTATCTTGTTGCTAACGTTTTTATAAACCTCGTTATAAAGGCGCCTGATGGTAAAGCGAAGCATGATCATCAGCACGAGCGTGATGAGATAATGGTAGCCTATGATGGTGAAAGGAGGATAGAAATTGACTGCAAAAGGATGGTAGAATTTGATAAACAGCCATTTGCTGAACACAATGAACAGCAGCGTCCAAGTGCAGGCCGAAAAGATTTTCCTGATGTCGTTGAAGCCCGAATAGCGCAACATGCCATCGTAGGTCTTGCTGAGCAGGAATGAGATGAGGTAGACGAGGGGGAAGAGCCAGACGCGTTTCCAGTCAACGATGAGGTTCAATTTGGAAATGTCATTGAAGTAGACCAACACCACGGCGATGACGTAGGCAATGAAAACAATGGCCATATCCGTTGCCAGGATCCAATAACGAGGCAAGGTGTTGTTTTTATGCTTTCCAAAGATGAAGTTGCAAATACGTGTGACGAGTTTGCGCATAATGCTCCATTTTATGCTGCAAAAGTAGGAATTTTTTGTTATCTATTTCAAAATCAGTTGAACTTCCGCCAAGGCCGACACGAAATACCAGCGTCCGTTGCTCTCGCAATAGCATTTGTAGCGGGTGCGCTGCTTCTCCCCTTTTTGGAAGACGAGACCGTTTTTCAGTGTGAAACGGGCACCCGCAGGGAGGCTTTCCACCGTTTTGACCGACTCGGGGTGTTTGTCGTATTTTTGCAACACGCGTTGCAGCTTGAGGTCAGCAGTGCTGCTGGCTTTGATGTGATTGAGATGGTGTTGGAGTTGGGTGAGGACGTCTTGGGGGAAGATGGTGTCGGTCATGAAAGGCTGTAATAAGGCGGAAAAGCAATCCTGCCATTCTTGTCCATGGGGTTGCACAAGTCTTGAACCATACTGCTGGTAGACATCATAATGCGCCACTTCGTGGACATAGGTAATGAGCATCTGATAGGGGTTGAGGTCAAGATTGAGGGTGATGGCACAGATGCCGTTTTTGGTGCGCGGGGCACGGAAGTCGCCCAGTTTTGAGATGCGAGGCCTCTTGAAATGCAGTTTGAAGCGCCGTTGCTCATACATGTTACCCACCATGGCTACAGCGGCCTCTGGGAAATAATGCTTCAGCAGGGACAGTTCTTCAGGTTTCATCGTTTACCAAAACCAGATTGTCGTAGTCTGTCTGTGGTGCATAGCTCCACTTGGTGCAGGTATTGCAGTGGCGGGGCGCACGGCGGCGACCAGGCACTTCCTTGGTCTTGCATGAGGCAGCCAGAAGGCTTAAGCCCAACAACAATAATATCAGTGTTCTTCTTTTCATTTCGATAACCAGTTTGCCGGATTTTGTCGGCTTTGTTCTTTTAGTAACTCGAAGTGTATCTCGGTCTTGTTCTCGTTTTTGTTGGTATGTACCGTGCCGATGTTTTGCTTGGTCTTCACCTTGTCGCCACGTTTCACGGTCACGTTTTCAAGGTTGGAATAGACGGTGAAATACTCACCATGTCGGATGATGACCACGGTGTTTGACCCCACCAGTTTAGCCACGCTGGCCACCTCGCCGTCGAAGACGGCACGGGCCTTAGCGCCTTCAGTGGTGGCGATGTCGATGCCGTTGTTGGTCACGGTGACCTTGCTGGAGACCACCGAGGCGTGTTTGCCGTATGACGAGGAGACGACGCCACGTTCGACAGGCCACGGTAGCTTGCCTTTATTGTTGACGAAATTCGATGAGAGGGTCTGCTCCGATGGCGTTAGCGCCATGCCTTTTTCTTTGCTGGGGGCGGGTGTGGCAGGGGACGATGTGGTGGCTGTCTTACCCTTGTCTTTGTTTGCAGCGGCTTTCTTTTTGGCCTCTTCCTTGCGTTTACGCTCGGCTTCGGCATTGGCTTTGCGGATTTCCTCGGCGATGATGTCGTCGATGGCTTTTTGCAGCTTCTGTGTCTGCTGTTGTTTATTCTTGATGTCTTGCTGCAAGTTGCCTTCTTTTTTCTTCAGCTTGGCTACTTGGCTGTTGAGTTCCTCTTTTTCTTTCTTCAGCGCTTCTTGCTGTTCTTTTTCGTCTTTCAGCAGGGCGGCTTGTTCCTCGCGTGCCTGTTGGCTGGCTTCCACCTCTCCGCTGATGCGGCGTTCGGTGGATGCGATTTGGTCCATCTTCACCTTGCGGGCATCGCTGAACTCACGGATATAACGCAGGCGCCTAAAGGCTTGGTTGAAGTTTTGGGAAGCGAAGACGAAGCCAAGTTTGTCGTAATGACTGCGGTTTTTGTTGGCAAAGGTGAGCATCTTTGCATATTCCTTACGGAGTTTGCCCAAGTCGGCGTTGAGTGTCTTGATGTTGCTCTGTCCGGCGTTGATTTCCTCGTCGAGGACGGCGATTTGTTCGTTGTAGGCCTTGATGAGTTGCTCACGCTGCTTGATTTTCTTGTCGAGGAGGTTGACTTCGTTGAGGGTCATCTCCTTGTCTTTTTTGGTCTTTTTCAGCAGCTGGTTGGCGGTCGAGATTTCCTTTTGCAATGAGGTTATCTCGCTCTGCAGCTGTTTCTTCGACTTGCCTTTCGTCTTTTGGCAATAAACCGGATTGACCAAAGCCAACAACAGCAAAACCAATATGATATATAGCTTTTTCAAGTATTAGTATCCTTTCTTTTGTAGGCGAAAACGTTCCATCTTATCTGTGATCTTCAGCGGGAAGGTGGTCGTCTCATTGAGTTTGATGTTGTGGTATTTGATTTTGGCGGCCAAGTTACCCCAAACGAAAGTCTTCAATTGTACCGTTTGGTTCTCAACGGGAGGAAGGCCTTCGTTATTGTCCAAGAGTAACGTTTGCAGCAATGTGAGGCTAAGCGGAATGCCGAGGTATTGGGCTACGTTTTCCATCGGTTCGGCCAAATAGGTCTTCTCCAGTCGGTTGAGGATCCAGACCGAGTCGGTGCTGACTTTGACGCGTGCCACTTCGATGCCCATTGAAGCGGTCACGCTGAGCCAGGCGAGGCTGTCCTTACGCATACGCAGTTGTCCTGAGAGGTCGTCGAAGTTCATGCCGTTGCCTTCAGCCTGGATGTTCATGTTGGCCGTGAGCCATTCGAAGGTTTGTGGCTGAACAGGCGCAACGGTTTTCTTGCGCGAGGCACAAGAGGTGGCGGCCAGCAACAGGACGAGGAATGCTATTTTAGTTAATACCTTCACACTTAGTTTTCTTTCAATTTTCGTTCCAAATCATTTGAATAGCCTCCCGCTTGTTTGGCTTTGTTCCAGTAGGTTTTGGCTTCGTCAGTCTTTCCGAGTTTGAAGAGGATGTCGCCGTAATGCTCCAAGTTGGCGCCCGAAGGGTCTTTCTCGAGGCCTAAGCATTTTTTCATCATCTTCTCGGCTTCCTTGTAGCGGCCGAGCTTGTAGAGCACCCAGGCGTAGGTGTCGGTGTAGTAGACGTTGTCGGGCTCCAATTCATTGGCGCGTATGGCCATCTCCAAGGCTTCCTCCAGTCTTTCGCCGCGTAGCGAGAGGTAGTAGGCGTAATTGTTCAATACCAAGGCATTGTCGGGGTTGTTGCGCAAGGTGCGGTCGTAGGCATCAAAGGCTTTCGTGTCTTCGCCTTGCTGATGGTAGATGTCGCCCAAGAAAGCATCGAATTCCGACATCTGCATCTTGTCGGAGGTGTATCTCCTACCCTTCTCGAGATAGATGACGGCGTCTTCGTTGTTGTCGAGCACGGCGTTGGCCACACCGGCATACCAATAGAACACCGGTTGCATGGGGTAATACTTCAAAGCGGCGATGGCGTGGTCGCGCACGGCTTCGTTGTCTTCGAGCCGCGATTCGCTGACGATGAGGTTTTGCCAGGAATAGAAGTCGGTGCTGTCCAAAGCCAATGTTTTCAGGCTCAGCTCCTTCGATTTCACCGAGTTTTGTTTTGTCATATAATAGGAGCCGAGGATAAGATACCCCAATTTGTTGTCGGGATGGGTCTCCATAAAGGCTTCACCGCATTGCCGTGCCTGCTCATCGATTTGGTTGGATTTTTCGTTTTTTCCCATCCAATACTCCCATATATTGGCTTTCGTAGCAAGGTCGAGGTTTTTGTTTCGGATGGCGGCCAACAGTTCGTTGAAAGCCTTTTCTTGGTCACCGCTCTTCTCGTAAAACTCCATGAGTGAGATGTTGATGTAGGGCTCGCTGGGGTTGACTTCCTTGATTTTCTCGTACAATTTCAAGGCTTCCTTGTCTTTGCCCATTTCGGCATACACTTGAGCCAACATGCCATAATAGCGAACGTTTTCGGGGTTTTGTGCTATCAGCTTCTCAAGCTCAGAGATCACTTTCTTGTTGTTGCCTTGACGTTTGTAAACATTGAGACGTTGTTCGGTGATGATTTCGTTTGCTCCCACATTCTGTTCCAGCAAATCCATCTTCTCCAATGCCTTAGTGTAGTTTTCCGTGACCAAATAGGCCTCAATCAGTTCGCTGAGCATATCTAGGTCTTCGGGATATTGCTTGGTCAGCTTTTCATACAATTTGATGAAGTCGTCATATTGGTCCAAGTTGCGGTAAAACAGCCCTAGACGCATCTGATACCATTTGTTCTTTGGGTCAACTTTTACGGCCTTTTGAATCATCTGGAAAGCCTCTTCTATGCGACCTGCGTTGTAGTATTGCACACTGAGCTCAAACATGCTGGCATCGTCGTTGGGCATGAAGCGCAAGGCCTGCTCGAAGTTGCGGATGGCGCCTTCGGTGTCCTCGCGGTATTTGCTCTGCAAGCCGTTCGAGAAATAAGTGGCGTTCTTTTTCTTGTCGGGCTTGCCTTCATATTCCGATGACATGGTTTGAGCGAAGGAATTCAAGGAAAACGACAATAACAGAAGAAAAAAGACTTGTTTTATACCGTCATGGCGGAGGTACATCCGCCATCTCCCGAGCATAAGGGAAAGTGCTTCTTGCTTGGGAGATTGCGGGTCGATCCCGCAATGACGGTTTGAGGTGTGTCTTAGGTTATTCATTAGTTTTATTTTTTATCAATTTTTTCCAGTGTGACCGAAACCGCCTGCGCCGCGCTCGGTTTCCGTAAGCGTCTCCACCTGCACGGGCTCGGCCTGTTCGCATTTGGCAATGACCATCTGCGCGATGCGATCGCCGCTGTTGATGACAAACGCCTTGTCGGAGAGATTGATGAGGATGACGCAGATCTGTCCGCGATAGTCAGCGTCAATAGTACCAGGTGAGTTGAGCACGGTGATGCCGCTCTTGAGGGCCAGACCGCTGCGGGGACGCACCTGTCCTTCGTAGCCTTCGGGGATCTCCATGTAAAGACCCGTCGGCACGAGGCCACGCTGCATGGGTTCGAGGGTGATGGGACCTTCGGGCAGATAGGCGCGAAGGTCCATGCCAGCCGAGTTCTTGGTCTCGTAGGCAGGCATAAGGTTATTTGAAGTGTTGACGATGTTGAGTTTCATATCTATTTCTTTTTCAATATTTTATTATTCACTACATGTATGACGCTATTCACCAGGTCTTTTTCTTTCCAGCAGATGAAGGCGAAGAAGACCATCAGCAAACCTGTATTGATGATCAAGGTCCAAACCTTGTTGTCGATTTGTATGTATCTCTGGGAAAAGAACAATCCGATGGCAATGGCGAAATAGAGGAATGCCGACTTCAAGTCATAAGGTATTGGGGCTTTCTTCTGTCCGACAAAATAAGAGAGTATCATACAGGTGCCATAGCCTGCGAAACCGCCCCAGGCACAGGCCATGTAGCCGTATTTGGGCACAAAGATGAAATTGATGGCGAGCAATACCGCACAACCGATAGCGGAGAAAATGGCACCCCACCAGGTCTCGTCGATGAGTTTATACCAGAACGAGAGGTTGAAATAGATGCCCATGAAGATTTCGGCCATCATCACGATGGGTACCACACGCAGGCCTTCCCAATAGTCACTCTTGATGATGTGCTTCAGGATGGGCATGTACATCACCACGGCGAGAAATGCAAACAGCGTGAAGATGATAAAATACTTCATTACCTTGGCTTGGGCTTCTTTGTCCTTTTCATCGCGTTTGCCACCAAAGACAAATGGCTCGTAAGCATAGCGGAAGGCTTGTGTAATCATAGCCATAATCATAGCGATTTTCACGCAGGCACCATAGATGCCCAACTGCACATCGCCTTCTTCGCCTGGAACGATAAAACGGTAACAAATCTTGTCGGCCACTTGGTTAAGGATGCCGGCCAAGCCTAGCAGTAGTAAAGGCCAGGTATAGTGTAGCATCTGTTTGAGCAAGTCGCGGTCAATTCCATAGCGTAACTTTTTGATTTCTGGAATAAAACCGAGGGTAATCAGTCCTGTGCAAATCAAGTTTACTATAAAGATGTAGCCGACTTGGTAACTGTTTTCATACCACCCCATCAAGGCGGGATGGCTCTCTTTCAGACCAGGTGCGACCAAGAAAATGAATAGATTCAGTCCGATGTTGAGGAATATGAACAACAGTTTTAGCGAGGCAAACTTAATGGCTTTGTTCTCGTAACGCAAACGCGCAAACAGAATGGCTTGAAAAGCATCTAAAGCCACAATGACGGCCATGATTTCTACAAACTCGGGGTGGCTTGCATAATGCAAGGCATTGGAAATCGGTTTCAAAAAAATGCTGACCAAGATCACGAAAACCAAACTCACCAAACCTACCGTCAAACCCGAGGTGGAAAAAGCCTTGTTGGGGTCGACGCTTTCTTTGTTGGAGAAACGGAAGAAGGTCGTTTCCATGCCGAAAGTCAAGATGACCAACAGCAAGGCGGTGTAGGCGTACAGGTTGGTAACGATACCGTAGCCGCCCGATTCGGCCGCGATTTTGTAAGTATAAAGCGGCACGAGCAGGTAGTTCAAGAACCTGCCGATGATGCTGCTGAGGCCGTAAATGGCGGTTTGTTTCGCAAGTGAGCCTAATCTGTTTTCTGCCATGTCGTTTTCTCCTGTTCTTACCAAAACGTTGGTTTATGCTATATATTGGGTTGGTCTCATTTTTTAGGCAATTCTATGATGAACTCCGCCCCCTCCCCTTCTTGGCTTTCAAAGGAAATGCTGCCTCCAGCGGCTTGCACGATGTTGTAGGTCAGCGAGAGGCCCACGCCCGAGCCTCCAGTCTTGGTGGTGAAGTTGGGCAGGAAGATCTTCTCCTTGTCTTCTTTCTTGATGCCTTTGCCATTGTCTTTCACGCCGATAAGGAAAGTTGTGTCTGTCGATTGTAGCGAAACTACAATCTTTCCGTCGGGCTTTGTGCCGATGGCCTGCACCGCGTTTTTCACGAGGTTGCTGACCGCGCTGTTGAGGTTGGTCTTGTCGCCGTTGAAGTTGTGGTCTTGCGAGGGGTCGTAGTCGTAGTGGAACGTGATGTTCTCGGCGTTGTCGTAGAGGTTCACCACGTTGCCGACCAGCTCTGCCAAGTCGAGGGGCTCGGGATGGTTTTCAGGCATCTTGGCATAGCTCGAGAACGACGAGGCGATGTCAGACAAAGCGTCAATCTGCTCGATGAGCGTATTGGTGGTGCGTTGTATCTGCTCGGGTGTGGCTTTGCCGTTTTCGATGTTGTGTTGCAGCAGTTGCACGCTAAGCCTCATTGGCGTCAGCGAGTTCTTGATTTCGTGGGCTACCTGCCGTGCCACGCCACGCCATGCCGATTCGGCCGTGGTGCGTTTCAGCTCAGCCGCGCTCTTTTCAAGCTCTACGATAAGTTGGTTGTATTGCTTGACCAAGGCGCCTATCTCGTCGTCTCCTTTCCATTCGATGGGTTCGTTTCGCTGATCGATTTTGATGTCGCCCATCTTGTTTTGTATCAGGGCTAAGGGTTGGGTCAAGCGTCTCGTTATCCTTAGTATGAAAAACAGGGCGACACCCAAGAGAATGAGGATGATGTTGATATAAGTCAGAATGAAATTCTTGATTTCGTTGTGGAGATCGATAGCGCTGGTGAAATAAGGCGTGTTGAGATAGGCCAACGTGTTGCCATGGTCGTCGGTTAATGGAATGTAGGCCGACTCGTATTGTCCTTTTCCGAGGTATTCCTTATGGGTGTAGTACAGGTTCTTATTACGCGCCATGTTTTGGTAAGCCTCCGCATTAATGATGGTTGCTTGCAGCGTGAGTTCGTACACTTCCTGTCGTGTGGTGGCTATCAGTTTTCCGGTCAAGTCGTACAAGTTGAGGTCGGTGAATAATGTAGCTGCATAATGCTGCAGAATTTCATTCCATGTATTTCTTGTGCCTTTGTCAACAAGAGTTGCTAAATCCAAATCGTTCGTCATTTCCTGACCTACCGTTCTGGTGGTCTCATATTGCGCCGCTGCTGTCTTTTGGTTGTAGACGCTTCGCATATAGAGCACGGTCACTGGGCCAATCGCTAAAAATGATATGCCTAAGGTAAGGAGTACCAAGGTTCGCAGGCGTTGGCTGAAACTTCTATCTTTCCATTTGTTGTGTTTATTGGGTCTAATCAGCCATAAGATGAAAAGGAAAGGTAGTAGCAATCCCAAGAAGAATAATGCAAACGGCGCTATAATGGCTGATTTCTCCTTTTTGGGTTTGCTTATGAGCAATGCGCTGTTGCTGTCCTTATGAATGGCGTAGTGTTTGTAACCGCCTTCTGTGCTGATTTCTTTATCCCTTACTTTCATGCTATTGAGGAAGTTGGGATAGATATAGCGACCATATTTGTAGGTCAGGATATTGTCGCGGTAGTTTGCCACCGAATAGTCGTAGGGTTTTTGCGAGTTGTCCTCTTTGAGGAGTTGCGGGAAGCTGAATCCCTCAGGTGCGATGGGCTTGTAGAACTCGAGATAGAGCGTTCGTTGCTGTAAGGTGTCTCTTGAATTTATTTTTATCTTGGCCAGATAACTTGGATCCAAGGTGTAATAATCCATCACATAGAGCTCACTTGCTACCCGGGTTTGCTTTTCGTTGCTTATCTTTTCGTTGAAGTAGGTTTCGCATTCTGCGACATAGCCTTCGGGTTGAATCGTGATCTCTTCGTTTGGTTCGCATACCGTCACTGTGGTGATATACTCTTTCATGTTGTCGTCGAAGAGTAGTTCCTTGCAGTAGCCTAAGATTATATCGTTGAGGACGTTGCTTTGGTCAAACACCATGTCGCGTAGGTTGGTATCGGCCTTCAGTTGTTTTTCAAACTGGCTGTACGACGTTTCAAATTGTATGTCTCTTTTCTCCAGTAGCGATTGCGCCATTTTTACCATCTCTTGGTTCTCACGTTTTGTTTGGATGGCGTTATAGAGGTAGGTCAATCCTATGGCGAGGAGGATGATCAGTGCAAGTCCTTTCTCGACCCCATATTTCTTGATGCTTTTCTCCGATCTTTTCGTTAGTATTAAAGCCAAACCGATGAGCGCTAAAATGCATTCGAAGATGATCAATCCTTTCCTATATAACGGATCTATTCCTTTTCGTTGTTCTATCTTCGCTTTTGCTAACAGTTTGCCTTCTTTAGACACTATTTCATAACCCTCTTTTTCGCCGAAAACGATTTTATTGTTTACGGCCAACTTGTTAGCCACAAATCTGTTTCTAAAATATTTATTTTCAAGTTTATATGTTGTATTGAGGATTTTGAATGCGTAGCATTGGAATGGTCCTTTTTCAAACGATTTTACATAATAATCCCCAGTAAGCAAATTGCAAATGGTATCGCAATTGGCTTTTATCTTTCGTTTGATGAGTTTAGGTCCCACTGCGTTGTTGTTCCAGAAAACGAGTGAGTCATTAATGAAAGCATAGATGCCGACATTGTGATTTTCATATTCCGTGAAATCGGTGGCGGTGGCCATTACAGCCTCGATCTCGTTTTGTGCCTTTTTGACGGAGTGTTGCACCAGGCGGGCTGTAATTTTGGGTTTGGAAAGAAAATACGCCCCTGCTCCTGTAACAAGAAGCACGAGGAGTGCAAACCCCAAGATGATCCAGCCCCATGTTTTCCTTTTCGTATTCATTTTTCCACCGATTTAGCAATAAACCTTATAAACGTTTGATACCCTATGTTTTACAAATCCTTCGTTTTAAGCCTCTTTTTAAGCGTTTCTCTTAGTTCTTTCTTATTTTGATCAAAAATCGTTCTAATGGCCTAAAAACGGCCTTTATTTCAATTTTTATTTTCTCTCAAAAACATACACCCTACTTGACCATTCATTTGACTTCCTTGCTTTGCAATTTGAAATCATCCCTCTGAATGCGCCTCTTAACAAGGGTAATCTATGGCGTTCGAATGTTTCGCTCATATAAGAGATGTAATAGGCATCCCATCGCAGTTTATCTGTGTTTACTAATTCTAATTCGCTGTTTTTGAATACTTTAACTATTGAGTCCTTGCAAAAATGGTTCAGATGTCGTGGTACATCGTAGGCAGCCCAGTGAATGTTATAGAATTGTGCATCGTAGGACTTAAAATTCGGGAGTGCCAGAACGAGTCTACCTTTAGGCCTTAGTATGCGCTCGATTTGATGGATTTCTTCTTTTAGGTCATCTACATGTTCCAAGACGTGCCACATGGTGATTAAATCTAGGGATTGCGTTTCCAGATTTTGCAGGTCCTCTGGCTTTAATACTTTATGGTTCAGTCTCTTTTCTGCGATCTCTTTTGCCTCTTCTGATGGTTCTATGCCGATTGTTTCCCAACCTTGTTTATCCATAATACATAGAAAATCCCCTACCCCGCAGCCAATATCTACCACCTTTCCTTTTTGCATTCCTTTAGTTGCCAGATTGTATTTAGTTTTCAGATTGATGCTTTTTACCGCCTCATAAAGCCTTGGAATCAAGCCCTTCTTATTCTCTTGATGGCTATAATATGCTTTTGATTTATAGTATTTGCCAATTTCTTCTTTGTTAGGTCTTGGTTCTGTATACAATAAACCGCATGATTTACATTCGTAGATTTGGAAGTCCTTTTGGGTCAGGAATTCATCCTTTAACCATAAGTGTATTTGTGCTTTTTCTGATCCGCACCATGGGCATTTGTAGTTCATTTCATTTTGTGTTTCATGTGGAACAATTGTGCTATCTGCCTAAAAATATGGCTAATACGTTTATATCAGCTGGCGAAATACCGCTAATTCTTGACGCTTGACCTAGTGTTTCCGGTTTGTAGCGGTTCAGTTTCTCGCGGCATTCGTATGATAGTGATTGAATAGTATGGTAGTCAAAATCGATGGGGAGTTTTATGTTCTCTAATCGGGTTAGTTTGTCGGCTAGTTCATATTCTTTTTGAATATAACTGTCGTATTTGATTTGTATTTCTGCCTCTTCGATACATTCTTTTATAAATTTGTCTTGTGTCTTGTATTGTTCCAAAGCAGGAACAGTTTCAATTATATCAGTTAACTTTAGTTGTGGCCTCAGGAGTAAATAAGACAGCATCATCTTTTGGTCTATTCTTGAGCTTTCTTTTTGATCTAGTAGACCATTGATCTCCTCGGGATAAACGTAAGTATCGTTCAAGAATTGTTTTATCTCTTCTACTTTCCGCTGTTTTTCCAAGTATTTTTGGTACCGTTCTTCTTTAGCCAATCCTGACTTATATGATAATTCTGTGAGTCGAGCATCGGCGTTGTCTTGTCTGAGTAAGATTCTATACTCTGCCCTACTCGTGAACATCCTATAGGGTTCATCAACGCCTTTTGTGATGAGATCGTCGATGAGTACACCTATATAGGCTTGTGTTCTCGAAAGAACCAGTGGCTGTTCATCTTTCAATGACAGTGTCGCATTGATACCCGCCATCATGCCTTGACAAGCCGCTTCCTCATAACCCGTTGTTCCGTTGATTTGCCCGGCAAAGTATAATCCATGCACGAGTCTTGTTTCCAAGGAATGGTGTAGCTGCTCGGGTGGGAAATAATCGTATTCGATGGCGTAACCGGGTCGGAAAATCTTTGCATTTTCGAAGCCTTCTATTTGCCGTAAGGCCTCATATTGGATATAATCCGGCAAGGAAGAACTAAAACCGTTGAGGTAGTATTCTTCGGTGGTCCAGCCTTCGGGCTCCACAAAGAGTTGATGGCTGTCTTTCCCTGCGAATCGTTCAATTTTATCTTCAATGCTGGGGCAATACCTGGGCCCTACACCTTGTATTCTGCCGTTAAACATGGGTGAGTATTTGAACCCTTTGCGCAGCGTTTCATGCACTTTTAACGATGTGTGTGCGATCCAACAACTCCTTTGCTTGCTGATCTTAAAAGGTTCTGTGTAAGAGAATCCGACCACTTCTTCATCTCCCTTTTGCTCGATGAGTTTGCTGAAATCGATGGTGCGGCCGTCGATACGAACTGGAGTGCCGGTCTTCAACCGCTTGGCTTCAAAGCCATACTCTTTGAGCTGCTCAGTGATGCCATGGCTGGCCACCTCACCCATTCTGCCACCCGGAAAATGCTGTTCGCCGATATGTATTAAACCGTTCAAGAAGGTACCATTGGTCATGATGACGGCTTTACTTTGAATCTCCCCTCCCATCATGGTTTTTACGCCTTTCACTTGGTCGCCTTCGATCAGTAGACCCGTTACGGTGTCCTGCCAGAAGTCGAGATTGGGTGTCTTTTCCAATAGGCTGCGCCACTCGGCAGAGAACATCATCTTGTCGTTTTGGCACCGTGGACTCCACATGGCGGGTCCTTTCGATTTGTTGAGCATCCTGAATTGGATCATGGTGCGGTCGCTGACAATGCCAGAATAGCCGCCCATGGCGTCGATTTCGCGGACAATTTGTCCTTTGGCGATACCGCCCATGGCGGGGTTGCAAGACATGGAGGCAAACAGCCGCAGGTCCATGGTAACGAGCAGGACCTTACTGCCCATATTGGCCGCAGCTGCTGCTGCTTCGCATCCGGCGTGACCGGCGCCTACAACGATGATATCATACGGTTCAAAATACATGCTCTTTGTCAGTGTTTCACGGGAAACAATATATATAAGTATTTGATAATCAATTAACTAAATAATAACTTCAGTGCTTCTTCCTCTTTTTCACGCATTTCTTTCTCCTCTTCATCCGTCAGGTCATCGAAACCGATAAGATGCAACACACCATGAATGATGACACGATGTAATTCACTCTCATAGCTGCGACCAAAGGTCACGGCATTCTCCTTGATGCGGTCGATGCTGATGCAGAACTCGCTCGATAGCACGCTTTCACAATCGGTCAGTGGGAAGGTGACGATGTCGGTATAGAAGTCGTGGCCAAGGCGCTCCCTGTTGATCTCCAGCAGCTTCTCGTCGCTGCAGAAATAATAATACAACTCCCCTACCGTCTTGCCGTAGCTTTCCACCACTTGGCTTATCCAAGCCTTGTCGCGTTGCGGTTCGACGGGCGGCATATCCACGTCCAATGTGCTGAATCTGATCATCTCAATGCGTGTTTTTCTTCAGGTAATATTCGTTGATCTTATCTTTGTAATAAGGTGCGTATTCGATGGGGTTGCTGCGCAGGAACTCTTGGTTTTTCTTGAGCGACTGCTCATAGAGATACTCATCGATCTTACGTTCGAACTGCGAGCCTTTGTACTCGTTCGACTTGCGCTTCTCCTCTTGTTCGCGTTTTTCCTGTGCCTTTTGCGACTCCAGCATACGTGATTCGATGCGCTGGCTGCGTTCAATCATCTGCCGGTTGATCTTCTTGTTCACCAACTCCTCTTCCAACTTCTCCATGTCCTTGATGATTTCGTTGAGTCCGTCGTCGCCGATTTGTCCGTTTTCCTTCATTTCGTTGAGCATCTGCTGCATGCCTTGGCGCAGCATCTCCTGTTCGGCGGCCATGCGGGCAAACTCCTCACTCATCGAATTCGGTGTTTGTTGCCCCTGTTCCATCTGTTGCTGCATTTGCTTCAGTTGTTCGCTGAGTTGTTGTTGCAGCTGCTGCATCCTTTGCATGCTCTGTTGGCCTTGGCCTTGTTTGGGCATGGGACAGGCCATCGGCATGCCCATGGATTCCATGCTATTCTCCATGTTTTCCAGCGACTCAGCCAGCATTAATGCCAGGTTGTTCATCGACATCATGGCGGTCTGCTGATGACGCATAGCCTGCGATAGCTTCAAGTCGTTGAGGTATTTCATGGCGTTTCCCGTCTGTGTTTCGATGGTATGCAGCTCATCGAAGACGAAATTCTGTACCATAGGCTGACGCATAGCCATGCTACGCAAGGAGTCACGGACCATATTGAAGTTGTCGGCCACTTCCTTCTGATGGATGATCTTTTCGACCAACGAGGGGTCATCAGTGCGCATACTACCAATCTCAGTCATTAGGTCTTCCTGCTCATGTGAAGCGTGTACCACGTTTTCGAGCAAAACGCGCATCAGGTGGGCGTCTTCGGCCATCTGTTGCATGCCTTGCATCTGCATCATCATGTTGTTAGCCATCTGCTGCATTTTTTGGCCGGCATTCTGTTTCTTCTGCTGCGACTGTTGCTGCTGGCTGTTTTGCTCGTTCTGCATGGCGTCTTGCAGGTCTTGGTCGATGCTCTCCTGCATCTCCTCGTCCTTTTGCATGTCGAAGGGCTGCTGCAGCTCTTGGTTCTTTTCAAGGAGTTGGTCGAGTTTGTCCATCATCTTGTCGAATTGCTCCTTGGCTTCCTCGGCCGATTTTTGTTCGTTCTCCTCCCCTGCTTTATTCTGGTTTTCAGTCTCTTGTTTCTGCAATTCCTCGCCAAGTTTGTCCAGTTTATTGGCCAAGTCGTTGAGGTCTTTTTCCATCTTCAGTTGCTCCAAAAGCGAGAGGTTGCGGTCGAGGAGCTCCTGCATCGACTGGTTGTTTTTCTTGATGTCCTTCATCATCTGCTGCATCTGCTCGCGCGGCATCTCTTCAAGCAACTTGTCGATTTGCTCCATCATTTTTTTCATCTCTTCGGGAATTACCTCGTCGAAGAGTTTGTTGATCTGCTCCTGTTTCTTGATGAGGTCTTCATTGCCCAAGTCGTGCTCTTTCATGAAGTCCTCAAGTTTTTCCTGCTCCTCTTGCAATTTGTTCCATTCGTCTTGGATCTTTTGCTGTTTTTCGAGCAGGTCTTTCATCTTTTCCTTGTCCGACCAATCCAAGTCTTTCTTCTGGATGAGGTCTTGCAGCATCTTTTCGATTTCGTCTTGCAGTTTGTCAGCCTCTTGCGACTTCTCTTGCAGGCGTTCCATGATGTCTTCCGACTGCTGGTCGGCGATGCTGTCCAAGGCCGCTTCCGAAGGCTTGTAATAGGTGAAGGTCTCTGATCGTTTCGACTTGGGTCCGTGGAATCCGTCGTTGTCCCACACCACAAAATAGACCTCCATGTTCTGTCCTGGCATGATGCCAAGATCGTCCATGTTGAACTGGTAGAAGAAAGATGTGCGGGTCTGCTTGGTATCCAAAGGCACTGTCTTGACGATGTTCTTTTCTATGGGTTCCTTGACGATGCAGTTGAAGGTGAGCTTGCTGAAGCCATAGTCGTCGGTGACGAGGCCTGAGAAATAGACATCGTCAGAGAGTTGTTCGTCGAACGACTCCACACGAATGTCGGGGTAAGCATCGGGGATGACGTCAACAGAGAAGGGTAGGGGCTCTATGTTTTGATTCCAGGTGTTCTGCACTTGTACCTCGAACTTGGTGTTTTGTGCTGCGACAAACTGATAGGCAAAAACATCGTCATTGGCTGTCAGGTCAGTAGTGAGAGAGTCGCGGATGACGGACATCTGCTCGGTGTCTCGTGTGGTAAAGCTGAAGGTGAGGCTGGTGCCTTGCGGGACGATGAGTCGTGTCTTGGCATCCAAGGTCTCGTTGGTGCGGTGGATATAGGAAGGATAACGTAACTCGCAACGGTAGGAGAGTAGGGTAGGGTTGGGGTGTACGGTGATATGCAGGGGACGGCTGGTGTACTCGCCACCAATGACATTAAAGGACAAATCATTGAACAGGTTCTTGAACGTGTAGCTGAAATCGTTGGCTGAGCCTTTGGTCATCAGTTGTTGCCCCAATTCACTTTTCACATAGAAAGCGTCAGGGATGCGGTCGCCCGTGACGTGTATGTTGAACTTCACCTCCTTACCTTGTGTGGTCTCAATGTCGTCCTGTTCAATTTCCACCTGGTAGGGTAGGGGCTTCTCGAAATGTTGCTCGTAGTTGACGATGCGCTGCGTGGGTTGCACTGCGAAGGAGGGCAAAAACACCATCAAGGCGATTAATAAAAGGAGCGAACCGAAAAAGATGCCAAGATACTTCAGGTTGCCACGCAGGTCGACAGCATCGGAAAACCGGATAGGGGAGAGGCGGGCACTACGCTGCTCGATGGTGGCTGCCAAGAGGGCATTGTCTGTTGAGGTCCCTGAGCCTGTATTCGCAGAGGTCCCTGAGCCTGTCGAAGGGCCGACAGCACTGGTAGAATTCAAAGCCTCCATCTGGTTGCTCAGCTGTATGGTATTAAGCAGCTTGTCCTTAATTTCAGGGAAAAACTTGCCAATCATCACCGAGGCTTGTTCCACCGACATCTTCTTTCGGAAACGGATGAGGTTGACAAGTGGGATGAGGAAATGGTACACCAAAACAAAAGCGCTACCAGCAAGCAAAAACAGGAAGAGCACAAAGCGGCCTTTGGGCGGGAACCAAGAGAAATATTCCAGCCCGTTGATGAGCAGATAGAAGACAATCCACAGCACGGCACCCACCAACACGCCTTGTATCAGGCGGTTGAGGTAGTACTTCCGCGTGAAGTTCTCGATTTTCTCTATCAATTTGTTTGGTGCAGACATAGCAGGCGCAAAGATACAAAAAAATGAGAACCTGCAGGTTCTCATTTTTTTGTATCCTGAGCCACATGTCGGACTCGAACCAACGACCTACGCATTACGAATGCGTTGCTCTACCAACTGAGCTAAAGTGGCTTCTCTTTGCGGCTGCAAAAATACAACAATTTGGGAAAATAGATGCATTTTTCTGAAAAAAACTGGTTTAAGGATTGCTTCGCAAGAAATCTTTCAAAAATAATTATTTAAAATCTATTGAAAATCAAATATATAGAAAATTTTTACCGAAAAATACAATAATTAAACTAATTTTTTAGTTGTATATTCAAAAAGTTATCTATATTTGCAGCGTCAAGACCTACCCAAATGACTATCAAACGACACATAGTATTATTAATGGTGATGGGATTATTCACCTCATGCGCGACTCAACGAGCCAAGTATGTGACTTATGTCCCTGATTCGGCGATTGTATTTGAAGTCGTCAGGGCCGAAGTATACGATCTTGACATTCCCAAAGACAATAAGATCGAGGTGCTCTCGTTGACCAACTGCGGTCTTGACCGTATTCCATCGAGCATCAAGCATTGCAAGCATTTGCAAAGACTGAATCTGGAGGGCAACCATATCAAACACATTCCCAGATGGCTCAGTTCACTCGATAGCCTCGAAGAAATCAACTTGAACTTCAACAAACTAAACCTGAAAAGGCGGGATATCCGCCGTTTGTCGAAGGTAGAAGACATCCTGTTGGCGGGCAATGGCATCAAGAAACTCCCCGACAATATTGGTGTGCTGCGTTGCGAAAGCCTAAACCTATCAAAGAATCAACTCAGTACCTTGCCCAAATCGTTTGCCGAGATGAAACAAGCCAGATACTTGATTTTCTATGAGAACAAGTTTGAAGCTATTCCAGAGGTCCTGGCGGGTTTCAACGACCTAAAGCACTTGGATTTCTATAAGAATAAGATCACGGAAATTCCTGATTTCATTGGCGACATGGCTAATCTGCAACAACTTTTCCTGTCGTTCAACAAGATCGAGGAAATCCCCGACACCTTACGCAACCTGAAACGCCTGAAATATTTCTATATCCATCACAACGAGTTGCATTTCATTCCAGAGTGGATCACAGAGATGGATTCCATCGAACGCTTCGGTGTGGGATTCAATCACTTGCTGGATCTGCCCGATTTGTCGAAGATGAAAGCACTTTACGAATTCGATGCCGAACACAACCTATTGGAGCGTTTTCCGTGGGAACTTGTGGAAAAACCAGAGATGGGAACCCTTATCTTACGTGACAATGATTTCATACTTACTGATCAAGAAATAATGAGATTAGAGAAAAAGAAAAAACAAATAAACCTTGTATACTAATTAATTAAAGATATTGAAAATGAAAGAATTAACCAAAGGAGAGGAACAAGTGATGCAAGTCATCTGGAGTATCGGCCAGGGCTTCGCCAACGAGATTATGGCGGCCTTCCCCGAACCCAAGCCGGCCTACAACACCGTGCTGACCGTCATCAAGATCTTGGAAAACAAAGGCTTCGTGAAGCACGAGACCTTCTGTCGCGCCAACCGTTACTCGGCTGCCATCAGCAAGGAGGAATACTCGCAGCGCTATCTCGGCAGCGTGGTGGAGCGCTATTTCAACAATTCCTATTTAGACCTCGTTTCAGCCTTCGCCAAAAAGGAGAATTTCAGCCTCGAAGAGCTGGAAGCCCTGAAAAAAGTGATCGACGAAGCCATAACCGAAGAAAGGAAATAAGCCATGAAAGCACAAGAATTAATCATCGGTCATCTGCTGCCTATCGCAGCCACCGTTGCGGTGTTTTGGTTGGTGTATCGCCTGTTGTTCCGCAACAGCAACCGCCTGCATTTCAACCGCTTTTTCCTGCTGACGAGTATGCTGTTGGCCTTGGTCATGCCGTTGCTCGGTCTGCTTTCTGGAATTGAAGTGCCTCAAATGGCGACCTTGAAACAACAGCTTTTTAACGGCATCATGCTCAATGAGGTCATCGTCACGCCCGATGGCCAGCCCGTCTTGCCTGAAGTGACGGTGACCACCAGTACCACACCTTCACGTTTCAGCGTGTGGCAAGTTATTGGCGGCATTTATCTAGTAGGTGTCGGCGTGATGACATTGTTGTTCCTCATCAAGTTGGGGAGGCTCGTGGTGCTCATCATTCGTTCGCCAAAGCGCAAAATGGATGGTTGTACGGCAGTGTTCACAGGCCGCGAACAAGGTTCGTTCTCTTTCTTCCGTTATGCCTTTTTCCCCAACGAAAATGTGGATCCTGACATCTTGAGACATGAGATCAGCCACATTGAGCACCACCATTCGTGGGACATCCTTTTCGCCGAGGTGATGATGATCCTGCAATGGTTCAATCCCTTCATCTATCTGTATAAGAAGGAGTTGCAGAGCCTTCACGAATACCAAGCCGACCGCGACGTGGTGGCCACCGGCGTTGACAAAAAGAACTACATGATGCTGATCCTGCAGCAGTGCACGGCTGTCGATTTCAGCGGAATGAGCAATAACTTCAGTTTAATCCTTACCAAAAAAAGAATCAAGATGATTACAAAGAATGAAAAGGCCAAGGGCCTCTGGTGGAGGCTCTTGGCTACATTGCCGGTGTTGGCTATTTTATTGATTGCCAACACGAAAGTGACGGCACAAGATGCTTCGACAAAGCTCGGCAACCAAGCCGTCGACAAACCCATTACTGTTGAAATGGGTCAGTTCGAAATCTTTGATGATGACGGCACTCCCATGCAATTGAAAGACACACTCATTTATTCCGATGACGGTTCCTATGTCAAGTTCGAGACTTCGGATGGTTTCCAACCTGAGTCAGGAGAGCCATGCAAAAAACTGACCGTCACCTCTTATGATGCTGACGGAACCCAGCGAAACAATTTTTTCATCACGGAAACGGAAAGAAGAGGTGATACGTCTACCTATACCATCGAGCCGTTCACCCTCTCCGTACATCTTTTTGAACAACTGTTTGACTTAGCCACATCCGAAGAAGACACTGTCTATCAAATTGTTGAACAAATGCCTCAATATACAGGGGGTGAGGAAGCCATGATGAAGTATGTGGCAGAAAATATCAAATATCCCCAAGCAGCAAAGGATAAGAATATAGGAGGCCGCGTGTTTGTCAGCTTCGTCATCGAGAAAGACGGTAGCGTCAATGAAGTGAAAGTGATGCGTGGTATTGGTGGTGGCTGCGACGAGGAGGCTGTCCGTGTCATCAAAGCCATGCCGAAATGGAAGCCTGGCAAACAAGATGGCAAGCCCGTTCGTGTGAGTTACATGATGCCGATTACGTTTAAACTGCAATAATGTATTTGTTTTTCACGCAGAATTCGCAGAACTCGTTGAACCTATCAGACGCATGTTTGGCGTCGCATAGCGATTCACATAGTTCTGCGTATTCTGCGTGAGATATATTATTCAATAATCAATTGTTCCCAACGGATCTTAGGCACAAACTGCACACCGTTTTCATCGCGGTAATACGCCAGTTTGTCGCCTGCATCCACAGGTTGCAACTTGATTTTCTCGTTGCCCTTGCCGATGGCCAAAATCAAAAGTGGCTCGTAAGGCAAATTAAAGGCTTCGGTGATCTTCGCCTTGTTGAAAGCGCCAATCATGATGCCGTTCAATCCCATGTCAGTGGCTTTCAGCAACATGCTTTGTGCTGCAATACCCAGGTCGATGTCCACAAACTTGTTTTCAGGGATGGTGCTGCAAATGATGATGAAAGCTTCAGGTTCCGTGCCGGGGAAGGGGAGGTGCAGTTCGGGTAACAAACCACCCAATTTCATGTTTTGCACGATGATGTCGGCCCCCGTTTCTTTGGTCACCATCTTGAAGCGAAGCACTTGTTGGTTTTTCGCCGAGGCAATCTTTGTGTTCACTGCCACGATGCGTTCCAGCATGTCGCGCTTCACCTCAAAGCTTTGGTCATAACCGCGATAACTGCGGTTTTTCTCCATAAGGGTTTCAATCGAGGTGTGTTTTACTATTGTCTTCTTGGCACCCTTGCCAAAGACTTCCTCATAGCGTTTTTCCAGGTATCCGTCGGCCATAATTCTGAATTTTGCTGCGAAAATACAAAAAATCCTTACTTTTGCGGCATGAAAAAGCGATTGTTGCAAATCGGCTCCCTTTTAATGGCCCTTGTGGTGCTGTTCATCTCTGCTGGATGGGATGTGAAGTTCCACTATTGCACCGAAGACCATCACATGATGGGCAGTTTCGGCGATGCTGCCGCGGATTGTGTGCATTGTTTGGGACACGATCATGAACATGAAATGGAAGCCTCTTTGCCGCTCGATGTTGTGCATTTCAACGCCAAATGTTGCTGTGACGACTTCGACAGCAAGGTACAATTCACCGACAACTTCGTTTTTTCGCCTGACAAACACTTGATTGTCAACCTGCAATCCATTGTCTTGCCGCATCTCGACTTAACTGATTTGTATAATCAGGTTCAAGTGGTTTTCAACCCATTATTTCAGAGAAAGACGCTCAAGTTTCTTTCTGGTCGAGAGCGGATTGTATTTATTTCTTCGCTGAAGCTTAATCCTTTGGTTTTCTGATAATCCTCCTTGACACGAGACCGGGAACGTGTGCCCCGAGCCTTACCGTCATTGCGGAGGAACATCCGCAATCTCCTAGGCGAGAGGTTGTCTCTAATGCAGATGAGATTGCGGGTCAAGCCCGCAATGACGTCTAAAGAACGCACATACAACATCATAAACAGTATCAATATGAAAACCAAACAACTCACCCTAATAACGCTATTATTATTCGCCTTCGTCTCCACAGCCTTTGCGCAGGGATTCATCGAAGGCACGGTATATGAAGAGGCCGAAAACGGTCAACGCACGCCACTGCCAGGCGTGAACGTGTATTGGAAGATCGTCAACGAAGGCACGGTGACCGACGCTAACGGACACTACAAGATCCCGCTACATGAGCGCATCGGCTGCCTTGTGTTCAGCTGTGTCAGTTATGAGAACGACACCATCCACCACATGATGGAGCCAGTGCACTATGACCATGTATTCAAGGCCGTCCATATGCTGAACGAGGTGGAGATTGCAGCTCGACAAAAAGCCTCTTTCATCAACCCAATCAAAGCCATCGCTGTGCAGGAAATCACTTCCGAAAACCTGAAGCGTGCCGCCTGTTGTACTCTTGCAGGCAGTTTCGAGAACAACGCCTCGGTGGATGTGGCCTATAGCGACGCTGTCACGGGCGCCAAACAGATTCAATTGCTTGGATTGAGCGGCATTTACACCCAGATGATGACCGAAATCATCCCCAATTTCCGTGGTTTGGCCTCGACATTCGGTCTTAACTATGTGCCTGGTAACTGGATGAATGGCATACAGATCTCCAAAGGAACATCTTCTGTAAGAAACGGTTACGAATCCATTACGGGACAAATCAATGTGGACTACAAAGAGCCAATGCCCGATAAGAGCGAGAAAGTGTTTGTCAACCTCTATGGCAACTCGATGTTGATGACGGACTTGAACTTCAACGGTCGCGTAAAAGTGGGAAAGAACGACGGAATCATGTTATTCGGCCATGTGAGTCACAGCCACATGAAAATGGATGAAAACGCTGACTCGTTTCTTGACGATCCGATGACCACACAATACAATGTCTTCCTACGTTATAGTCACCCCCATACGGGACGTTTCGGTTGTAAGTTAGGCCTCAAGGCTTTGAAAGAAACCCGACTTGGCGGACAAATGGACTTCGATCCGGAGCATCGCCTTGACGAAGGCTACAATCTGTATGGCATCGGCATCAACACCGAGCGCTATGAGGCCTTTGCCAAAGGCGGCTACCATTTTGACCGTAAAGACACAAGCCTCGGAATGCAACATCAGGTGACTTACCACAAGATGGACTCCTATTATGGTCTGACCGACTATAACGCCAACCAACTCTCTTACTATGGTAATCTGTTGTTTGACTCCTACCTCGTGAATGACCATCACGCTTATTCCATAGGTGCCAGTTATACCTACGACAAATATGATGAACATTTGAATGACAGCACTTTCCAACGTGTCGAACAAGTTCCGGGAGCCTTTGTGGAATACAATTTTGCCGATGATCACCATTGGAACATCATCGCTGGCTTCCGTGCTGACTATAACACCTATTACCAAAAGATGCTCTACACGCCCCGCCTGCACGTGAGATTCAAAACTCACGATGAATTTGCCGTCCGCCTTTCTGCTGGCAAGGGTTATCGTTCCCCCAACATCTTGGCTGAAAACTCCACTATGCTGGCTTCATCGAGGATGATTCGTTTCATAGACACGCCCAAGATGGAAGAGGCCTGGAATTACGGTATCAACCTGACCAAAGGCATCGACATCGGCTGGCGTGAGATTGTCCTCCAAGCCGACTTCTACCGCACCGACTTCATCAACCAAATCGTCCTCGATCGCGATGCCGACGCCCACCAGATTCGCATCTACAACCTCAACGGCAAGTCATACTCAAACAGCGCCCAAATCGAGGCCAACTGCGAGATCTTCAAAGACTTCGACCTGACCTTGGCCTTCCGCTACAACGATGTGAAGATGACCATCAACGACACGCTGCGCGAGAAGCCTTTCGTCAACCGCTACAAAGGCTTGGTGACAATGTCGTATGCCCCTGGTACCTGGCAGTTCGACTTTACGACGCAGTTCAACGGCGACAGCCGCGTGCCCGACTTGAGCGGCAACGCTACTGCCGTGGCCAACGGTCAGAACATCGAGCGCTCGCCTTTCTATGTCATCATGAATGCACAGGTCACCAAGAAGTTGGGCAAGTGCTGGGAGCTCTATGTCGGCGGCGAAAACTTGACCAACTACAAGCAAAACTATCCCATCATCTCGGCCGACAACCCGAACAGCGAGGATTTCGATGCTTCCATGGTTTGGGGACCGCTTTCTGGCATCCGAGCCTATTTGGGCGTGAGGTTCTCGGTGAAGTGATTGGATCACGCCAAGGAAATTGACTATTGCACGCAGAACCTGCCGGATTAGAATATTTCACGCAGAATTCGCTGAATGCGCAGAAGCCTGCCGGACGCATTTTTTTGCGTCGCTTCGCGCTTCATAAAGTTCAGCGCATTAACTTCGTTGAATCTACGATTTCTGCGTGCACAAATACGCGTCGCTTCGCGCTTCACAAAGTTCTGCGGATTCTGCGTGCATAAATACGCGTCGCTATGCGCTTCATAAACTTCTGCGATTTCTGCGTGCGAAAAATTATGTATTTTTGCGAGCTCAAACCTAAATGAAAATGAAGAAACTCCTTTTGATATTTTCCGCAGCGTTGTTGCTGACGGCCTGCGGACAGAACGACAACAACTCCCAAGTCCCCTCGACCAGCACTACCAACGACACAACGAAAGAGCCGTATGTCTTCCCGGGTGTGCCAGTGGCTCCGGTGCAGCAAGTCATAGTCCCCGAGAAAGGTGGTGTGGATCCTACCGCCATGGGCGACCCGAATGGACCTGTGTTGAAGATGGAAGAAGGCATGCCGCTTGACTTCAGCCAGCTCAACAATGCTGGACAATCGGTAGGCGATCGTGTAGCTTCGCAGATCGACTCCATCCGTTACAAGGCCGAGCATGGCGATGCCCAATTTCAATATGCTTATGGCGTGTGTTACGAGAAGGGCTGGGGCGTGGAAGAGAACGCAAAGGAGGCCTTGGCGTGGTACCAGAAGGCGGCTGACCAAAATAATGGTCCTGCCTACAACTCTCTGGGCAATTTCTACCGTTCTGGCATCGGCGTGACGGCCAATGCGAATAAGGCTTTCGAGTTATATCTGAAAGGTGCGGCCGTTAAAGACGACCAGGCCATGCTTAATGTTGGCAACTGCTATTTTTACGGCATGGGTACCGAGCAAGACACACAAAAAGCCGTGAAATGGTGGAACGATGCCGCCGATGCCGGCAATGCCTTTGCCATGGCGCAGATGGGCGACTGTTATTTCTTCGGTCTCGGCGTGGAGAAAGACCTGAAAAAGGCCATAGAATACTATGGACCCGCCTCGGAAAAAGGGGTGAGCAGCGCACAGTTTCGCTTGGGAGTCCTCTATTACACAGGTGAGGGTGTGCAGCAAGACCAGACCTATGCCAAACTGCTGATGACCAAGGCTCGCGACGGCGGCATGGAAGGCGCGCAGGAGTTCTTGGACAGGTATTTCAAGGAATAACCCAATAAAGGAATTCTTCGGAATTCCTTTTTTTTGTGTTATTTTTGCAGGCATGAAACGATCCTGTTGGATAGTATTATTGTTTTTGTTGGCCTTGTCGGCCTGCGACACCACCACGCGCGAGGCGCGCCGCATGGTGAAGCGTGCCGACCGCTTGGCCGATACCTTGCCCGACAGCGCCGTTCGATTGATCGACAGCGTGTTGCGCATGCCCGCGAGCTTCAGCGAGCGTGAGCGCATGGACATGGCCCTGTTGCAGGCAGAGGCCCTGTTTGGCGACCATGGGCAGGAAATCTCCCCCATCATGGACGACGATTTCTTCGACGACCACGCCAACCTCTCCACCAGCCCCGAGTTGGAGCGTGCCGCTGCCTATTATGCCCGCAAGAAGCAATACGGCAAGGCCGCCCACGCCGCCCTTTACAGCGGCTTTGTGCAGCAGCATTATGACGAGAAAGAGGCCGCCATGCGGTCGTTCAAGGGGGCGGAGGAATATGGTAAAATGGTGGACGACAGCCTTACCGTGGCGATGGCAGAATATTGGATGGGAAAAAATCTCATTGACGATGGTATGGAACAAGAAGCCATGAATTTGTTAATGTCTTCTGAAGGGTATTTTGGAAATCGATATGTCGCTCTTGCTACAATTGAAAACAGCATGGCGGTAGTTAATATTTTGTTGAGACAATATGACAGCGCACAGTTTTGCCTCCAACGAAGTCTTCTTTATGCAAAAATAGGGAACTCAGATAAAGTAAAGCGTAGAATATGCAACAATTTTTCTGTTCTTTACCGCAGTCAAGGAAAATATGAGCAAGCAGTAGAATCTTTAAATAAAATGATGGAGATTCCTTGTTCTGACACTGTCGAACGCCTCATGTTATTTTTAAATGTAGGCAAGGTATATTTCAAGATGCAAGAAGTGGATTCTGCCGCTAAATATTATAAACAAATGGAACCCCTTCTGCCCTCCATTAATGTAAGAAAGGAAACATTAGCCTCTGCATACGGAGCTTTATCTCATTTGGCAGAAAGTCAAAATGATGCATCTTTGGCTTTGCAGTACCGTGAAAAACATGAAAAGTTAATGTATGACGTAATGCTTCAGCGACAAGAGAATGCCATTTATCGTACCCAACGGCAATATGACTATGAAAGTCTGAAAAACGAGATGAACCGAAAACAATCCCAGTTACAACTTATCATTGCTTTGGGCATTGTGATGTTGCTTTGTATCATGGCCTTATTCTTGTATCGTTCTTCCCAAAGAAACAAGAAAGAGGCAGAAGCAAACGCTAACTTGTTTCACTTTATGCAGCAGAATAAGGCATTGGTTGAAAGCAATATGGCGCAAGAAAAGAAAGCTATAGATGCAACACGACAATTATCGGATATGCTATTCGCAAGATTTAAGGCCATGCAAAAGCTTGATTATAGTATGAAAAACCCGAAAGACAAGATTGCTCTTAAAGATTTGGAGATAGAAGTGTTTGGTGGGAGTGAGCACTGGGAAGCCGTAAAAGAAGTTCTGGATGCGCTTTATCCTGGTCTTTGGGAAACAATAGAACTGAAATATCCAAATATGGATGAAATGGAGCGGCGTGTTTACATGTTGTCGCGTTGCAAGTTGTCACGATTGGAAGAGGCAGCATTGTTAGGCATCAGCACAAGTGTGCTCGATAAGCTCCGCACGAAGGTTCGCAAGAAGGTAGTGGATAATAAACTGTGATATCCATCCTGAATCATGGTTTTTTTGCGCTTTGGATTTGGATTTCATCCAAAAAAAGTTCGGATGGGGGAAATCATAACTATTTGTTGTAAAGATAATTGACAACAATGTGCAACAGCAAAAATTCGGATGGCGTTTTATACGTGTATCCGAATTGTTATTATTGCACCATGAGTTTTTACATGACAGTTGTCATAAAAAACTGTTTGTCAAACGCAAAATACAAGTAATTATGAAACAAAAGAATTTCTTATTCGCCGGCCTCTGCGCTTTAAGTCTCATTACATGGGAAGTTCAGGCTGTGAGCATCTTACCTAAGAAGCTGTTTAAGAAGCTGTTTAAAAATGAATCAAAAAGTATTCTATGTGGATCAAAAAAAATACATAAATAATTGATAATCAGTAGGTTAATTGGATATTATTTCGTATCTTTGTGGTTTCCAATCATTTAGATATGAAAAAGGAATA